>RHMC01000250.1 GCA_003719395.1 Streptomyces altiplanensis
CCGTACTGGACGGCGGTGGCAGTGGTGACGGCGGCGGTCCCGGGTGGGGCGCGCCCATGGGGCCCGTACCTCCCGCCCACAAGAAGAAGCGCGCCGGCGTCGATCGTCGCCGGGGTGCTGGCCGCCGCGCTGGTCGCGGGCGGCGTCGGAGGCGGCATCGGGTACTGGGCCGCCGAGCGGGGCGACAGCCCCACCGACTCGACCACCGTCTCCGCGTCCGGCAACGCGAAGGACTTCAAGCGCGACCCGGGCACCGTCGCGGCGGTCGCGGCCAAGGCCCTGCCGAGCGTCGTCACCATCGAGGCGCAGGGCGGCGACGGCGAGGGCGGCACGGGAACGGGCTTCGTCTACGACGTGCAGGGCCACATCGTCACCAACAACCACGTGGTGGCGTCCGCGGCGGACGGCGGCGACCTGTCGGTCACCTTCTCCAACGGCAAGGAGTACGACGCCGAGGTGGTCGGCCGCGCGCAGGGCTACGACGTGGCCGTGCTGAAGCTGAAGAACGCCCCTTCCGGTCTGGCCCCGCTGCCGCTGGGCAACTCGGACAAGGTCGCGGTCGGCGACTCGACGATCGCCATCGGCGCGCCCTTCGGTCTGTCGAACACGGTGACCACCGGCATCATCAGCGCCAAGAACCGGCCCGTGGCCTCGGGCGACGGCCAGAACAGCAAGGCGTCGTACATGAGCGCCCTGCAGACCGACGCGTCGATCAACCCGGGCAACTCGGGCGGCCCGCTGCTCGATTCGAGCGGCGCCGTCATCGGCATCAACTCGGCCATCCAGTCGGCCGGCACCGGTGGCTTCGGCCAGTCCCAGGCGGGCTCCATCGGCCTGGGCTTCGCGATCCCGGTCAACCAGGCGAACACGGTCGCCCAGCAGCTGATCAAGACGGGCCGGCCGGTCTACCCGGTGATCGGTGCCACGGTCTCCATGGACCCGAAGGGCGACGGCGGCGCCGTCATCGCGGACCGCGGCACGGGCGGCACCCCGGCGGTCCCGTCGGACAGCCCGGCGGGCAAGGCCGGTCTGAAGGCGGGCGATGTCATCACCAAGCTCGACGACCGGGTGATCGACAGCGGTCCGACCCTGATCAGCGAGATCTGGACCCACAAGCCGGGCGACAAGGTCACGCTCACATACGAGCGCGACGGCAAGACCTCGACGGTCGAAGTCACCCTGGGCCAGCGCGAGGGCGACGACAGCTGACCGGCTAGGCTGTCCTCGCGCACCGCGGGCCGGTGGCGCGAGGGTGGGTTGCCCGAGCGGCCTAAGGGAACGGTCTTGAAAACCGTCGTGGCAGCGATGTCACCGTGGGTTCAAATCCCACACCCACCGCAGTACGTCCGAAGGGGCGTCCGGAGTCTCCGGGCGCCCTTGGCGTGTCCGGCGCGTGTCGCGTGGGCGCTCGCGCGGTGGGCGCTCGCGCGCGGTGCCGTTGCCGTGTGCGCGGGCTCAGGACGCCGTGGTGAGGCGGGCGGGCGGAGGCGAGGGTGGGCGCGGGCCTCGCGGTCGGTGAGGCCGTGTGGACGGCCGCTTCGGCGAGCGCGTCCGCGAGGGAGTCGCCGAGTGCCGTTCTCGTACGCGCGGCAGCCGGCCCAGAACAGGCGGGTGTTGCGCTGGCCCTCGTGTGCCGCCCGTACGAACTGGACCAGGCCGTGGCCGCGTCCGGTCCCGTCGGCGGGGCGGCCGCGCGGGGTGGGAGCGCGCGGGGGCGTGAGGAGGCGCAGGAGGCGGCGGGGGCAGGGGCCGGCGCGAGGTGGCCGGTGCCGGGCGCGGTGCGGTAGATGCCGTGGGTGGTGAGGGAGCCGGGGCCCACCAGGTAGCCGCCGGTACCGCGGATGTCGACGCCGGGGGCGAGGCGGCTCGCGGAGTTGGGGACGGTGACGCCGGGCGGGCCGGTCAGCCAGATGTGGCGGCCGCCGCTGGGGGTGAGGACGACGACGGTCTCCGGGATCGTGAAGAGGTGCCGCAGTGCCAGGTGCCGGAGGGACGCGGTGGCGTCGGTGTCCGATTTCGTGTCGAGGTCGATGCCGATGAGGTGGTGCGGGGGCCGGCCGCAGGCGATGCCGTAGCCGGTGGCCCAGGGGGCGGCGGCGAAGAGGGCGCGGACGGCGGCGGGGTCGGCGGTGGCCGTCGTGGACGCCGGTGTCCCGGGCGCGCACTCGCCCCGGCACAGGACGGCGTCGGGGGCTCCCGGTGCGGGGAGCGCAGGGCGGGGAGTTTGGTGCGGGACAGGGGGATGACGGGGAGCCCGCGCTCGGCGGCGGAGAGAGCGTGGGCGAGGGCCAGGGTGGCGGCGCGCCGGTCGGAGGTGGCCATGGATCTATTTTCGTACTCACGTTCGAAGAAGGGAAGGGGGCGGGTGGAGGGAGGGGCCGGCCGGAAATGTGCCGGAACGCTTTTTCCCTTGCCATGTCCGGGTTGTGGGGTGCGGCGGGGGTGAGCTGGGGTTTTGGTGGCGTGAAGGGTGTTTATCGACATGTCCTCACGCTTGAGGGGGAATAAGGGCCTCCGGCCCGGTTCGCCAGGGATTCGGTGGGCAATTCTGATCTCGCGACGTCGTGACCAACGCTGAGGCAGTCGGCCAACTGCCCTGGGACAAGCCGTACTTACAGCCCACGGAGGAACTCACATGGCAAACATCCGTACCGCTCGCGTCATCGCCGCCGTTGCCGCCCTGCCTCTCACGGCCGCTCTCTTCTCGGGTGTCGCCCTCGCGGACAACGGCTCCTTCGCGAACGACGGATCCAACGCCAGCGTGGCCACGATCGGCGGCAGCGGTGTCGGCAACGACAACTACGGCAACTCGGCCACCACACAACAGGTCGCGACGGGGGCCGGTGCGTCGAACCAGAACAACACGGCGAATGTGAACGGCTGGGGCTTCACGGCGATCGACCAGTCCAACGACAACGTCGCGGTGAACTTCACCGAGCTCTGGTGAGCCGGGGCCCGGCCGGGGTCTGTGCTGCGGGGTGAACGACTCCTGCGTGACGGTGCTTTCGGCACCGTCACGCAGGCCGTTCCCGTTCCGGCCCCGATCGCGGCCGGGTTCGGCCGGCCGGGTACGCGGTTCCCACCGTCCGGGTTGAACCTGGGCGCGGATGGCTGACGGCGGGGTGTGAGAGGCGCCCGGCGGCGCCGGGGGCACGTTCACTCTCCCCATGCACCTGCAAAGACTCCTCGGATACGCAGTCGCGCTGGTGGCCGTGCTCGGACTGCTGGGCGTTCCGCAACCGGCGGACGCGCAGTCGAGAGCCCCGGCCCCCGCTCCCGTCCCGGCCTCCGCCGCGGCCCCCACCGTGACCTTCCGCGGCCGGGCCTTCGACACCTGCCTGACCCCTTCGCTCTCCACCATGCGGGCCTGGCGCTCCTCCCCGTACCGGGCCGTCGGCGTCTACTTCGGAGGCCGCGGCCGGGCCTGCCCCAAGCAGAGCAACCTCACCAAGAAGTGGGTGGCGGACGTGGACCGGCTGGGCTGGCGGCTGCTGCCCGTCTTCGTCGGCTCGCAGTCCCCCTGCGTAGTGGACAAGAACAAGCGGCACGTCAGGATGGGCAACGCGCCCTGGCGCCAGGGCAAGAAGGAGGCCAGGGAGGCGGTCGGCGCGGCGAAGAAGCTGGGCATGCTCAAGGGCAGCGCGCTCTACCTCGACATGGAGGCGTACGACGCGGGAAACAGCCGCTGCGCCCGTACCACCCTCGACTTCGTCCGCGGCTGGAGCCGCGAAGTGCGCAAGTACGCGTACCTCCCCGGCTTCTACAGCAGCGCGGATTCCGGCGTGCGGCACATGGAGCGCGCCCGCAAAGCGAAGGAGGCGGACCTGCCGTCGGCGATGTGGTTCGCCCGCTGGAACGGCAAGCCGTCGCTGTACGGCGAGCGGTCCCTGTCCGACCGGGCCTGGACGCCGCACCGCCGCATCCACCAGTACGCCGGGAACGTCACGGAGAAGCACGGCGGCCGGCGCCTGAACATCGACCGCAACACGGTGGACGCCCCTGTCGCCCGGATCCGCCCCTGACCTGCCACAACGGCCGACGAGCCGGCCCCGCCCCCGAGACGCGCCCCTTACGGAAGCCCGGGCGTCCTCCACCCTCAGGAGGTGGGGCCGGCACCACCCCTACAACCTGAGGCGGATCCGGCTTCGGGACCTGGGGCCGATCCGCGGCGCGGTACCCGCTCCTAGCGTGGAGCCATGACCACGCCTGTCTGCACCAGCGCACCCAGGGCGGCGACGAGGGCGCGGCGCCGGCACCCGAGCCCTACCCGTCGTTCTCCGTGTACGTCCGCGCCCGGGGGCCCGTGCTGCTGCGCACCGCGCGCTCGCTCATCGCGAACCCGTGCGACGCGGAGGACCTGCTGCAGACGGCGCTCACCAAGACGTACGTCGCCTGGGACCGCATCGAGGACCACCGCGCCCTCGACGGCTACGTACGCCGCGCCCTGCTCAACACCCGCACCTCCCAGTGGCGCAAGCGCAAGGTCGACGAGTTCACCACCGACGAGCTGCCCGAGCCCGCCGCCACCGCCACCGCCGCCACGGCTGCCGACCCCGCCGAGCAGCAGGCGCTGCGCGACGCGATGTGGCGGGCGGTCATGAAGCTGCCGGACCGCCAGCGCGCGATGGTCGTCCTGCGCTACTACGAGGACCTCAGCGAGGTCCAGACGGCCGAGGTCCTGGGCGTCTCCGTCGGTACGGTCAAGAGCGCCGTCTCGCGCGCCCTCGGCAAGCTCCGGGAGGACCCGGAACTGTCCCCGGCCCGCTGACCTCCTCCGGCCTCCCGCGGGGGCTCGGACGATTCGTACTCCCGGAAGTAGTGACATACCGAGCGGTACGTGCGCAGAATCAGGCCACCCTTATTACTGCCACGTAGCGCCCACCGGGAGGACGCCGTGCTGAGCACCATGCAGGACGTACCACTGACCGTGACCCGCATCCTGACGCACGGGATGACGATCCACGGCCGCTCACAGGTCACCACCTGGACCGGTGAGGCCGAGCCCCGGCGCCGCACCTTCGCCGAGACCGGCGAGCGCGCGATCCGGCTCGCGAACGCCCTGCGCGACGAGCTCGCGTCGACGGCGACCAGCGGATCGCGACCCTCATGTGGAACAACTGCGAGCACGTGGAGGCGTATCTCGCGATCCCCTCCATGGGCGCCGTGCTCCACCCGCTCAATCTGCGCCTGCCCCCCGAGCAGCTGGCCTGGATCGTCAACCACGCCGCCGACCGCGTCGTCATCGCCGACGCTCGCTGCTGCCGCTGCTCGCGCCGCTCCTGCCGCACCTGAAGACCGTCGAGCACGTGGTCGTGTCGGGCCCCGGCGACCGCTCGCTCCTCGACGGCTGCGCGCCGCGCGTGCACGAGTACGAGGGCCTGATCGCGGACCGCCCCACCACGTACGACTGGCCCGAACTGGACGAACGCGCCGCCGCGGCCATGTGCTACACCTCCGGCACCACCGGCGACCCCAAGGGCGTCGTCTACTCCCACCGCTCCCTCTACCTGCACTCCATGCAGGTCAACATGGCCGAGTCGATGGGCCTGACCGACCGCGACACCACCCTCGTCGTAGTGCCGCAGTTCCACGTCATGGCCTGGGGGCTGCCGCACGCCACCTTCATGACCGGCATCAACATGCTCATGCCGGACCGGTTCCTCCAGCCCGCCCCGCTCGCCGAGATGATCGAGCGCGAGAAGCCGACGCACGCCGCAGCCGTCCCCACCATCTGGCAGGGCCTGCTCGCCGAGGTCACGGCTGGTGGTGCCGCAGGCCCTCGCGACCTCTCCTCCATGGCGAGCGTCACCATCGGCGGCGCGGCCTGCCCGCCCGCCCTCATGGAGGCGTACGACAAGCTCGGTGTGCGCCTGTGCCACGCCTGGGGCATGACGGAGACCTCGCCGCTCGGCACCATGGCCCACCCGCCGGCCGGGCTCACCCCCGAGGAGGAGTGGCCGTACCGCGTCACGCAGGGCCGCTTCCCGGCCGGTGTCGAGGCGCGCCTGGTCGGGCCCGGCGGCGACGTCCTCGCCTGGGACGGCGAGTCGGCCGGTGAGCTGGAGGTACGCGGCAACTGGATCGCGGGGGCGTACTACGGCGGAGCGGGCGGCGAGGGCCTCAGGCCGGACGACAAGTTCAGCGAGGACGGCTGGCTCAAGACCGGCGACATCGGCGTCATCAGCCACGACGGCTACCTCACCCTCACCGACCGCGCGAAGGACGTCATCAAGTCCGGCGGAGAGTGGATTTCGAGCGTGGAGCTGGAGAACGCCCTGATGGCCCACCCGGACGTCGCGGAGGCGGCCGTCGTCGCCGTACCGGACGACAGGTGGAGCGAGCGCCCGCTGGCGACGGTGGTGCTGAAGGAGGGCGCGACCGCGGACTACGAGGAGCTGAGGGCGTTCCTCGCCGGCAAGATCGCGAAGTGGCAGTTGCCGGAGCGGTGGGCGACGGTCCCGGCCGTGCCGAAGACGAGTGTGGGCAAGTTCGACAAGAAGGTGATCCGCAAGCAGTACGCGGACGGCGAGCTGGACGTCACGAAGTTCTGACGCGCCCGTGAACCGCTGAGGGGGCCCCGCCGCGGCGGGGCCCCCTCAGTCCGTGCAGGCCACGGCTCAGTTGGTGCCGATCTTCGCGAGCAGGTCCACGATCCGGCCCTGCACCTCACCGCTGGTCGAGCGCTCCGCGAGGAAGAGCACCGTCTCCCCCGAGGCGAGCCGGTGCAGTTCGCCCTCGTCGAGTCCGGCCGAGGTGTAGACGACCAGCGGGGTGCGGTTCAACTGCCCGTTCGCGCGCAGCCAGTCCACGATTCCGGCGCGGCGGCGGCGTACCTGCATCAGGTCCATCACCACCAGGTTCGGCCGCATCTGCGTCGCCAGCGCGACCGCCTCGGTGTCCGTCGCGGCGCGCGCGACCTGCAGGCCGCGCCGCTCCAGCGTCTCCGTGAGCGCGAGCGCGATCTCCTCGTGCTCGTCGATCAGCAGGACGCGCGACGGGTGCTGCTCGCTGTCGCGCGGCGCGAGCGCCTTCAGCAGCACGGCGGGGTCCGCGCCGTACGCCGCCTCACGCGTCGCCTGCCCGAGCCCGGCCGTCACCAGGACGGGGACCTCGGCGGCGACGGCGGCCTGGCGCAGCGACTGGAGCGCGGTACGCGTGATCGGCCCGGTCAGCGGGTCGACGAACAGAGCCGCGGGGAAGGCCGCTATCTGCGCGTCGACCTCCTCGCGGGAGTGCACGATCACCGGGCGGTAGCCGCGGTCGCTCAGCGCCTGCTGCGTCGAGGGGTCGGGGGCCGGCCACACCAGCAGGCGGCGCGGGTTGTCGAGCGGCTCCGGGGGCAGCTCGTCGTCGTACGGGCTGCGGCTGGGGCCGGTTGGCCACCTCCACGGCGCCGCCCGGGCCGTCCAGCGGCTCGGGCCCCTCGGAGCCCTCGTCGGGTGCGCCTATGGCGTACGCGCGCCCCTCGGCCTGGGCCGACAGCCGGTGCTGGAGCGGGCCCTGGGAGTGCGGGTGCGGGCGGGCGGCGGCCTCGGTGCCCTCCGGGGCCTCGGCGGGCGCGGGCTGCTCCGCCTCGGTGAGCACGGCGGCGAGCTTGCGGCGCCGTCCCGAACCCAGGGTCTGGTTCTGCTGCTGGGCGATCTGCTGCGCGAACGGCATGCCCTGGCCGAGGGTGCGCACGCTGAACGCGCGGCCCTGCGAGGAGTCGGCGGGCACGGGCTGGGCGGGCGAACGGGCTGGGGTCGGCGGTGGTTTCGTCGACGACGTTCTGCCGTGAGGTGGTGTC
>RHMC01000251.1 GCA_003719395.1 Streptomyces altiplanensis
CACGTTGAACGACGTCGTCACGGGGCGCCGTCCTCCTTGTCGGGCACCGCCGCCATCCACACCGACACCTGCTCCACCTGCTGCGCGACCGGCGCGGAGCTGACCCACATCCGGTTCACCTACGACTGGGACATCCGCCGCCACAGCGAGTGCGGCAGCAGAACAAGCTCGGAATCCGGGTGCATGCCCGGCCCGGCGAAGTAACACACCCCTGCGCCAACTGATCCCCCGCCCCAGCCCTCGGGCCTCCGCCCTCCGCCAGCCCGACGGCAGGCGGAGGCCCGTGCGCACGCTTCCCACTCAGACCCCGAAGCCCCCGCGGCTCCGGACCCGGCCGCCTTGCCCCCAGCCCGCTTCCCGCGCCCTGCGCACGAACTCCCGCCCTCCCCGCGAACGCTCAGTCCGCGCCACCCGCCGAGCGCCACGGACACCTCCGAACACAGCCAGTCCGGATCAACCTCCACCCGACCCAGGAACCCTCACTCCAGATGGAGCCTTCTCCCACCGTGCAGGCCAAGCGCTATTGAACGTCCGCTTCAGCGTCTCTCAGCTACCTACATCTACACAGGCCAGGCCGCGAACAAAGCTTCACCATGAACGAGAAGGCACACTACGGCCCGGTGTCGGCGTAAAGAGTGATCTGGACCGCCAGAACGGCGACGGCCACGACCTCAAGCAGGGAGATGACAAGCGGGACGGCCGCGCCCGCTCCGTAGACCCAGAAGACAGTCAAAGCCGCCAGCGGTACCGCGGCAAAAGCGGTGAGATCCACCGCGCACTGGATTACCTTGCGCTGGGCCCGGCGGGTATCGCGTCGGTGCGCCGCCTCCCATCCGAAGAGGCTTTCCGGTTCCCCTGCGAGTGCGCTCAGACGGGGCCCGAGATCGGTCCGTATGTAGCGGCCGATCGCGCTGATCTTCTCGTCGTTGACCAGGTATGTCCACCCCAGGACGGACGTGGCGGCGGGCAGTGCCAGCAGCAGTTCGGCGTGGCGTGTCTGGGCAGCGCCGATCAGTACCGTCACCATCGCGGCCAGGGTGACGTAGAGGAGGTTGTCCCGGAAACCTATCCGGGTCTTCTGTTCTTCCTTCACTCTGTCGTACTCAGCCAGGAGCAGCTTGCCAATGGTGATGTCATCTGTGGCTGTCACGCCTGGTCCTAGAGGTTCGGGGCGAAGGTGCGTCGACGGCCAATTCTGTACCCGCCAAGGAGTGGTGGGAAGGAAATCAGAGACCGTTCCGATGTGGTCGGGCTGATCAACTCGAGAGCGGCGCCCGAGGGTGGGACGGGGCTGCGGTGAGGCGGCGGTAGGCTCAGCAGACGTTGCGGTTGTGAGGGGAACATCCTTTGCTCGTAGGTGAGTTCGGTCTACATAATCCGGTCGTTGTGCTGACGGCTATCGGTCTGGAGTACGAGGCTGTGCGTGCACACCTCATCAATCCGCGCCGAGTGGTGCACGAGGGGACATGGTTCGAAGCCGGTGAGGTCGCAGGCTCGGGTCGTCAGGTCGTTCTCGCGGAGGTGGGACCGGGGAACCGGCCGACGGCGGTGATAGCCGAGCAAGCAAGGACTCGGTTCACACCCCGGGCAATCATCTTCGTCGGAGTAGCAGGCAGCTTGAAGCCCGATGTGAGACTGGGCGATGTCGTGGTCGCGAGCAGGATTTATGCGTACGACGGGGCCAAGCACGTATCCGACGAGGTGTTCGCACGCCCAGGGGCCTGGGCGGCCTCGCACGATCTGCTGCAGGCCGCGAAGCATGCGCTGCGCGGAACCGAGTGGACCGGCCGCGTACGTGCGGGAGCCTTCGAGTCAGACGGTCCGCCTACGGTGCACTTCAAACCCGTCGCGGCTGGTGAGACCTTGCTGAGTTCGATGGATTCCGAGCTGCGTGAGCGGCTCACCCGTGTCTTCAACGATGCGGTGGCCGTGGAGATGGAAAGCGCAGGGCTGGCCGAGGCGGCTGCTATCGGCGGAGTCAAGACCCTGACGATCCGGGGCATCAGCGACTACGCTGACGGCGCGAAAGCGTCGGCCGATGCTCGCGGTATGCAGGGGGTCGCCGCGGCCCACGCCGCAGCAGCGGCGATGACTGCTCTCGCTGCCCTTCCCCTCGGCGTCGGTGAAGGCGGTGTCGACGGGCAGGGCTCCAGCACATCTGATGGTGCTGCGGTGCAAGGGCTGACGCAGGTCAACACGGCGGACCGCAAGGGTGTGGTCAACGCCGTTCAGAACGGCTCGCTCACCATCAACCATCACGGGCCGCAAGCGACCGAGCGGTGAGCGGGGGCGACGAGCAGGCCGATGGTCCGCAGCCCGGAAATCCGCACCCCGTCGAAGACCTTTCGATGGCACAGACCAATAGCGCCGATACTGGTGGCACGGTCAACGCCGTCCAGCACGGCAACCAGACCATCAACAACTTCCTCGGACCTGATGCGCAGCGGCTCTTTACGCAATGGGAGAGAAGTCTGCGGCGCACTCCCGGCACGTTGAGCATCGCTCCGGGCCAGGTACTGGCAATGGAACGTGAGACTCCGCTGGCCTCCCTGACCGACGCCCTCAGCACGGCCCCGGCAGGTCATGTGCTCCTCGTCCGAGGGGAACCCGGTGTCGGCAAGACCGCCCTGGTCTTGCGGTCCATCGACGAACTGCGCACCCGGTCCGTACACGTCCTGGCGGCCGCTGCGCCGGCAATGTCCCCGTACGCGGGCGGCTTGGACGAACTCATCCACGCACTCGGGGCCCAGGACGGCACATCGAAAGCATCTGCTCCTCACGGAATTCTGGTCCTGGACGGTGCTGAAGCCGCTCAGGAGGGGCTCGAAAGCCTCGTCGTGGAAGCCGTGGAGGCAGCGATGGGTGCCGGGCTCACCGCTGTTCTGGTCAGCCGGGACGACGCGGCGGACACTCTCCGGGACCTGCTGGACCGGGCTGGATGCACAGATGTCGGCGAAGTCATCGTGCCGTCCTTGGACGACCGGGAGATCGCCGAGATCCTGGCCTCGGCGCCGGAGTTGGCACGGCTCGCCAGTGATCCCCGATCACGCTGGCTGCTGCGCCGGATCGCCCTCATCGATCTGCTGCTGCGCTCCGTCAGGCGGGGCGCAGCACTGCCTGCTCAGCTGGCGAGTGAGGCCGAGGTCTACACCCATGTCTGGCTCGCGTTCGTGCTGAACAACCAGCGAATGGCCAACGGGGTAGTGCCCGAAGACCGCGGAGCGGCGCTCGTCTCTCTGGCAGAAGGACGGCTGACCGGCCGCCGCGCACCGTCCCTCCCCGGCCCCGCACTGGCTTCACTGCGCTCCGACGGCATCCTCGCTCCGCTCGGCGAGTCGTCGGCGACTTCGAACGAGGAGCACGCTTTCGCCCACGATGTACTGCGGGACTACGCCACCACCAAGCGTCTGCTGCTGGACGACGGCCTGTCCCTGCTGAACCTCCACGGGCCGCGGTGGGCCATTCGCGCCGGCCGTATCTTCTGCCAGATCAGGCTGCGGTCCGGGGCGGATGCGGCCGGAGGGTTCGTCACGCGTTGGAACCAGGTGCGCCAGCAGTTCAAGCAGCTGGCGGCCACGCACGGATCGCGGTGGAACGAGGTTCCCTGGGAGGCGGTGCTGTCCTCAGGGTGGTGCGCCGAGGCTCTCGCCGCACTGACTGAGGACCTGGTGCGCCGCCCCGAGCTTCTGAGCGAGCTGCTGCGCTGCGTGACGTTGCGCTTCGGTGAGGATGGCGATCCGCTCGTCGCGGCCCCGGTCGTCGCCTGGCTGGCAGAGCACACGGACGTCTTCACGGACTACCGCAGCGAGCCGTGCGACACGCTCGTGGTGACGTGGCTGCGGAGTGTCTCCGAACAAGAGATCCTGGGGGACGGCGTTCCGGACTACCGGCCGGTGCGGGTCCAACTGCGCGAGGCGATGTTTCGATCGGTGCCCAAGTTCCCCACGCCCGCGTTCATCGAGGCGCTGGCACTGCTCGGTGCGGATCGGGACGACGCCGCCGACACCCTGCTGCGACGGCTGGCCCGCGAACGCGCCCACACTTTGATGCCGGCAGTGGACCGTGGCGGGTCTGCCCGGTGCCTCGCCACGACGAACCCGGCGCTGCTCACGGAGCTCGCAGCGGCCTACTACGCGCCGTCGGCGGACCCGCTGCGTCTGCGTGGTGAGGTGCGGGGCCGTTCAGTGGGAAAGCATGAGTACCTCGGCATCCGCTCACAAGGGCAGGCTGCCTGGTGGCGGGGGCCGTTCTTCTCCCTGCTGCAGACGGATCCCGTGCGCTGCATGGAGCTGATCAGCACGCTTTTGGCTGCCGCCGTCCGGCCGGAGGACCGATACAAGAGCGGAGACGAGCCGGATCCGGACAGCGCTTCTGCCCCGGCTCTGCGTGGCGACTTCCTGGGAACGGGAGACTGCGAGTATCCCGGCCGCGGGGACGCCTGGTCCTGGTATCGAGGCGCCCTGAACGGCCCGCAGCCGTGCATGAGCGCGCTCATGGCTCTCGACCGTTGGCTGGACCAGCTGGTCCAGGGCCGTGTCATGCCAGTTCGCAGGGCTGCGGAACTGGTGCTCAGACGGGTGGGGACCGTGGCCGGGGCCGGCCTCGCCTACGGCATTTTGGTACGGCATCTGGACGAGATCAGCGACGAGCTGGACGGCTTCCTGGCCTCACCCCTGGTCTGGGAGCTTGAGAACGGTCGCACCGTCGCCGACATGATGTTCCGCAGGAGTAACGAGCTCCCGGGCGAGGAGCACCTGAAACTCTCCCCCGCCCAGGTGGCGATGTCTCTGGTTATCGATGCCAAACGACGTGGGGACAACGCGGCCGCGGCACGATTGCAGGCCGTTGCAGGACGGCTTCGTTCAGCCGCGACCGATGTCATTGATGACCTGACACTCAGATTCTGGGCCGATCACCTGGACTGTGAACGTTTCGTTCTGGTGAGAGACGGCGGCCAGGCGGCCGTCGAGGTACAACCGTCCGAGGCCATCCGGCAGGAGCTTGAGCGGCGCCGTGGCCGGTCGGACCTCGCGTCCAAGCAGTATGAGTTGCTCAACCGATATGCGCTGCACCAGGATCTTCCCGGCCGCATCGGTCCGCCGGCGCTGACAGAACCCAGCCAGTTGGCGAGCGACCTCCAGACGGCACGGAGCCTTCTCGACCACGCGGATTGCAGCACACAGAGGCTCGGCGGCGTGTATGCGGTTGCTGCGGCCGCCGTGTGCGCGGCGGCGAATGGAACCCTGGTGGCGGTCGAGGAGCTCTGCTGGTCGGTCGATCTTCTGACGGAGGTCGTCCTTGACTGCCCTGCGCATCTCGATGCGGATGTGTCTGACACGATCCAGCCTTGGGAGGGCAGCCGTCAGGCGGCCCTCGCACTACCACGCAGCCTTCTGCCGACGGTCGCGTTGTTGGCCACAGCCCCTCTTGGCACCGAGCGTGTCGGGCGTATCCGTGAAGCTGTCCTGCGGTGTAGCGCGCACCCGGTCCATGAGGTGCGGGCCTACGCCGCCGAAGGGCTGCGTCCGTTGTGGTCCGCCCCGTGCTCGGCCACAGTGCGCTCATGTCACCACACCGTGGCGTGGGAGGCCGTGGAAGCCGGCCTCCGTCTCGTGGTCGAGGACGCCAACAGCCTCCTTGCCTCTCGCGCAGAGTCCTTGCGCCCGCCTGCGGCGGCGCTGGACCAGCTGACCGGCGAGGAGCTGTCGCTCCCCGTCCTAGGCACGGCGCTGCCTGCGATCCTTGAGGCCGCCCGCCTGCAGCATTGCAGGACGGCCCAGGCCCGGTCAGTACGAGCCCCGGTTCTGGACGCCTATGCGCGCGCGGCCTGCGTCTGGGGCGACGGTGGATACCACCGGCACTCGGAAGAGCATGGTGCGGTGGCGGAAGCGCTCCTTCGTAGCGGTGCCGAAGAGCCGACGGTGATGACCGGCTTCGTGGACACACTCACGGTGTCCCCCGCAGCGCTCAGCCATCTCCTGCACGGCCTGAAGATTGCCGCCACTTACAGTCCCGAGCTGGCGAAAACTCTCGGCGTTGTCTGGCCTCACATCATGGAATCGGTTCTGACCCGCCCACTGCCTACCGAGCAGGTTGACCGCTTCGGACACCAGGAGCGGCTGATGGAAGAGCTGGTCCCCAACCCCACGCCGTCCGGCGCGGACTTGCATGTGGACAGCACGCTGGCCAGGGCCCGGCGCACGTGGCTGACGTTGGGCCCTTTGCGTGACCTGATCGACAGCTGGACCACCTCTGCGGGCACAGAGAGGTTCGCCATCGACAATCTCGTCGGGTTCCTCAAGGCACAACCGATCCATGAACAGATCGAGCCGGGTATGCGGTGGGTCCGGCAACTCTGCGTCAGCAGCAACGGAGCGGTCGACTCGGCGGGGTTCTTGCTTATCGAATGGCTGCAGGACCTCCGCTCTGAGGTGACCGCTTCTGCCCGCCCCCACTATCGGGCGGTGGTCGACGGCCTCGCACTCGCACAACACCCGAGTGCCCCAGCACTGCAACGGCTGGACGAATGACCCACCCAGGCACCAACCTCGCCCAGGCTCTCAGGCCCCGGCCACAGGCATTGCCCTGATGCGATGCTCAGCCGTGAAGCGCGATCTACGGCCGCCGCCAGGCGCCCTCACCAACAGCGATAAGGAATCTGCCTTGATCCAACCGAACAGCCCCCGTGTGGTGGTTCTGACCGCACTTCCTCTGGAGTACGAGGCGGTGCGCGTGCACCTGACCAACCTGGAGAGCTCCGAGCACGAGGCGGGGACCCGGATCGAGGAGGGCTCGCTGCCGGGCACGCCCTGGCGGGTGGCGATCGCCGAGGTCGGTGAGGGCAACACGAATGCCGCCGCCCTCACCGAGCGGATCAACTCATGGCTGAAGCCGGCCGCCCTGTTCTTCGTCGGAGTCGCCGGAGGTCTTAAGGACGGCGTCGAGCTCGGTGACGTCGTGGTTGCGACCAAGATCTACGCCTATCAGGGCGGCAAGCAGGACCCCGCCCAGTTCCTGGCCCGCCCGAACGCTTGGGACGCCTCCCACCGGCTTGAACAGGCCGCCCGTCATGCCCTGCGGTCCGACGAGTGGACCTCGCACATCCGCAGCCAGCGGCCACCGCGCCCGCCCGCCGTGCACCTCAAGCCCATCGCCTCCGGCGACGTCGTACTCAACTCAGCCGACAGTGCGCTCTCAGCCCAACTACACCACACGTACAACGACGCGGTGGCGATCGAGATGGAGAGCGCCGGCTTCGCCCGTGCGGCACACCTCGCCGACCAACTGCAGGCCCTCACAATCCGCGGCATCAGCGACAAGGCCGACGGCCTCAAGCACACGGCGGACGTGGGAGGAAGCCAGCCCCAGGCAGCCGCTCACGCCGCCGCAGCCGCCATCACCGTGATCACGGCGCTCACACCCTCGACCTCGGCCTCCAACGCCTATCCCGCCGCCAATTCCGCGGAGGTCGGCACCGCGCGCACCCCGCACAACGGAGGTAGGCGGCCAACGGCCGACGGCTCGGGCCCCCAGTGGGAGCCGATGGCCGATGCCGTCGAGGTGAACTGGCGCAGAACGGGCCACAACTCACCCTTCAGCACGAGTGCGGCCGCCCTGGAGATCCATCTCGTCCCGGTCCCTTCCGGCAGCCGCATTGAGGTACGTAGACTGGCCCAGCTCGGTGACCAACTCATCCGCACCGGCCGGGAAGACGGCTTCTTCACTCTCTCCGAGCTACTCGATACAGCTGCCGACGACCAGCACGCTCTGGT
>RHMC01000252.1 GCA_003719395.1 Streptomyces altiplanensis
CACACCCCCGCGGAACCAGCCCCTCACCGAACACGACCACGACACCGACACCGGCTTCGAGGCCGACGGCCGGCACAGCGGCATGAGCCATGCCGGGTTCACCGGCCGGTCCGGGCCCGGTCGCGCGGTCCGCGGAACTCGCCGGGTCCTTGGGCCTGCCGGTCGTGGAGACGGCACGATACAGCGGGATGGCACCGGTGTTCGCCCTCGCCCTGGCGGACGCCGTCGAAACCCGAAGTCAGCCTTACAGCGCGAATTTCCCCATCGGGACTCTGCGACACCTCACCCGCAATTCCATGGGCAGCGGCATTCATTCCCTGCTCGGAACCGGGCAAGACCGTAGAGGGAAAGCCTGGGGACGGCAACTGCCACAACCGAACCGATTCGGTTTAGCGGCGGTTTATCTTCCGGCCGGCGCCCGTCCAGCCTGTGACGTGAAATATCGTTGACACTTCTATTGACATGGCAACAACACGGGGTGCCTCATAGTGGGGACATCCGGCCTGCGGACCGGCGCGAGAGCGGCCTTGCTGTACCACGGCGGTCCTCCCGCGCGTTTCGCTGGATGGCTTCTCGTGCTCTGACAACGTTGTCCAGCCGACCACCTCCGGCAAAGGGCGACGGGCCGGACCTCCGAGACCCTGCGATTACACCGGCCATGTCGCCAGCTCCGGCCGCCATCCCCATCGGCCGGGCGCGAGAGAGACGCCTGCACCACGAGGCGCTCTCCACGTGTCGGCGGCGTCAAGGCAAGGCAGGCCGATCCCCCACTGACATGCCTCCGAGGAGAGACATGAACAAGCCGCCGCGAGGCATCCTGCTCACGGCCGTCGGCGCTGTAATCGCCGCCTTGGCCGGCCTGCTGCTTCCCATATTCGGGCCCGTCGGCGAGGCCGAGGCCGCCACCGGCATCCGCGTCAGCAACGGACGCGTGTATGAGGCCAACGGCAACGAATTCGTGATGCGTGGTGTCAATCACGCACACGCCTGGTACCCGGAGCGAACCAGCTCGATCGCCGGCATCGCCGCCAAGGGCGCCAATACCGTCCGTGTCGTCCTCAGCAGCGGCCACCGGTGGACCCGGACGAGCACTGCGGAGGTCTCGTCCCTGATCGGCATGTGCAAGACAAGCAAGCTCATCTGCGTACTCGAAGTGCATGACACGACCGGCTACGGCGAAGACGGCGCCGCCACTTCCCTGGACAAGGCTGCGGACTACTGGCTCAGCGTCAAGAGCGCACTGGCGGGCCAGGAGAATTACGTCATCGTCAACATCGGCAACGAGCCGTTCGGCAACAACAACCCCAGCGCCTGGACCGGTGCCACCAAGAGCGCGATCGGCAAGCTGCGCAACGCCGGCATTCACCACGCCCTGATGGTGGACGCCCCCAACTGGGGCCAGGACTGGTCGAACACCATGCGGAACAACGCGGCCTCGGTCTTCGACTCCGACCCTGACCGCAACACCATCTTCTCGGTCCACATGTACGGGGTGTACGACACCGCCGCAGAGGTGCAGGGCTACCTGAACCACTTCGTGAACAACCGGCTGCCCATCGTGGTGGGAGAGTTCGGTGACGAGCACAGCGACGGAAACCCGCATGAGGACGCGATCATGGCGACCGCGCAGTCCTTGAAACTGGGTTACCTCGGCTGGTCCTGGAGCGGCAACGGCAGCGGCGTCGAGTACCTCGACCTGGTCAACGGCTTCAACGCGAACTCCCTGACCGGCTGGGGCAACCGGTTCTTCAACGGCGTCAACGGAATCTCCACGACCTCCAAGCCGGCCACCGTCTACGGCGGCACGGGCGGCGCCGGCGGCGGTACGGCCCCGAACGGGTACCCGTACTGCGTCAACGGCAGTTCCTCCGGCTCCGACGGGGACGGCTGGGGCTGGGAGAGCAACCGTTCCTGCGTAGTTCGCGGCAGCTCCGCGGACCGCTGACCACTCCCCTGCCGGAGACAGAGAAGAGTGAACAGGTGCCCTCCCGCTCGCACCGGGCGGGAGGGCACCCTCGGCACCTGGAAGGAATTCATCCCGCCTCTCCGCTTCGACAGCGAGGTCCGCGGCCACTTTCCCAGCGAACAGGTCACGCTCAGGTGATCTCCGCACCCCTGGACTTCCTCGGCATCAACTACTACACGCCTTCCGTCGTCCGGGACGCGCCGTACAGGGACGCGGACCCGTTCTCACGCATGGCGGACGACAATCGCTTCGACGGGGTCGGCATGCCGGAGGCCAGGCACACGGCCATGGACTGGCCGGTCGCCCCGCACACCCAGCACGAACTGCTCGTCGGCCCG
Source organism: Streptomyces altiplanensis (assembly GCA_003719395.1). GTDB lineage: Bacteria > Actinomycetota > Actinomycetes > Streptomycetales > Streptomycetaceae > Streptomyces > Streptomyces altiplanensis. The sequence goes on from RHMC01000252.1 coordinate 2,305, forward strand.
AGAGAGCGCTACGGGAACGCGCTGCCGCCGGTCCACATTACGGAGAACGGTTCCGCCGAGCACGACGTGCTGACGTCCGACGGAGCCGTCCATGACGCCGAGAGGATCTCCTACCTGGACGGCCACCTCAGGTCCGTTGCCGCCGCGATCGCCGACGGCGTCGACGTACGCGGCTACTACGTGTGGTCCCTCCTCGACAACTTCGAATGGGCGTACGGGTACAGCAAGCGGTTCGGTCTCGTGTACGTCGACTACGCCACTCAGCGGCGCGTTCCGAAGGACAGCTTCCACTGGTACCGGGCACTGATCGCCGCTCAGTCGTGAAAGCCCCGGTCCCGGCTCTTGCCGCGACCGGTCGGATTCGGTCCCGTCAGGACCTCCCTTTTGCCGCCCGGGCACCGACCGGGCACCGACCGGGACGATCGCACACCGCGACCAGTCCAGCTCCCCTTGGGCGCCGAGTTCGTCGAGGATGCGTCGCCTGCGCCGGCGGCCGAGTACGGCCCAGGGGGCGCGGGCTCGTCGTCCGTCCCGCCGAGCCAGTGCCGGTCGGTCACCGACGGCCAGTGGTCGGGGACGGTACGGACCGCCGCGACGATGTCCTCGGGCGGCACCGGAAGTCCGGCTCGCCTCGCGCGACGGTCACGGGCCGGAGCGCGGACATGGAGCGGGCGCCGCCCCGGAGGCGGGTAACGCGCCGGAGGCGGGCATCGGCCCGCGGGCGCCGTCCGGCTGTCCACTGGAGGTCGGCACGGCGGCCGCCGTGTCCGTCGGTACGAAACGCGCGGCAGCATGTCCGGGCCGAGCATCATCCCGGCACCGAGGGGGCCCGCGACCGGGATGCCGACGCGCGTCCGGGCGAAGCTGCGGAATCTGCGGGCGAGGGGACGTACGAGGGCCGGGGCGCACGGACCGACGAAGCCGACCGGGCCGGCCGGGGTGACGGCCGCCGTGGCGCGCAGCTCCGCGAGCACGGCCGCGGTCAGGGCACGGCGGTGTTCTCGGCGTCGAGGGCCCCTGCGCGGGGCCCGTTCGTACGGAACGCGCCAGCAGGTCTTCGGGCGCGGGGTCGTCCGGGCGAGGTACTTTCCCGGGCCGCTCGACCGGCCCAGTGGTTTTGCCGCCACGCCCCGTCTCCCTCACTGCTGCGCGTCGGTTCCGGGTTCGCGCCGGAGCCCCTGACCGCGTACACGTCTGCACACGTACGGAGTGCGACGGCCTGCACCGGCCACCAGAGGGGTCGACGGGTGATCGCTCGATTAACGGGCCATCAGACGATGTTGACAATCATTTTCAGATAGACAATGCTGCTCACGCCCCCCACTCGTCCGCCCGCCGTCCACGCGGCCGCCGGTGCGGGGGTCCACTCCACGTGATCCTCTGGGAGCAGCATGTCGATCTTTCACAACCGCCGAGAGTTCCTCGCCCTCACCGGTGCCGCCGCAGGCGCCCTGGCGCTCACCGGGTGCGGTGCCGGATCCGGCAGCGGCACCCCGGCGGCGGACGACAAGGGGAAGCCCCGGCGCGGCGGCCAGTTCCGCGCGCTGTTCACCGGTGGCGGCGAGCAGGAGACCATCGACCCTCACGCGGAGGCTCTGGCCATCGACATGGCCCGCACCAAGGCCCTCTTCGACCGGCTCGTGGACTTGGACGCCACCATGGCGCCGGTGCCCCGCCTTGCCCTGAAGTGGGAATCCAACGACGACGCGACGGTGTGGCGGTTCACCCTGCGCGACGCGCTGTTCCACGACGGGAAGCCGCTGACTCCCGAGGACGTGCTGTTCACCTTCGGCCGCATCCTCGACCCGAAGGCGACCACTCACTACGGGCAGAGCCTGCTCTCCGTCATCGACCTCAAGAAGAGCCGGAGTGCCGGGAAGAACGTCGTGGAGGTCGCACTGAAGCAGCCCAGCGCCGAGTTCCCCGCCCTGCTCGGCACGCTGGGCACGGCCGTCGTCAGCTCCCGTTACGCCGACCCGGCCAAGCCCGTGGGGACCGGGACGTTCACGCTGAAGTCGTTCCGGGCCGGGCGCACCTTCGTCGCCGAACGGTTCGATGACCACTGGGACGGCGGGGCGTACGTCGACGAGCTGAGGATCCTGTCCGCCGATGCCGACGCCCGGGGCAACGCCTTGCGGGCCGGGGAGGCGGAGTTCGGCTACGAGATGACCCCGGCCTTCGCCCGGACCGTGCAGGCCGACAAGTCGGTACGGATCCTGGCGGCGAAGGGCAGCACGGCCCACGCCATCGTGATGAAGTGCGACCAGGAGCCCTTCGACAACCCCGACGTCACACGGGCGTTCAAGCTGCTCGCCGACCGCGAGAAGCTCGTGCAGGTCGTTCTGGCAGGCCAGGGTGCGGTCGGCAACGACATGTTCGGCAAGGGCTACCAGTACTACCCCGAGGACGTCCCCCAGCGTACGCGGGACGTCGAGGAGGCGCGCTCGCTGCTGAAGAAGGCCGGCGTGCTGAACAAAACCCTGTCCGTCTACACCTCCTCGGCGGCCAACGGCTTCGTGGAGGCGGCCACCCTCTTCGCCGAGCAGGCCGCCGACGCCGGCCTGCGGGTGAAGGTCACCACCGGTGCGTCGGAGACGTACTTCAAGGACCAGCTCACCAAGGGCGCGATGGGCAGCCACCGCTCCGGCGCGATGACGATCCCCAACTACATCAACGACCGACTGCTCACGAAGTCGGCGTTCAACGCCTCCGGCTGGCGCCGCAAGGACTTCGACGCCACCTTCGCCAAGGCCCAGTCCACGACCGACGCGGGCGAACGCGGCAAGTTGTACGGCCAGTTGCAGCGCACCGTGCACGACGAGGGCGGCCTGCTGGTCTGGGGCCACCCTGACTGGCTGAACGGTGTCTCGCCGCGGGTGCGGGGCATGGAGGCGGCGCCGCCCAACACCCTGGACTCGGGCCGCTTCGACAAGGTGTGGCTGGCCTGACGATGCGCCGGTATGCCCTCCAGCGCCTCGCGCTCGGTGTGGTCCAGATCGCCCTGCTCGCTGTGCTGGTCTTCCTGCTGACCTCACTGCTGCCGGGCGACGCGGCCGATGTCCGCAACAACGAGGACGCCGGCGCCGAGCAGGTGGCGGCGCTGCGCGAGCAGCTCCGCGACTGGACCGGCCGCCGCTGGAACGGTTCACCGACTGGGCTTCGGGGATCCTCACCGGCGATCTGGGCACGTCGCTGGTGAGCGGCGGCCCGGTGCTGGACATCCTGACCGAGACGGTCGGCACCACGCTGGTGCTCGCGGCGGTCACGCTCGCCGTGGTGGTTCCGCTCGCCGTCACCCTCGGCATCGCCTGCGGCCTGCGCGAGGGCAGCCGCCTGGACCGGGCCGTGACCTCGGTGACCCTGGCGCTCAACGCCGTACCGGACTTCGTGCTCGCATTGCTGCTCGTGACCGGGCTGTCGCTCAGGCTCGGGTGGCTGCCCGCCACCTGGGTCGGCGTCGGCGCGGCGGACCTGCTCGTACAGCCGGCGCTGCTCGTCCTGCCGGTCACCGTGGTGGCCGGCCGCATGATCTGCCTGCTCTCCCGGCAGGTGCGGGCGGGCATGGTGACGGTGCTCCAGGCCGGTTACGTCGTCCAGGCCCGGCGCCTGGGTGTGCCGCGCCGGACGCTGCTGCTGCGCCACGTCCTGCCGAACGCGGCGGTTCCCGGCATCCAGGAACTGGCCCGCGTCGGCGACAACCTGGTCGGCGGCGTACTGATCGTCGAGGCGGTCTTCGCCGTCCCCGGTGTCGCCACCGCCCTGGTGCGGGCGGTGGAGGCGCGGGACGTGCCCACCGTGCAGGGCCTGGCCCTGGTGGTCGCGGCCGCGGCCCTGCTGTTCAGTCTCGCCGCCGACCTGCTCTCCCATCGCCTCGTACCACGGACGGAGGTCCTTCGGTGAAGCTCCTGAAGCGACCTGGCTCTCGACCGGGGTACGGCAGGATCATCCTGACGGCGGCGCCGCTGGGTTCCGTGCTCCTCGCGCTGCCCCTGGGTGTCGCCGTGCTCGGACCGCTGTTCGCCGACGCGCCCGCCTCCGGGGTGTCAGGCCCGTACGCACGCGTGACGCCCAACACCCCCTCGGGACCGACGGGCTGGGCCGGGACGTACTGGCCCTCCTGCTGCACGGGGGGCGCAGCGCGCTGGGCATGCGCTCGGCGCGGTAGCGATCGCCTACCTCGTCGGGGGGATCGTGGGTCTGCTGGCGGCCTCGGCACGCCGCCGGTGGGCGGACGAACTCCTCATCCGCCCCCTCGACGTGCTGCTCCCGCTGCCGACCCTGCTGGTGATCAGCGTGGTCGCGGTCGGCTGGCGCGGCTCCCCCCTGGCCATCGCCCTCGCGGTCGCGGCCGTCAACGTCCCGCCGGTGGCACGGCTCGTGAGGGCGGCGGCGCTGGACGCGGCGAGCAGCCCCGTCACCGAGGCCCTGCGTCTCCAGGGCGAGTCCCGGATCCGCATCCAGCTCGGCCACATCGCCCGCTCCGTCATCACTCCGGTCGCCGCCGACATCGGCACCCGCATCACCCTTGCCGTCTTCCTGGTGGGTTCGGCCAACTTCCTGGGGCTCGGGTTGAACCCGACCGCGCCCGACTGGGCGGTGAGCATCTCGCGCGGCAGTGAGGGACTGCTGCTCCAGCCGTGGGCGGTGCTGGCGCCCGCCGCGATGCTCGTCATGTTCACCGTGGGGCTCAACCTGCTCGCCGACCGCCTGCTGGGCCGCTCCCGCCGCCGTACGCAGGAGGCCGTCCGATGACCCCGCTCGTCACCGTCCGAGGACTGACCGCACGCGCCGGGGAGGCGGTACTCCTCGACGCGGTCGACTTCGACCTGTACGAAAGCCGCGTGACCGCGCTCGTCGGCCCGTCCGGCAGCGGCAAGACGACCGCCGCCCTGTCCCTGCTGGGCGAGGCGGGGCCGGGGGTGCGGCTGAGCGGCCGGGTCACCGCCGACGGTGTCACGGCCGTGGACGCGAACGGGGCGACCGCACAGGCCGCTTCGCTGCCCGGGCGTGTCATCGCCTACATGCCCCAGCACCCGGGGAGCGCGCTCAACCCGGCCCGCCGTACCGGCGCCGTCCTCGCCGAGCTGGCCCGGCTGCACCGTCCGGACGCCGAACCGGCGACGGCGGTGTCCGAGGCACTCCGGAGCACCCAGCTCTCCCCGGGACGGGACGTCGAGCGGCGCTTCCCCCACCAGTTCTCGGGCGGGTCAGCGCCAGCGTGTCGCGCTCGCGCAGACCCTGGTGTGCCGGCCCCGGCGTCCTCGTCCTGGACGGAGCCGAGCACCGGTCTGGACACGGTGGCCCGGATGCGGCTGGCGGAAGAGCTGGCGGCCCTCGTCCGCGGTGGGCTCGCGCTCCTGCTGCTCAGTCACGACCACGACCTGGTGCGGGCGCTCGCCGACCATGTGGTCGTCCTGCGGCGCGGGCGGGTGGTGGCTTCGGGCGACGCCCGCCGAA
>RHMC01000253.1 GCA_003719395.1 Streptomyces altiplanensis
ACCCCCGACGACGCCGCCCCCCTCGCCGAGGCCCTGGCCCGCAGCCGCCGCGTACATGCGCCCCTGGGAGCCGGACCGCCCGGACGCCTTCTACACCCCCGAGGGCCAGGCCGACCGCCTGGCCGCGCAGCTGGCGGAGGGGCGCGCCGTGCCGTGGGTCCTCACCGAGGGCGCAGCCGTCATCGGCGGCCTCACCCTCTCCAACATCGTCCTGGGCCCCTTCCGCAGCGCCAGCCTCGGCTACTGGACCGACGTCACCCGCACCGGCCGCGGCCTCGCCACCGCCGCCGTCGCGGAAGTGTGCCGCGCGGCCCGCGACGACCTCGGCCTGCACCGCGTCGAGGCCGGCACCGTCCTCGACAACGCCGCGTCGCAGCGCGTCCTGGCCAGGAACGGTTTCGAGGAGATCGGTATCGCCCCGGAGTACCTCCACATCAACGGCGAGTGGCGCGACCACAGGCTCTTCCAGCGCATCCTGCACCGGTAGGAGGGGTTCCGGCCGGCCGGAACGCCGGGCACTCTGGGTGGGACGGCGAAGGCACCCACCGGTGACCCCGAGGCGGTGACAGACCCATGGCGGCGCACACGGGCACACGCGGGTTGCGGTTCGTTTCCGGCCGGTCTGCCTGGACCTGGTGGCGACGGGCCCGGACCCCACCGAGCAGCTGAGCCACCCGGGACGCCTGCGGGAGTGGCTGGTGGGCACTCGGCTCGTACCCCACGACGCGCCCCTGGACGCCGTGGACGACGCGTGGCTCCACGACTTCACCGAAGTACGCACGCACATCGACGAATTGCTCCGCGCGGAGCTGGAGGGACGCCCCGCCCCCCGGGCCCTGGACCGCGTCAACGCACTGGCCGCGGCCCCGCCCCCCGGCGTCAGGGCCGTACGCACCCCCGACGGCGCCTGGACCAGGGCGCTCACCGGCGACGCCCCCGAACGCGCGGCCCTGCTCGCCGCCGTCGCCCGTGACGCGGTGGACCTGCTGACCGACCCCGTGGCCCGCGCCCGCCCTGCGCAGCGTGCGAGGGAGACAACTGCCCCCGCCTGTACCTGGACACGTCCAGGGGCCGCCGCAGGCGCTGGTGCTCCAGCGAGGTGTGCGGCAACCGGGAACGGGTCGCCCGGCACCGGCGGCGCGCGCTGGCGGCGGCGCGCGCCGAAAGTTTCTCCGGATCGCGTTGAGTCGATCGCCGCACGCCTGCGTAGTGATGGGGGAGGGAGCCACACAGGGTCTCGACCGGGAGGTTCGGGTGCGCGAGGATGCGGCCGTGGCCGATAGCCGTCAGCACAGGGCTCGACATCGCAGCGAGCGCCCACGCGCCCAAAGGCCGGTCCCCGACGAGGAGTTGATGCGAGCGCTCTACCGTGAACACGCCGGGCCACTGCTCGCCTACGTACTGCGCCTCGTCGCCGGCGACCGCCAGCGCGCCGAGGACGTCGTGCAGGAGACGCTCATCCGTGCCTGGAAGAACGCCGGTCAGCTCAACCGGGCCACCGGTTCCGTCCGCCCCTGGCTGGTGACGGTCGCGCGCCGCATCGTCATCGACAACCACCGCAGCCGGCAGTCCCGGCCGCAGGAGGTCGATCCGTCGCCGCTGGAGGTCATGCCCGCGGAGGACGAGATCGACAAGGCGCTGTGGCTGATGACGCTCTCCGACGCGCTCGACGATTTGACCCCCGCCCACCGGGAAGCACTTGTCGAGACGTACTTCAGAGGGCGTACGGTCAACGAGGCGGCCGAAGTGCTGGGCATACCCAGCGGGACCGTCAGGTCCCGGGTCTTCTACGCACTGCGCTCGATGAAGCTCGCGCTGGAGGAACGAGGGGTGACGGTATGACGACGTACGACCGGCACTCCGGGCACGACGCCGTCGGTGCATACGTGCTCGGCATCCTGGACGACGCGGACGCCACCGCCTTCGAGGCCCACCTGGCCGGCTGCGACCACTGCGCAGCCCAGCTCGACGACTTCGCCGGCATGGAGCCGATGATGGCGGCCCTGGCCGAATACCCGGGCCCGCCGCCGCAGTTGACCGAGCCGAGCCCCCAGCTCCTCGGCCGGCTGACCCGCGAGGTCGCCGCGGGCCGCGCGCGAAGCCGCCGCCGCGGGCTCGACCTGGTCGCGCCGCCGCGGTACTGGCCGTCGGCGGCCCCGCGGTCACCCTCCTGGCCACCTCGGACGGTGACGGCAGGGGCGGCCCGGGCGGCAACGTCGCGGGAGGGGTCCACCCCACCAGCCCGGCCGAGGACGCCTTCTTCCACCACATGGAGGAGAAGATCGCCGCGACCGACGCCGTCACCGAGGTCAGTGCGGCCGTCGGCATGGAGAAGAAGGGCTGGGGCACCCACACCGTCCTGGAACTCAAGAACGTCAAGGGCCCGCTGAAGTGCAGCCTGATCGCCGTCTCGAAGGACGGCGAGGAGGAGACGGTGACGAGCTGGGCCGTGCCCGCCTGGGGCTACGGCATCCCGGACAGCACGCACAAGGCGGCGAAGAACCCGCTGTACGTCCACGGCGGCGCGGCGATGAACCGCAGCGAGATCGACCGCTTCGAGGTCCGGACCTTCGACGGACAGCGCCTGGTCGAGGTCGAAGCCTGACATACCAGCACAATTCCCCGTTCCTGACAGGTGCGGTCGCGGCTCCCCGTCGCGTACGGTTGACGGCTGCCCGCAGCACGTCAGAAGGGGGCCTCGGTGGCCGCGCAGGATGCCGCTGTCGATTCCGTGAATTCCGTGTCCGACTCCTCCTCCCAGGAGTCGGCGCGGACGCGCGAGATCGGTGTGGAACAGGATCATCTGGATCAGGTGTACCGCCGTCTGGAGGAGAAGATCCACGAGGCGGAATTCCTCATGAACGACGCCGCCCAGCGCGGCCAGGTCGGCACGCCCGGCGCGCTCGCCGAGCGCGACGCGCAGGTCTTCCGTGCCGGAATCCACCTCAACCGGCTCAACAACGAGTTCGAGGACTTCCTCTTCGGACGCATCGACCTGCTCCTGGGCAGGGACGGGGAGAAGGGCCCGGACGGCGCGTACACCTCGGTGGAGCCGGCCGAGGACGCGGTGCGCCCCGACCTCACCGCAGAGATCGCCGAGACCCTGCACATCGGGCGCATCGGCGTACTCGACTCCGACTACTCCCCGCTGGTCATCGACTGGCGCGCCCCGGCCGCCGCGCCGTTCTACCGCTCCACGCCCAAGGAGCCGGGCCGCGTCGTACGCCGCCGGGTCATCCGCTCCAAGGGCCGCAAGGTGCTCGGCGTCGAGGACGACCTGATGCGCCCGGAGCTGACCGCCACCCTCGGCGGCGCCCCGCTGCCCGTCATCGGTGACGGCGCCCTGATGGCGGCGCTCGGGCAGGCCCGCAGCCACACCATGCGCGACATCGTGTCGTCCATCCAGGCCGAGCAGGACATGGTCATCCGCGCCCCCCGCCGCCTCCGTCACGGAGGTCTCCGGCGCCCCGGCACCGGCAAGACCGCCGTGGCCCTGCACCGCGCCGCGTACCTGCTCTACCAGGACCGGCGGAAGTACGCGGGCGGCATCCTCATCGTGTCCCCGACGCCGCTGCTCGTCGCGTACACCGAGGGCGTCCTGCCGTCCCTCGGCGAGGAGGGCCAGGTCGCGATCCGCGCGGTGGGCTCGCTGGTCGACGGCGCGGAGGCGTCGACGTACGACGAACCGAACATCGCCCGCATCAAGGGCTCCTCCCGCATGCTCAAGGTGCTGCGCAACGCGGCACGCGGCGCCCTGGACGCACCGCCCGCCCCGGCGGCCCCCGCCGAGGACGGCCAGCTGACGTTCGGCGAGGAGGAGGAGAACGCACCCGGCGGGAACGAGACCCCCACCCGCCTGCGCGTGGTCGCCTTCGGCCAGCGCGTGGAGCTGGACGCCGAAGACCTGAAGCGCATCCGCCACAACGTCCTCAGCGGCACCGCCCCCGTCAACCTGCTGCGCCCCCGCGCCCGCAAGCTCCTCCTGGACGCCCTCTGGTCCAAGTCCAGCGGCCGGGGCAGGGCCGCGTCTTCTTTCGGGGGCGACCAGGAGCTGATCGCCGAGCTCCGCTCCGGCTTCGACGAGGACATCTCGACCGAGACCGACTTCATCGAGTTCCTCGACGCCTGGTGGCCCGAGCTCACCCCGCGCCGGGTGCTCGCCGCCATGGCCGACGACAAGCGCCTGGGCCGCTGGGCCCGCCGCGCGCTCAACCCGCGCGAGACCCGTCAGCTGGCCCGCTCCCTGCGCCGCCTGGACGCGGACGGCAACGGCCCGCTGTCCGTGCACGACGTGGCGCTCCTCGACGAGCTCCAGACGCTGCTCGGCGCCCCGGCCCGCCCCAAGCGCAAGCGCGAGTACGACCCCCTGGACCAGCTCAGCGGCCTGGAGGAGCTGATGCCGCGGCGCGAGGAGACCCAGTGGGAGCGGGCCGAGCGGCTCGCGCAGGAGCGCACGGAGTACGCGCACGTCATCGTCGACGAGGCCCAGGACCTCACGCCCATGCAGTGGCGGATGGTCGGCCGCCGCGGCCGACACGCCACCTGGACGATCGTCGGCGACGCGGCGCAGTCCTCGTGGACCGACCCGGACGAGGCGGCCGCGGCCCGCGACGAGGCCCTCGGCGCCCGCCCGCGCCGCCGCTTCACGCTCACCGTGAACTACCGCAACCCGGCGGAGATCGCGGCCCTGGCGGCCAAGGTCCTGGAGCGTGCCATGCCGGGCATGGAGTCGCCCGCGGCGGTCCGGTCCACGGGTGTGGAGCCGCGCTTCGCGTCGTACGGGACAACGACCTCGCCCGGACCACCCGCCAGGAGGCGCAGCGCCTCCTGGACCGCGTGGACGGCACCGTCGGCGTCGTCGTCGCGATGCACCGGCGCGCGCAGGCCCGCACGCGGCTCGCGCCGCTCGGCGAGCGCGTGGTGGCGCTCGGCAGCCTGGAGGCGAAGCTGGAGTACGACGCGACGGTCGTCGTGGCGCCGACCGAGATCGCGGAGGAGTCCCCGGCGGGCCTGCGGGTGCTGTACGTGGCGCTGACGCGTGCGACGCAGCAGCTCACGGTCGTGTCCGGGGAGCGGGACAAGCCCGGTCCGGACGGGGTCCCCGCGCTGCTGGGGGACTGAACCGAAGTCAACACGGGACGGGGCAGTCACTTGCCGGGGTGGTTTGTTAGCCTGGAGGTGGCACCGGCTCGATCCAAGCCCCCGGGCCCAACCTTAGTCGCTACGAGCGACCACTTGCCGCGAGGCGAGCATGGCGGGCCGGTGTCACTCAGTACGTAGATACATACAAAGAAGAGGTCCGTGGCACCCCCGGGTGCACACGGACCTCTTCTGTTTCACCTGCGGTTCTCGTATGGTGGAAAACAGTTTCCGAAAACTAAATGACCGCATTACCTGCTACCCGCAGGTAGGTGCGACCATCGAAAGGCGTTGCCGGGCACCAGTCGCGGCCGCGTAGCAATGAAGCTAGGGAAAGCAGAGGAAGTCGGCCATGGCAACGGCGCCCAGCGTCTCGTACTCGATGACGGTCCGGCTGGAGGTCCCCGCGAGCGGGACCGCGGTCAGCCAGCTCACCACGGCCGTGGAGTCCTCCGGCGGGTCGGTGACCGGCCTCGACGTGACCGCCTCCGGCCACGAGAAACTGCGGATCGACGTCACGATCGCGGCCACCTCGACCGCGCACGCCGACGAGATCGTCGAGGGGCTGCGCGAGATCGATGGCGTGGTGCTGGGCAAGGTCTCCGACCGTACGTTCCTGATGCACCTCGGCGGCAAGATCGAGATGGCGTCCAAGCACCCCATCCGCAGCCGTGACGACCTCTCGATGATCTACACCCCGGGCGTCGCGCGCGTCTGCATGGCGATCGCCGAGAACCCCGAGGACGCCCGCCGCCTCACCATCAAGCGCAACTCCGTCGCCGTGGTGACGGACGGCTCCGCGGTGCTCGGCCTCGGCAACATCGGCCCGATGGCCGCGCTGCCGGTCATGGAGGGCAAGGCGGCCCTCTTCAAGCGCTTCGCCGGCATCGACGCCTGGCCGATCTGCCTGGACACCCAGGACACCGACGCGATCGTCGAGATCGTCAAGGCCATCGCCCCCGGCTTCGCGGGCATCAACCTCGAGGACATCTCCGCGCCCCGCTGCTTCGAGATCGAGGCCCGTCTGCGCGAGGCCCTCGACATCCCCGTCTTCCACGACGACCAGCACGGCACGGCCATCGTGGTGCTCGCCTCGCTGACCAACGCGCTGCGCGTGGTCGGCAAGTCGATCGGCGACGTGCGGGTCGTCATGTCCGGCGCGGGCGCGGGCGGTACGGCCATCCTCAAGCTCCTGATCGCCGCGGGCGTCAAGCACGCGGTCGTCGCGGACATCCACGGCGTGGTGCACGCGGCCCGCGAGGACCTCGTCGACGCCGCCCCGGAGTCGGCGCTGCGCTGGATCGCCGACAACACCAACCCGGAGGGCGTCACCGGCACCCTCAAGGAGGCCGTGGTCGGCGCGGACGTCTTCATCGGTGTCTCGGCGCCCAACGTCCTGGGCGGCGAGGACGTCGCGGCGATGGCGGACGGCGCGATCGTGTTCGCGCTCGCGAATCCCGACCCGGAGGTCGAGCCGACAATCGCCCGTCAGACGGCGGCCGTTGTGGCCACGGGGCGCTCGGACTTCCCGAACCAGATCAACAACGTGCTGGTCTTCCCCGGCGTCTTCCGCGGCCTCCTGGACGCCCACTCGCGGACCGTCAACACGGAGATGATGCTGGCCGCGGCCGCCGCCCTCGCGGACGTCGTCACCGAGGACGAGCTCAACGCGAACTACATCATCCCGTCCGTCTTCAACGACAAGGTCGCGGGCGCGGTCGCGGGCGCCGTCCGTACGGCCGCGAAGGCCGTGGGGTCCACTGTGACGGGTTCCACGTCCGTCTGACCCCTCCGGGCCCCTCCCGGCGGGATCCGCCCGGCGCGTCGCGGGTCGCGGGCTCTGAGGGACCCCTTTAGGGTGGCGGGCAATGAGCCCGCAGGGTCCCGCAGAGCCTGCGGTCCGCTTCCGGCAGCGGACGGAGCGTCACCAAGACGAGGCCGTGGCGCTTTTCGTGTGACTCCGGAGGGTGCCGGATTGGCTTTCCCGCCGCTGGTGGGGGCAGGATGCGTATTTGGGCGCGAGGGTCTGACGACAGACCCGGGTCCGGGGACTGTCCGAGGGCCCTGGCAGCATCGGCTTCGATCTCACGCCTTACAGGCAAGAAGAACACGGGAGTAACAACATGAACCGCAGTGAGCTGGTGGCCGCCCTGGCCGACCGCGCCGACGTGACCCGCAAGGACGCCGACGCCGTGCTGGCCGCTCTTGCCGAGACCGTCGGTGAGATCGTCGCCAAGGGCGACGAGAAGGTCACCATCCCCGGCTTCCTGACCTTCGAGCGCACCCACCGTGCCGCTCGCACCGCTCGTAACCCGCAGACCGGCGACCCGATCCAGATCCCGGCCGGCTACAGCGTGAAGGTCTCCGCGGGCTCCAAGCTCAAGGAAGCCGCCAAGGGCAAGTAACACCCAAGGCAGACCCGAAGGGGGCGGTCGTCCGGAACATGCCGGAGACCGCCCCCTTCGGTGTGTCCGGGCACGTGTGTACTTGTGCACTCGCACACCTGCGTACCGGGCCTGCCGCGATGCCGGGCGCCCGAGGAGCGCCGTCGGCGGCCGGCGGGCCGCCGCCGGAGCCGCAGCAGCGCCGG
>RHMC01000254.1 GCA_003719395.1 Streptomyces altiplanensis
GGCACCCGTCGGGGCCCCCTGGGGGCGGCCGCCGCTCGCGGCTCCGCCGGAGCGGGGGGGCGACGGCCACCGGGGGGGCCGGCTCACAGGCGCCTCAGGGACGGCTCAGGGGCGGGGTGACGGGCTCCTCGGCGGTCGCCTCCAGGAAGGGCTCGATCGCGGCGCGCCAGCCGTCCGGCCGGTCGTAGTGGATGAGGTGTCCCGCGTCCACCACCTCGGCGTACTGCCCGCGCGGCAGGACCCTGACCATCTCCTGGGCCTCCGCGCGGCCCAGTTCGCCGTCGAGGCCGCGGACCACCAGGGTGGGGCACTGGACCAGCGCGAGCTCCTCCCAGTGGGCTTCGTACACCCAGGTCTCGCGGGAGGTGAGCATCTGGCGGCGGGAGAAGAGCGGGTACCAGCCGTCGGCGCGCTCGGCCATGACCTCGGCGAAGAACTCGCCGCGGCCCGGGCTCGGCCACTCCACCCACGGGTCGTCCTCACCGAACCACTTGCGGACGTCGGCCAGCGTGGCGAACGGGACGGGCCAGGACTTGAACCAGTCCTCCCACTCCCGTTGCGACGCGGCGCCGAGCGCACTGGCCCGCATGTCGCAGATGACGACGGCGCGGACGAGATCGGGGCGCTTGGCGGCGAGCTGCCAGGCGGTGAGGGCGCCCATGGAGTGGCCGATGAGGGTGACGGGCGCGAGGCCCAGCTGCTCGACCGCGGCTTCGGCGTCGGCGACGTACGCCTCGCGCGTGTACGGGCCGTCGGCCGGCTTCTCGCTGCGGCCGTGCCCGCGCTGGTCGAGGGCGACCGCGCGGTAGCGCTCGGAGAGCCAGCGCGCGGTGCCCGCCCAGTGCGCGGCACGGCCCATCAGTCCGTGGAGCAGGAGGACCCCGGAGGCCCGGTCGGTTTCTCCGCTCCCCTTGGGCGGGTCGGCGAACTCCCAGGCCGCGAGGCGTACGCCGCCGGCTCCGGTCACATCGATGCGCCGCGCCATATCTCCTGGCACCCCCTTCGTCCCCCGGGTGGTCCATTGATGAGTGGTCTAACCCAGCGAGACTATCGAACTCGCATTCGAAAACACGGTTTTGGCGCGCAACACCCCTCGTTCGAGTGACCACTCTCCAGGGTTGGCTCCCGCTGCCGAGGGGAGATCTTCAACGGGAGGCGGGCCGCTCGGGGAAGACGGTCCGCGGGGGCTGACCCTGGGAGCTCGGGGCTCCGGGTCAGCACAGGGGAGGACGGGCTCCGGCGCCTCAGGGCGCCGGAGCCATCCCTTTGCCGACGGACGGCTTCCCGACGGACAGCGTGAACACGAGCGGCACCCAGCGGGTGCGGCGCGACGGGCGCATCCCCTGCCCCCTCCCCCACCGAACCGGACGACTGAACCGGACCGACCGGACCGGACCGACCGGGCCCTGCCGGACCGGCCGACGGCCCTCACGTCATGTGCCTCCGTCACAGCCTGGCACGCGATCCGCCCGGTCGCTGGGATTCCGGAGGATCGCCGGACCGGCCCCAGCCACCGCCGGACCGCCAAGCGCTGCCGCCGGGGCGCCGGTGTCAGCGCTTGGCGACAAAAACGTGTGAGGCCACCTCGGCGCCGAGCTCCGCGGCCTCGCCACTGCTGCCGACGAGCACCCCGCCGGGCGACTCCGTCACGCTCACGACCGATCCGGGCTGCACACCCGCGCGTCGCAGCGTGTACATCAGCTGGGCGTCCGTCTGAATCGGCTCCCCGATCCGGCGTACGACCACGGTCTTGCCCTCCGGGCCCGGCTCCAGGTCGTTCAGGCTGACCATGTTCTCGTCCAGGAACGGATCGGCCTCGGCCTTCTCGCCCAGTTCCTCCAGACCCGGGATCGGGTTCCCGTACGGAGACTCCGTCGGGTGGCGCAGCAGCTCCAGGACGCGCCGCTCCACCGCCTCGCTCATCACGTGCTCCCAGCGGCAGGCTTCCGCGTGGACCTGCTCCCACTCCAGGCCGATCACGTCGACGAGCAGGCACTCGGCGAGCCGGTGCTTGCGCATCACGCGGGTGGCGAGCATCCGGCCCTCGCCGGTCAGCTCCAGATGGCGGTCGCCCGCCACCGTCACCAGACCGTCGCGCTCCATGCGCGCCACGGTCTGACTCACCGTCGGTCCGCTCTGGTCGAGCCGCTCGGCGATACGGGCGCGCATGGGGACCACGCCTTCTTCCTCGAGCTCGAGGATGGTGCGGAGATACATCTCCGTTGTGTCGATCAGTCCGGACATACGTGCCCCTCGATTACTCGTGCGCTGGCCCTGACCCAATTCTGACGCATGGCACCGACAACCGTGTCGCGCCGGTGGGAAGCCGTATTGACACGGCACTGGTCCAGACCGCAACGTGATCCGCGCCACCGTCGCACGACGTACCGCTGGAAGGGGCTCCTCCGCGATGAGCGAAAGCAAGCTGGCCGGTCAGTTCTTCGACGCCGCGATCGGGCTGCTGCACCGGGTCCGCGACGAGGAGGCCGGGAGCATCTCGGCCGCCGGCGCCGCCATCGCCGACGCCGTGGCCGCGGGAGGCCGGCTCTTCGCCTTCGGCGCGGGCCACTCCTCGCTCGCCGCCCAGGACGTCGTCTACCGGGCCGGCGGACTCGCCCTGATGAACCTTCTCGCCGTTCCCGGGACCGTCGGCGTGGACGTCACGCCCGCCACCCTCGGCTCCGCCCTGGAACGCGTCGACGGGCTCGCGGGAGCCGTGCTGGACAGCAGCCCCGCCGAACCGGGCGACGTACTGGTGGTCATCTCGCTGTCGGGCCGCAACGCCCTGCCGGTGGAGATGGCGATGAACGCGCAGGCGCTCGGCCTGAAGGTCATCGGCGTGACCTCGCTGGCGTACGCGCGCGAGACGAAGTCCCGGCACGTCTCCGGCACGTACCTCAAGGACCACTGCGACATCGTCCTCGACAGCAAGATCGCGGTCGGTGACGCCGAACTCACCGCGGAGGGAATCGAGGCGCCCTTCGCTCCCGCCTCGACGGTGGTGACGAGCGCCCTGATGCAGGCCGTCCTGGCCACGGCGGCGGGCGACCTGGCGGAGCGCGGCATCGAACCGCCCCTGCTGCGCTCGGGCAACGTCGACGGCGGCCACGAATGGAACGGCCGCGTGATGACGGAGTACCGCGACCGGATCTTCTTCCGCCGCTGAGGGAGCCCGGCCTGCGGCTAGGACCCGCGCAGGCACTGGTGGAGGTCGATCGCCGCCGCCACGCGCACGGCGATGTTCTCCGCGTACGCCGCGTCCGGGCGCTCGAAGGCGCTGCGGCTCGGACCGCGCAGGAACGTGGCCACACCCAGCGTCCTGCCGCCGCTGCGCAGCACCACGCACAGGGCGTGCACGGTGTCCTCCGGCCACTGGCGCTGCGCCGCCCAGTCCCGCGGGCCCCCGCTCGCCCGTACCGAGCCGAGCCGGTCGAGGCACTGGAGCGCCGGATGACCGGGCGGGTACGGGACCGGGATCCCGGCTCCGCCGGTCGCCGGCAGGCACGGGCCCGGAGCGCCCGACGGCGTGGCCGCCGCCCGGACCAGGCGGGCCGGGTGGTCCCCCGCGGTCAGGTCGACCAGCGCGTGGTCGGCGAAACCGGCGAGGGCGAAGTCGAGGTACGACAGCGCGGCCTCCATCGGGTCCGCGCACTCGGCGGCCGCGCGCCCCGCGCGGTGCAGCTGGTTGCCGCGGAACCGCTGCTGCGCGGCCTCCTGTTCCGCCGTCTTCGCTTCGGTGATGTCCTGGAACAGCCAGCCGACCCCCAGCGGAACCGGCTCCTCGGCGAGCGGCGAGGCCAGTCTCAGGAAGCCGCTGCGCCAGCACCGCCGCCGTCCGCGCTTCCCGCCCGGCTCCGCCGCCCGCAGCGTCACCCACAGCTCCGCGGGGGCCGGGGGCGCCCCTTCCGCCAGTACGTGCTGGAGAGCGCCCTCCAGCTCCTCCACGCCCTGCACGACGAGCTCCCCCAGGGGGCGGCCCAGCAGCGCCGTACGCCCCACGCCCAGCGCACGCGCCGCGTGTGCGTTGACGACGGTCGGGCGCAGGTCCACGTCCACCAGGACGACGCCCCAGGACGCGTCCTCGAAGAGCGCCTCGCTCAGCGCGATCGCCCTCTCCAGGTCGATCTGCGCGTGCACCTCGCTGAACGCGCAGTACACTCCGGCGGGCTTGCCCTCCGCGCCCTGCACGCCCGCCGCCTGCGTCCGTACGAGGACGCGCCCGCCGTCCTTGCGAAGAAGCGCGAATTCGTGCACCTGCCGGCCCGGAGCGTGCATCGCCGACATCAGCCGTCCCTGCACTCGTCGCGTCCGCGGGCCGCGCCGCCCACCCCGCGAAACCGGCCCGCCCGACCGCCTCGCCGGCCGTCCACCCGAGGATCCGCTCGGCCTCACGGTTCCAGTGGGTGATCACCCGTCCGCGTCGAAGGCGCAGAGCGCGGCGTCCATGCCGTCGAGAAGCGCGGCGAGGAGACCGCCGGAACCCGGCCCCGGCTCGCCGGGACCGAACGCATCGGTGGTCTCGCCCATCCGGGAAGCACTCACCTGGCACCCCCTGCAGGTGTTCGCCTTCTCTGCACTGCTTGCACTGCTGAACCCGGGATCATTCAACTGGAACGTGACGCAGCACACACCTGGTTCGGGGAAAAAGATGCTTGCCGGTAATTCGGTTGTGGGGAGCGGGAGAGGTTCTTAGGCTTGCAGTACACGTGAAGGGAGGTGGTTCGGAAGTGATGTCATTTCGGACTCGTGAGGTGACTGCGGGCTGACGGCCCGTCGTCGCACTTAGTGCAGGCCGGCAGGGTGTCGGCCGAAATCCCAAGCAGTCACCGACCCGCGGGCTCGCCGGTAAGTCCGGCCGGCTCCTCTCCGGAGGGACCAGAGCCCGCGGGTTTCTGCGTTCCACGGGCCCTCTCGGGCGTACGGGCGGCGTACGGGCCCGGGGACGTGCGGGGGCCCTACGGGCAGAGGCGCTCCACGCGCCATGCGCCGTCCTCGGCGACGTACCGCAGACGGTCGTGCAGGCGGTTCGCGTGGCCCTGCCAGAACTCCATCGTCTCGGGAACGATCCGGTACCCGCCCCACTCCGGAGGCACCGGTACGCGCTCCGTCTCGGGATAGCGCGCCGCCAGCTCGTCGTAGCGCGCGAGCAGCTCCTCGCGTGACGCGACCACCGACGACTGCGCGCTCGCCCAGGCCCCCAGCTGCGAGCCGTGCGGGCGTGTTCTGAAGTACGCCGCCGTCTCGTCGCGGCCGATCCGCGCGGCCGTACCGGTGACTATCACCTGGCGTGCGACCTGGTGCCACGGGAAGAGCAGGGAGACGTACGGGTTGGCCGCGATCTCGCGCCCCTTGCGGGAGGCGTAGTTCGTGAAGAAGACGAAGCCCCGGGGGTCGTACTTCTTGAGCAGGACCGTGCGGGACGAGGGCCGGCCGTCGGGGGTGGCCGTGGAGAGGATCATGGCGTTCGGTTCGTGGAGGCCGCCGGCGGCGACCTGCCTGAACCAGTGGTCGAACTGGCCCATCGGCTCGGCTGCGAGTTCCGCCTCCGTGAAGGCTTCGCTGCGGTAGTGCTCGCGCATGGCGGCGGGATCGAAATCTCGGTTCGGCACGGTGCCATCCTGCCGCAGTGGTCCAGTCTGCCCGGCACCCGGTGCCACCAACCCTCTGCGCGGGAAACGGGGAAGTGTGCCGGTAATCACGCTTCCCCGCATCGGCGGAACCCGCCAAAATGTGGGCGCCGGGCACTGTGACCTCCATACAGCAGGGGATATCGTGCCTGCTTCCGAAGCGGTTGGGTGACCACCGGCCGGGCGGGGAATCGCCGGGGTGACCGATGGCACCTGAAACCTGACCCCTGGTCGTGAGCCGCTTGTCGATGCTTGTCGAACACATCATGAGGAGCCGCCTGATGTCCGACTTCGTACCCGGTCTCGAAGGGGTCGTCGCGTTCGAAACGGAGATCGCAGAACCGGACAAGGAGGGCGGTGCGCTCCGTTACCGGGGGGTCGACGTCGAAGACCTGGTCGGGCACGTGTCCTTCGGGAACGTGTGGGGCCTGCTGGTCGACGGCGCGTTCAATCCCGGGCTGCCGCCCGCCGAGCCGTTTCCGATCCCGGTCCACTCCGGTGACATCCGCGTGGACGTGCAGTCCGCGCTGGCGATGCTCGCGCCCGTGTGGGGTCTGAAACCGCTGCTCGACATCGACGAGCAGACGGCGCGCGACGACCTGGCGCGCGCCGCCGTGATGGCGCTGTCGTACGTCGCCCAGTCGGCGCGCGGGCAGGGCCTGCCGATGGTTCCGCAGAGGGAGATCGACAAGGCGGAGACCGTCGTCGAGCGCTTCATGAAGCGCTGGCGCGGCGAGCCCGACCCCAAGCACGTCAAGGCCGTCGACGCCTACTGGACGTCGGCCGCCGAGCACGGCATGAACGCCTCCACGTTCACGGCGCGGGTGATCGCGTCGACCGGCGCGGACGTGGCCGCGGCCCTCTCGGGCGCGGTCGGTGCCATGTCCGGGCCGCTCCACGGCGGCGCGCCCTCGCGCGTCCTGGGCATGATCGAGGAGATCGAGCGCACCGGGGACGCGGCCGCGTACGTGCGGCAGGCCCTCGACAAGGGCGAGCGTCTGATGGGCTTCGGCCACCGTGTGTACCGTGCCGAGGACCCGCGGGCGCGCGTTCTGCGGCGTACGGCGAAGGAGCTCGCCGCGCCGCGCTTCGAGGTCGCCGAGGCGCTGGAGAAGGCGGCTCTGGAGGAGTTGCACGCACGGCGTCCCGACCGGGTGCTCGCGACGAACGTGGAGTTCTGGGCGGCGATCGTGCTGGACTTCGCGGAGGTTCCGGCGCACATGTTCACGTCGATGTTCACGTGCGCGCGTACGGCCGGCTGGAGCGCGCACATCCTGGAGCAGAAGCGCACGGGTCGCCTGGTGCGGCCTTCCGCGCGGTACGTCGGTCCCGCGTCGCGCAGCCCGCAGGAGGTCCCGGGTTTCGACGACATCGCGCGCTGAGCGGTTGTACGACCGCTCAGGGGCCGGGCCGCCTACTTCCCGGCCCCTCCGGTGTTTCACGGCGCGCGCAGGTGTCAGTCCGGCGCGCCGTCGAGTGCGCTGTCGAGCAGTGCGGCCCACTGCGTCACCACGCGCCGGCGTCGCGTCGCGTCATCGGTGAGGAGGTTGGCCAGGCCCAGGCCGCGGGCCATGTCGAGGAGGCCCTGGACGGTCTCGCGTACGCCGGGAACCGTTTCGTCGGCGCCGAGGAGTTCCACCGCGATGCGATGTGTCTCGCGGCCGACGCGGCCTTCGAGTTCGGTGACGCGGGTGCCGAGCTGGTCCTCGTTGGACGCGGCCACCCACAGGTGGAGGGCGGCCCGGAAGAGCGGTCCCGTGTAGAGGTCGACGAGGGCGCCGACGACGGCCGCACGGTTGGCGGCGCCTTGCGGGAACAGCGCGCGCAGCGCCGTGGAGCGCTCCTCGGCGACGTACTCGACGGCTGCGGTGAAGAGGTCCTCGCGGGTCGGGAAGTGGTGCTGGGCGGCGCCTCGCGAGACGCGGCCCGTTCCGCGACGACGGTCACGGTGGAGCCCGCCCAGCCGCGCTCGCCAGGCAGGACACGGCGGCCTCCAGGAGGCGCTGTCTGGTGGCCCTGGAGCGGTCCTGCTTGGGGGCCTTGCCCGTGGCCGGG
>RHMC01000255.1 GCA_003719395.1 Streptomyces altiplanensis
CGGTCGTGGGTTCGAGTCCACCCGCCCACCCAGCATCCCCAGGCAGAATCGTTCTGACCTGGGGAAACGCGTTTTTCGGGGGCTTTTCGCGTGTGGCGGTCGCCTCACGGGGGTGTGGCGAACGCGGTCCTTGTGAATCCAGGGCGGCCTTTGGGCGGCTGTGACCTGGGCTTTTTTCTGGTTCCGGGGTCGTGGGAGGGTTAATAGCGGTCCCACGGCCGTTACGCAGCTTCCTAGCAGATCCGCTACTGACCTCTGCGCAACAAGGGACGGCTCACAGGGATATGCGTAGGCCCGGCCGGGGGCTCCGGCCGGGCCTACGCGGGCATACGCACGTATCGGGTGTATGCCGTGCCCGGGCTCTGGGCGCGACAGGACAGAGCCCGGGACGTCTGGTCAGGGGCTGTCGAGGGCCGCTGCGGGTTGTGGCTTGGTGAGATCGGCCGACGGGGTTGGCCCGGCCGCCTTCTCCTCTGGCGCGGACGGTGTGGCAGGGGTCTTGCCGTGCAGCACGGCGTTGACGTGCGCGGTGTCCAGGACGCGTTCCCAGCGGGCGACGACCAGGGTGGCGACGCTGTTGCCGGCGAGGTTGGTCAGGGCGCGGCACTCGGACATGAACTTGTCGATGCCGAAGATCAGCATGATGCCGGCCGCCGGGACAGTCCCGACCGTGGAGAGGGTGGCGGCGAGTGCGATGAAGCCGGCGCCGGTGATGCCGCCCGAGCCCTTGGAAGTGAGGATCATGACGGCGAGAAGGCCCAGTTGCTGGGTGAGGCTGAGGGGCGTGTCGGTGGCCTGGGCGATGTAGACGGCGGCCAGCGAGAGGTAGATGGAGCTGCCGTCGAGATTGAAGGAATAGCCGGTGGGGACGGTGAGCCCGACGATGTCCCGGCGCAGGCCGAGACCTTCGAGTTTGGCCATGAGGCGGGGCAGGGCGCTCTCCGAGGAGGAGGTGCCCAGGACAAGCAGGAACTCCTCGCGCAGGTAGCCCAGCAGCCGGAAGATGTTGATCTTCAGGAGCGCCGTGACGCCGCCCAGGATCACGATGACGAAGAACGCCGACGTGCCGTAGAAGAGACCGATGAGCTGGCCCAGGCTGGTGAGGGTGGACACCCCGTACTTGCCGATGGTGTAGGCCATTGCCCCGAACGCCCCGATGGGGGCGGCAAGCATGACGTAGTGCAGGATCTTGAAGATCACGGCGCTGAGCCGGGTGACGCCGGCTACGAGGGGTTCACCGATCGGACCGACGGCCTTGAGCGCGACACCGAAGAGCACGGAGAAGAAGAGAACCTGGAGAATGTTGCCCTCGGCGAATGCACCGACGGCACTCTCGGGCACCAGGTCGGTGATGAAGTGCCACCAGCTCTGTTCCTCCCCGTCCTTCACGTACTGGGCGGCGTCACCCTCCAGCTGGAGGTCGCCCGGGTGAGCGTGGACGCGGCGCCGGGCTGGAAGATGTTGACCGCGAGCAGCCCGAGAAGAAGCGCGACAAGGGTGCCTGCCTGGAAATACGCGAGCGATTTCAGCCCCACCCGGCCCACCCGGCCGAGGCTGTCGACGCTGCCGATGCCCGCCGCGATGGTCAGGAAGACGATCGGGGTGATGAGCATCTTGATCGCCGCGACGAAGGTGGTGCCGACCGGCTCGAGGGCTACTCCTACCGAAGGCCACAGCCAGCCGGTCAGGATGCCGGTGGCGATCGCGGTCAAGACCCAGAAGTAGAGCTGCCGGTACCACGGTTTGGGCGCCGTTCCGGTCTGGGTTGGTGGGGTGGACGCGGGTGCTGCCATGGCGTTTCTCCTCATCGAGGAACGGGCGCAGCCGGGACGCAGGCGCGGTCCCGCGGGAAGCGGGGCCGGCGGGGGACAAACGCGGCTCGGAGCAGACAAAAGGGGTTGCCCAGCGGAGGGGCAGCAGGTGGGCCGACAGCATCGTCCATGCTGTCCCGGCCACGGCAGAGGGTTCAGCTCACAGGAGTTCGAGGAGTTTTTCGGTGAACTCGGCGGTGCCGGCGGTGCCGCCCAGGTCGGGAGTTCGGACGTCTGTCTTGGCCAGGAGCGCCGCGATGGCGTCGGTGACGTCCTTGCCGGCCTCGGGGTGGCCGAGGTGATCGAGCATCATGGCGGCCGACCAGATCGCGCCCAGGGGGTTGGCGATGCCCCGTCCGGCGATGTCGGGAGCGGAGCCGTGCACCGGTTCGAACATCGAGGGGAACTCGCGCTCGGGGTTCAGGTTGGCGGCCGGTGCGATGCCGATGGAGCCGGCCACAGCGGCGGCCAGGTCACTGAGGATGTCACCGAAGAGGTTGGAACCGACCACCACGTCGAAGCGAGCGGGGTCGAGGACGAACTTGGCGGCCAGCGCGTCGATGTGCTCCTGGTCCCAGGCCACATCGGGGTGCGCGGCGGCGCGCTCGGCGACCAGCTCGTCCCAGAACGGCATCGTGTGCACGATGCGTTCGATTTGGTGGCCGAGGTGACCTTGCCACCGCGCTGAGCAGCCACGTCGAAGGCGTAATCCAGGACGCGGGTGACCCCGGCCCGGGTGAACACGGCTTCCTGAACGGCCATTTCTTCCGGGAAGCCGCGGTGGAGACGTCCGCCGATCTCGCTGTACTCGCCCTCGACGTTCTCCCGGACGACGACGAAGTCGACCTCCCCGGGCGCCGCGCCGCGCACCGGGCTGTCGATGCCCTCGAAGACGCGGATCGGACGCAGGTTGACGTACTGGCGGAAGCTGCGGCGAATCGGGATCAGCAGGCCCCACAGCGAGACATGGTCGGGCACGCCCGGGTAGCCGACAGCGCCGAGCAGGATGGCGTCCTTGTCACGGAGCTGGTCGATTCCGTCCTCGGGCATCATCGCGCCGTCGCGCAGGTAGCGCTCGCAGGACCAGTCGTACGCGGTGTAGGTGAAGCCGAAGCCACGGCGACGGCCGACGGCATCGAGGACCTGCTGCGCCGGGGGCAGCACCTCGGCGCCTATGCCGTCACCCGGGATCAAGGCAATGCGGTGGTTCGTCATGCGTTGATTGCAGCAATGGACCGGTCACGGCGTCCAAGACGCAGTTCTAATCTCGCTTATAAGGTGCGCTTATCCAACGTCTGGCGTGTCCGTTGCCCGCAGGACGGTACTCAGGAAAGCCTCGGCAGCCGGTGACAGTCCGGCGCGGCGACTGATCAGTCCGATGTTGAGTGTGCTCTTCGGTTCGATGTTCAGCACCCGTGCTCCAGCACGCTCGGCCAGGGTGCGCCAGGACTCTGTCACCACGGCCAAACCCACCCCTGCCAGGACGAGAGGCAGGATGGCCACCCGGTGCTCCGTCTCGGCGGCGATGTCGAACACAATCCCCTGTTCGATGAGGCCGTCGACGTACGCCCGCATGCCCGTTCCCCGTTGTCCGACGATCAGGCGCTGCCCTGCCAGTTCCCGGCAGTCCACCGACTGCGCCCGGAAAACCGCCCGTCGGGCGGCACCACGAGCACGAAGCGCTGTTCGCCGACCAGGTAACAAGCCACTTCCTTGTCGGGCAGCGGCCCCGCGGCGGCCAGCAGCCCCAGCTCGACCGCACCGGTACGCACCATGTCGATGACATCCTGGCGGGTGAAAGCGGCCTTGATGACCACCGCCACCCCCGGCCAGGGGGTACTGAAGGCCCGGATCATCGACGTCAGCGGCTCCACCGCCTGTGACGGCATCGCCGCCACGTCGAGCCGGCCCTCGCGAAGCTCATGCACGGCGGCGACGCTGGCCCGGGCAGTCGCCAGACTCCGTACGGCAGCGCGGGCCCGCTCGATCAGCGCCTCACCGGCCTCGGTGAGCACCGCCCGGCGGCCGATCCGGTGGAAGAGAGCGCTGCCCAGGTCCCGCTCCAGCGCCTGAACCGTCTGGGACAGCGCGGGCTGGGAGACGTACAGGACCGACGCCGCCCGGTTGAACCCGCCCTGATCCACGATGGCGAGGAAATGCTCCAGCTGCCGTATGTCCATGACGCCATCCTCCCCCTCGCCGAAGCAGGGAGTCCGGCGCCTCAGCCTGGACGGCGCCGCACCGTGAGGTGCATGCCAACGGCGAGGCGGCCTCACGTACGTGACAGTAGGCCGTCGCGACGGCACTTAGAGGATCTATCAGCGCGCCCAACTGAGCCGTGAGGCAGGGGCGGCGGCCCTCTGCCGTCCGTCAACCCTTTACGGAAAGTGAGCCGGAACCCGAGTGTGGTGCACCCGGTCTCGGGGCGTGTGGGTCAGTTGTCGGCACTGCGCCGGTTCAGGCATCCGGCTTGGGGGTGAGGGTGGTGAGGGCTGTGGCGATCTGGTCGAGGCGGGCGGGGTCGAGGGAGTAGAGGACGTAGTAGCCCTCGCGGCGGGTGGTGGTGAGTCCTGCCTGCGTGAGCTGGTGAAGGTGGCGGGAGGTCACGGACGCGGAGAGGCCGAGGAGGGAGGCGAGTTCCTGGGTGCTGCGGTTCTGGGCGGCGAGGTGGGTGATGATCTGCAGGCGTGGGGCTGCGGCCAGGGCCCGCAGGGTGGTGAGGATCTCTTGCTGGTTGGTGGGGCGCGCGGCCGACGCCGGGGCGAGGGGCAGGGCGGGGTAGGTGAGCCGCAGGGGCCACGGGGTGTCGCAGGTGACGCGGACGTGGGGCCAGACGTAGTGGCTGGCGGTGAACGTCACGGGGTGGTCGCGGGTGACGGCGATGTCGTGGTGGTGCGGGCGGTCGAGCCGGAGTGTTCGCTGGGTGGGGTCGATGCGGATCTGCGGGACCAGAGTGCGGAGCATCGGGAACAGGCCCTGGTGGGCGATCCGGGCTCCCGCCCGTGCGATCGACTCGTACAGGGAGGGCTCGACGCGCTCCCACTCATCGGCGAAGGCGGCACTCCAGTAGTCCTCCAGGACCGTGAGCGCGTCTTCGAGGACGGGGAGAGGGTCGGTGAGGATGCCGTTCAGCCGAGCCGCCCGGTCGGCGTCGGTCTGCCGGAGTTCGGCGAGGACTGTGTCGCGGGCGGTGGGGTCTGCGACGAGGTCGTGCCCGGTGCAGCGGGTGGTGTCGATGAGGGTCTGGGCGAGTTCGGCGGCCAGCAGGGCGGGCGGCAGCGCCCGTACGGCCACGAGCTGGTCTTCGAAGTCGGCGTCGTGATCGCCGGCCCGGCTTTCGAAGAAGGCCGGGATGTAGTCGGACACCACGAAGCCGTGCTCGCGGATCTGCCGACGCAGGGCGGCAGGCAGCCGGCGGCACCGCCGCACCCAGGGCACGTGCAGGGCGTGGTGGCCGGGGTCGGTCAGCACGTGCCAGGAATGGACGGCTTCGAGCAGCGGTGAGACGGAGAAGGCGATGTCCTCCTCGGCCGTCTCGGTGAAACGCATGGTGATCACGATTGCAGGATTCCACAATCAGTTGATCAGATCCCGCCGCGTTGGCCAGGCTGAAGACCACGATCGAATCTCCGCAGGTCGTCTCCCTTTCCCTGACCGAAAGCCGCAGGTCGCCCATGAGCATGTCCGAGACGTCCTGGCGAGCTGTGCTGG
Organism: Streptomyces altiplanensis; assembly: GCA_003719395.1. Taxonomy (GTDB): domain Bacteria; phylum Actinomycetota; class Actinomycetes; order Streptomycetales; family Streptomycetaceae; genus Streptomyces; species Streptomyces altiplanensis. The sequence continues at coordinate 5,523 of RHMC01000255.1, forward strand.
ACGCGGACGGCTGCGCGTACACCGTCCACGAGCATGCCGCCGCGCACAGGGTCGCCGAGCGCCAGGCACTGCCCTTCCCCTGGACGCAGGCCGTCAAGACGCTTGCCTTCACCACTTCGGACATCCCGCTCCTGCTCGTGGCTCTGCGGGCGGAGGACCGTGTGGACTTCGCGGGCCTCTCGGCCGCCACCGGCACCAGCCGCTCCCAGTTGCGCACGGCGGATGCCGCCCTGCTCGCTGCGGAGGGCCTGGTTCCCGGTGGCGTCCCGCCGGTCAGCCACCGGCCTGGAGTGCCGTGCCTGATCGATACCGCGGTCGCCGAACCGGCACGGCCCGTCTACTGCGGTGCCGGATCGGCCGACCGCACTCTTCAGATCGATTCCGCGGTCCTGGCCCGCCTCCCGCGCGCCCAGGTGGCACCCGTGTCCCGGTAGCCGCCCTGGCCGTCCCGGTTCATGCCCGGCCCGCCCGCCCGCGTACAGCAAGCACGCGTCACTCACCCCCAGTGGCGGTACAGCAGAAATCAGGGAGTACCGGCCCGTGGTGACCACCGAAAGCCTTCTCGCGTTCGCCGCGATGTCCCTCGTCGTGATCGCGATCCCCGGCCCGAGCGTCCTGTTCGTCGTCGGCCGCGCCCTCGCCCACGGCCGCCGCACCGCACTCGCCACCGTCCTGGGCAACCTCCTCGGCTGCTACGCCCTCGTCCTCGCCGTCGCCCTCGGCCTGGGCGCCCTGGTCCAGAGTTCAGCCACTGTCTTCACGGCGGTGAAGCTGGCCGGTGCCGCCTACCTCGTCTGCCTCGGTGTCCAGGCGTTCCGCCACCGCGACCGCCTGCGCACCGACCTGACAGCCGAGGAAGGTGAGCGGCGCAGCGATCTGCGCACCGTCCTGGACGGCCTCCTCGTCGGCGCCACCAATCCCAAGGGCCTGGTCTTCTTCGCCGCGGTCCTCCCGCAGTTCGTCAACCAGGACGCCGGGCACATCCCGCTGCAGATGATGGTCCTCGGCCTGATCCCGGCCGGCATCGGTCTGATCTGCGACACCGTCTGGGGCCTGAGCGCGTCGGCAGCCCGAACCTGGCTCGCCGGCTCCGACCGCCGCCTCTCGATGATCGGAGGCGCGGGCGGTATCGCACTGATCGGCCTCGGGCTCACCGTCGCCACCACCCGCCACTGACCGCCTCCAGGCGTCCGTGTACAGGATCATCGGCAGAGCCGTGTACAAGATCGGCTGTAGGGCGGGAAGTCATGAGGCGGCGCAATGCGGCAAGGCTGTCGCGGTGGCCGGCGGAGCGGCCTCGGGCCGTCCCGCTCGCCAACACAGCACGCTCAATGGGATGAACTCGCCCACCCATGAAGGGTATTGACTCCGGCTGGAGGGGGTGGCGCTCGTCCACGTCGATGCCCAGGGTCTGCAGGCCCCGGATGACGCCGGCGGCTGACCGGTCGTTGGCCGCGAGCACGGCCGTGACAGCTGACCCGGTGATGACAGCGGCGGCGTCCCAGCCCGACTTCACGCTTCAGTCGCCCTCGCTGACGGCGTGGGACTCGAGGCCCAGTCCGGTGATCGTCGCCTCGTAGACCGTGTGCCGGTTCTGTGCCAGGAACAAGCCGCGCTGGTGCACCACAGGGTTGGACGCGGACGAGGGCTTCGGTCGCATCGTGTTGACCCCCATGGCCCCTCATGGGCCGACCGGTGCGCACGGACAGTCCAGCACCATCGGCTGACGTTGGCTCTTCCTCCTCATCGACACCCAGCCCCAGCGCGCCCGGGGTTATGCACCAGGCAGGCCCCGGCGGCCGAAGTTAATGGAGGTGGCGAAGCTACCAAGGTCGATCACAGTGCGTGATCGTTGGTGGTGCCTGATCAAACCAGAGCTCCGAGATTCGAAGCTCTGGTTTGATGGCAATGGAGTTGGCGCGGCGATGCGAGCGCGGCTGCGACGGGGAGTCCGAGTGGGTCGCCCGGAAACGGAAGAGGCCGTGCAGCGAACGCTGCACCACTTGCCGGCAGAGGGGGATCGAGCGGGACGCAACAGGATCGAAGCAGGGGTATATATCGGTCGATTTGGTAAAATCGCAGGTGAGAAGCGTCACCGATTTGGGTTCGAGTCCCACCCGCCCCACCCAGCATCCCCAGGCAGAATCGTTCTG
>RHMC01000256.1 GCA_003719395.1 Streptomyces altiplanensis
CCCGCCGGTACGTCACGGCGGGGGCGCCCCCGTGCGTGCTGTCCGCTGTGGCTGTACGGGCGTCAGTGCTCCGCGCCGTGCTCCTCGGCGGAGTCCTCGGCGTCGTCCTCCGCGGCCTCCCCCGGAGGACCCGTCCTGCGGCGGCGTGGACGAGGCCGTGGCGCCCGCGGCGCCGCCGCCGTCTCGTCCGGGGAGCCGGTCGGCGTGCCCGTGGGGCTCGCGGTGGTGACCGGCGGCTTCGGGAGCTCGCTCGGGCCGAAGTCCTTGAAGTAGTGCGTCGCCGGGAACACCAGCGCCTGCAGCTCCACCGCACCGGTCTCGCTGAGCTCGAAGACCACCGGCTGCACGCCGCCGTCCTCCGCGGCCTCGCGGCCGTTCTCGATCACGGCGGAGGCGTTGCCCTCGCCGCCGAGGACGAGCGACCCGCCGGCGGGTACGGACACCGGGCCCGTGCCCTTGGCCGGCTTGAGCTTCACCTCGCCGCTCGCGCCGGGCAGCTTGATCGATTCGAGCGTCTCGGCCCGGGCGCCGTTGTTGAACAGCGTCGCGGTGACGACCGCGGGGCCCTCGGCGCCGGGCTCCGGCTGGGTGACGACCGCCGCGTTCTGGATCTTGATGTCGTCGACGGCGGCCTCGGCGTTGTCCGGCCTGATCTGCAGCGACTGCGCGTCGTTGCCCGCTCCGCAGGCGGCGAGCGAAGCGATCGAGAACACGATGGCGGTGGCGGCGAGGGCACCGCGTCGAAGGCTGCGGCTCACGGCGGCGGCATCTCCTGTCAGAGGTACGGACTTACGGGCGGACCCATCAGGTGCGAGCGGCGTAAAGCCGCCCTAAGGGTGTGTCGGCGCGCTTAGGTTACCGAGCCGTCGACCGGCCCTCGCACCCGACCCGCCCCACCCTGCCCGCCCGTACCGGCCCGCGCCTGCCCGGCGGCCTGTTTCGTACGCCGCTCACATATCCGGGGAGGGGTGAGAGCGCGTCCCGGGCGTGGATTATCCGTAAGGAATGTATGGAGGCCCCGGAATTGATCACGGCCGCACGTGATCAATTCCGGATTCGGGCCGAACGAGTGACCGGTCACCGAACGGAGTACGCCGACTTCGCCGCTTGGAACCCGGCAAAACGGGACGTTCGGCCTCTTCGGGGAGGCCCGTGATGTGTGTAACGTACGCGTTTCTCTTCGCCCGCACAGCCGCTCCGACCTGCGAATACCCGCTTCCGGAAGGCCCGCGCAGCACGTTCCTGTCGCTGTTGTCAAGCCCCGAGATATGCCCTGACCTGCGGAAACACCATTCAGAAGAAGCCGTTTCCGTGTTACTCTGGATAGCCACGGAAGGGGTACCTGTCACATGACGTTCAAGGTTGGCGACACCGTGGTCTATCCCCATCACGGGGCCGCGCTGATCGAGGCTATCGAAACTCGCCAGATCAAAGGCGTGGACAAGACCTACTTGGTGCTCAAGGTCGCCCAGGGTGACTTGACTGTTCGTGTGCCTGCGGACAATGCGGAGTTCGTCGGTGTACGCGACGTAGTCGGTCAGGAAGGGCTCGACCGGGTCTTCGAGGTGCTCCGCGCACCGTATGCAGAAGAGCCGACGAACTGGTCCCGGCGCTACAAGGCAAATCTCGAGAAGCTCGCCTCCGGTGATGTCATCAAGGTCGCTGAGGTAGTGCGCGACCTGTGGCGCCGTGAGCGTGAGCGCGGTCTCTCCGCAGGTGAGAAGCGCATGCTCGCCAAGGCGCGCCAGATCCTGGTGAGCGAGCTCGCGCTCGCGGAGAACACGAATGAAGACAAGGCCGAGGCTCTGCTCGACGAGGTCCTCGCGTCCTGATCCCGGGTCGCAGGGGCTCCTTCCCTGATACCCAGCAACGATGCCGTGGTGCCCGCTGACAAGGCCGTCCAGCCCTTGTCGCCGGGCGCTGCGGCATGTCTCGTTCCCGTGCATCCCCGAACCGAACCGTTCCCTGGTGCTCCCGGTGCTCCGGCATGCCGGCCCGGACAACCGGCTCGACCAGTCCTCACGGAAGGGGCCGGTCAAGGCGTCGCGCCCGGCACTCCCCAGCCTTCGGCCGGGGGCACCCCCAGGCCATACCCACGTAGGCCGCCGACACAAACCTGGCGGACCCGAACCCGTTCCCGAAGCTGTCGGCCCCGGAGCTACCGATGACAGACGAATCGCGCCACACGACCACTGCGCAGACCACCCCGCGCACCGCCGCCGTGATCCCCGCCGCAGGCCGCGGCGTGCGGCTGGGCCCCGGCGCGCCCAAGGCACTCCTCGCGCTGAGCGGCACCCCCATGCTGATCCACGCGGTACGGGCCATGGCCAACTCCAGTGCCGTCGCGCTCGTCGACGTGGTGGCCCCGCCGGACGGCGCCGCCGAGGTCAAGAACCTCCTCGCCGAGCACGCGCTGCCCGAGCGGACGGACTTCCTCGTCGTACCGGGCGGTGAGACGCGCCAGGAATCGGTGCGGCTCGGACTCGACGCCCTGCCCGACGACATCACCGCCGTCCTCGTGCACGACGCGGCCCGCCCGCTCGTGCCCGTCGACACCGTCGACGCGGTCGTCGAGGCCCTGCGGGACGGAGCGGCCGCCGTGGTGCCCGCGATGCCGCTCGCCGACACCGTCAAGGAGGTCGAGCCCCGGGAGAAGGGCGAGCCCGAACCGGTCGTCGCCACGCCCGATGCGCGCGCGGCTGCGCGCCGTGCAGACCCCGCAGGGCTTCGACCGCGCCACCCTCGTCCGCGCCCACGAGACGATCACGGCGAAGGGCGAAGGCGCGACGGACTGCGCCGGGATGGTCGAGCGGCTCGGCGTGCAGGTCGTGGTCGTACCTGGCCACGAAGAGGCATTCAAGGTGACCCGGCCGCTGGACCTCGTCCTGGCCGAGGCGGTACTCGCCCGCAGGAGGGCAAACGATGGCTTCTGAGGTCTCCGCAGGTCTCCCCCCGATGCCGCTGGTCGGCATCGGAACCGACATCCACGCCTTCGAGGAGGGCCGCGAGCTGTGGTGCGGCGGCCTGCTCTGGGAGGGCGAGGGCCCCGGCCTGGCAGGCCACTCGGACGCCGACGTCGTCGCGCACGCCGCCTGCAACGCCCTCTTCTCCGCCGCCGGCCTCGGCGACCTCGGCGCGCACTTCGGCACCGGCCGCCCCGAGTGGTCCGGTGCGTCGGGCATCACGCTGCTCACCGAGGCCGCCCGGATCGTACGGTCCGAGGGCTTCGAGATCGGCAACGTCGCCGTCCAGGTCGTCGGCGTACGACCGAAGATCGGCAAGCGGCGCGACGAGGCGCAGAAGGTGCTCTCGGCCGCGGCCGGCGCGCCGGTCTCGCTGTCGGCCGCCACGTCCGACGGCCTCGGCTTCACCGGCCGCGGCGAGGGCCTCGCGGCGATCGCCACGGCACTGGTCGTCCGCACGGCCTGAGCGGCGCGGGGCGTCCGCGGCGGGGCGGGGAACCCGCCGCGGGGCACCTGTCGGCCCGTACGGGTGAAGCACGGCGGCGGCGCCCTCCACGCCGCGGCCCCCCAGTACCGGAAAGGGTCGCTGGGCACTGCCGTACGCCCACTACCCTGGTGTGGTGACTATTCGGCTGTACGACACCAGCGCCCGGCAGACTCGCGACTTCTCCCCGCTCACTCCGGGCTGCGTCTCGATCTACCTGTGTGGCGCTACCGTGCAGGCCGCCCCGCACATCGGGCACATCAGGTCGGGGCTCAACTTCGACATCATGCGCCGCTGGTTCGCCCACCGGGGCTACGACGTGACGTTCGTCCGCAACGTCACGGACATCGACGACAAGATCATCAAGAAGTCGGCCGACCAGGGCCGCCCCTGGTGGTCCATCGGATACGAGAACGAGCGCGCCTTCAACGACGGCTACGCCGCCCTCGGCTGCCTCCCGCCCACCTACGAGCCCCGCGCCACCGGCCACGTCCCCGAGATGGTCGAGATGATGCGCGGCCTCATCGAGCGCGGGCACGCGTACGAGGCCGACGGAAACGTCTACTTCGACGTCCGCTCCCACCCCGGCTACCTGGAGCTCTCCAACCAGGAGCTGGACAACCTCCTCCAGCCGTCCGGCGAGGGCGAGACCGGCAAGCGCGACCCGCGCGACTTCGCCATGTGGAAGGCCGCGAAGCCCGGCGAGCCGAGCTGGGAGACCCCGTGGGGACGCGGGCGCCCCGGCTGGCACCTGGAGTGCTCCGCGATGGCCCACAAGTACCTGGGCTCCGCCTTCGACATCCACGGCGGCGGCATCGACCTGATCTTCCCGCACCACGAGAACGAGATCGCCCAGGCCAAGGCGTTCGGCGACGACTTCGCCACGTACTGGGTGCACAACCACTGGGTCACCATGGCCGGCGAGAAGATGTCGAAGTCGCTGGGCAACTCGGTCCTCGTCTCCGAGATGGTCAAGCAGTGGCGCCCGATCGTCCTGCGCTACTACCTCGGTACGCCGCACTACCGCTCCACCATCGAGTACAGCGAGGAGGCCCTGCGCGAGGCGGAGTCCGCCTTCTCGCGCATCGAGGGCTTCGTCCAGCGCGTCGTCGAGAAGGCCGGCGACGTCGAGCCCGCGGCCGAGGTCCCGCCCGCCTTCGCCGAGGCGATGGACGACGACCTGGGCGTCCCGCAGGCGCTCGCGATCATCCACACCACGGTGCGCCAGGGCAACTCGGCGCTGGCCGCCGACGACAAGGACGTGGCCGTCGCGCGGCTGGCGGAGGTACGGGCGATGCTCGGCGTCCTCGGCCTCGACCCGCTCGACGAGCAGTGGACGGGCGGCGGCACGGACCGCGGAGAGGACCTCCACGGCGTCGTCGACACGCTCGTACGCCTCGTACTGGACCAGCGCCAGTCGGCCCGTGACCGCAAGGACTGGGCCGCGGCCGACGCGATCCGCGACCAGCTCCAGCAGTCCGGCCTCGTCATCGAGGACAGTCCGTCGGGCCCGCGGTGGACCCTCGGTCCGCGCTGACCGGCACGCGCGATGTGCCGCCCGGCCCCCCGGGCGGCACACTTTCCCTTATACGTACGCACGTCTGAAGCAACGGAACAGGTAACAGGTCATGGCCGGGAACAGCCAGCGCAGGAACCGCCGCACGTCCAACAAGAAGGGCGCTACGGTCGGCAGCGGTGGCCAGCGGCGCAAGGGCCTCGAGGGCAGGGGCCCGACGCCGCCCGCCGAGGCCCGCAAGAAGCACAAGAAGAACCGCATCGCCACCGCCAAGGCCAAGCAGGCCGCGGTCCGCCGCCCGGCTCCGCGCCGGGGCGGCGTCAAGGGCACGTCCGAGATGGTCGTCGGCCGCAACCCGGTCTTCGAGGCGCTGCGCGACGGCGTTCCGGCGACCACGCTGTACGTCCAGCAGTACATCGACAACGACGAGCGGGTGCGCGAGGCACTCCAGCTCGCGGGCGAGCGCGGCAACATCAACCTGATGGAGGCCCCGCGTCCGGAGCTCGACCGGATGACGAACGGCCTGAACCACCAGGGCCTCGTCCTCCAGGTCCCGCCGTACGAGTACGCGCACCCGGACGACCTCACGGCGGCGGCGTACGACAAGCACGAGGACCCGCTGATCGTCGCCCTCGACGGTGTGACCGACCCGCGCAACCTCGGCGCGATCGTCCGCTCCGTCTCCGCGTTCGGCGGCCACGGCGTGGTCGTGCCGGAGCGCCGCGCGGCGGGCATGACGGCCGGTGCGTGGAAGTCCTCCGCCGGCACGGCGGCCCGTACGCCGGTCTCCCGCGTCACCAACCTGACGCGCGCCCTGGAGGGCTACCAGAAGGCCGGGATCACGGTCGTGGGTCTGGCGGCCGACGGCGAGCACACGGTCCAGGACCTGGAGCAGCTGGGCGGCCCGGTCGTCATCGTCATCGGCAGCGAGGGCAAGGGCCTCGGCCGCCTCGTCGGCGAGACCTGCGACTACCTCGTGCGCATCCCGATGCCGGGCGGCGCCGAGTCGCTGAACGCCGGTGTCGCGGCGGGCATCGTGCTCTGGGAGGCGGCGCAGCGCAGGCGCTGACCCCCCTTGGGGCGAGAATGGGTGTTTTGCCCGGTAAGGGTGGCTTGACGGGTCTCGGACAGATCGAGAGCGTCAAGGCAGTGTCCTAAACGCCCGTCACTCGGTTAGATGAGTGTGGACACCAGAACACCCGGGACCGACGATCAGCCCGTCCTGAGCATGGTCAAGGTGCCCTGCGACCCAGCGCAGGTCACCGCCAACCACGCCGTTTTCCGCGTGCAGTTCGCCCCGGCCCCGAGCAGGCGGCCCGTCCCGCCGTACGCGGGAGCGGGCGGTGTGGGCGCCGGCCTGGGGAACACGGGACGGTTCCCGGCCGGGAACGTCAAGGCCGCGGTGCGGCGCCGGGCACCCGTCGTCTGGAGCGGCAAGTCCGAGCCGGGGGACCCCGGCGCCACCGGACTGCTCCAGGCCGTACGCAACTCCTCGGTCGGCGGCGAGCGCCTCGACAGCGGCGCCACGCAGGTCATCCCCCGGATCGCCGTGGACGGGAACGCGGAGGACACGGCGGCGCTCCCCACCGTCATCGGGCCGCGCAGCCCCGAGTCGCCCATGACGCAGATGCTGCCCAGGACGAAACCGGCCGCCGGCGCCTACGACGACCCCGGTCCGGACACCCAAGGCTCCTACCCGGACGACCGGTTCGACGAGTACGGCGACCCGGGCGACCCCGGCGAGGACGAGGCGTACGACGAGGACGGCGCGCGCGGCCGGAACACCGAGGCGGCCGCCGTCCGGCACGGCTACTACCCCGGGCGGCGGATGAACCTCGGTGTGGTGCTGCTGCCGCTGAGGGTGTTCCTCGGCTTCATCTCCATCTACGCCGGCATGGGCAAGCTCTGCGACCCCGTCTACTTCGACGGCGGCGAGCGCGGCTCGATGGTCAAGTGGCTCAACTCGCTGCACCCCTGGACCCTCGCCGAACCGCTGCGCGACTTCGCGCTCACCCACCCCGTGGGCGCCGGCCTGACCGTCGCGTTCCTCCAGGTCGTCGTCGGCGTGCTGACGGTGCTGGGGCTGTGGCAGCGGGTCGCCGCCTGCTTCGGGACGCTGCTCTCCGCCGCGCTGCTCGTGACGGTGAGCTGGAAGACCGTACCGGCGTACGACGCGCCCGACATCATCTACCTCGCCGCATGGTCCCCGCTGATCATCGCGGGCGCGCCCGTCTACTCCATCGACGGCCGCCTCGCCGGCGAAGCCTGGCGCAAGCTCGGGCCGCGCTCCGAACTGTGGGAGCTGCGGCGGCGCGTACTGCGGCGCGGCGCCCTCGTCGCCTCCCTGGTGGTCGGCCTGACGATGCTCGTCGGCTCGATGCTGGGCGGGGCCGTACGTTCCTCGGAACTGGTGACCGTGCCCGGTCCGAACGACGACCCGACCAACTACCTGCCGGGAGCCCCGCTCCCCCGGGAGACCGGCAGCGGCAAGGCCCGTTCCTCGCAGGCGCCGGCGAGCCGCAAGCCCACCCCCTCCGCCAGCAGCTCCGCCGCCCCTTCGGCCCGGCAAGGCCCGTTCCTCGCAGGCGCCGGCGAGCCGCAAGCCCACCCCTCCGCCAGCAGCTCCGCCGCCCCTTCGGCCCGGCAAGGCCCGTTCCTCGCA
>RHMC01000257.1 GCA_003719395.1 Streptomyces altiplanensis
GTGCCCTGGAGGCTTCGGCCGGGGGTCGGGAGCTCCCCCGGGTGGGCACAGCACATGCCGGACTCCCTGCGCGGCCCGCCCTCTCGGCGTCCGGTGGGTGGCCTGCGGGCACCGCGCCCCCGGGAGTTTCGGCCAGGGGTCCGGGGGTGCCCCGGGTGGGCACAGTGCGTGCCGGACGCCGATTCCTCGTGCCGGTGGGTGGTGGGTCAGGGGGTGATGCCGGGGCGGCCGGGCATGTTCGCCCGGTCGGCGGCGGCCGTGCCGTGTTCCCAGCCCGCGTGGTCGTTGACACCCCGTACCCGCGTCGACGTCGTCTGCGGGAACATCCGTTCCGCGCGGTCCTCCACCGCCACGTCCCGCGCCGCCAGCACCGGCAGCAGTGAACCCCCGGCCTCCTCGGTCACGTGCTGCGTCGCCTCGGACAGGCGGTGGCCCACCCGGCTCGCGTACGCCGTCAGGAACGCCTGGCGGAATGCCTTCGTGCGCTTGCGGCCGGCCGCGCGCTGGGCCGCCTCCGCGCGGGTCATCGCCGTGGTGCCCTGCACGAGGAGGGAGGTGTAGAGCAGCTCCACGGCTTCGAGGTCGGGTTCGAAGCCGATGACCGTGGAGAAGCCCAGGGCGCTGTTCCACACCGCGCGGCAGCGGTTCGCGGAGGCGGCGGCGTCGAGGAGGATCGCCTTGGCCGTCTCGTACGGGGCGTCGACGCCGATCCGGCAGGCGGCCGGCGCGTCACCGGTGCGGCCCCGGGCGGCGAGCCGTGCGGCGTCGATGCTGTGGCGCGCCATCAGCTCCTGCGCCTTGGCGGTCAGGGCTTCCGCCTCGTCGGGGTAGTCGGTGGCCTCCGCCTTGGCCAGCAGCGCGCGGATGCGGGTGAGCATGCGCGGCTCGTCGGGGGTGGGTGCGTGCGGGCGTACGTGGACGGGTTCGCCCGGGGGCGGGCCCACCGGCTCGATCGCGGGGAGGCGGATCAGGAGGCGGAAGAGTTCCAGGAGGGCCGTGGCGAGGGAGAAGCGGTCCGTCCGCTCGCGGGCGGCGAGCGCGTCGGCGTAACGGTCGTCGCTGCCCCACCAGGGCTCCGTCGCCGCCAGGTCGCGCAGCTGCGCCTCCCAGCGGGGGGCCGTGGTGGCGTACCTGCGGTTCTCGGCCGCGATCAGGTCGGCCGTCAGGCGCACGTGCAGGTCGCCGAGGTCGCGCCGGACGACGCGGACGACGTCGGCGGGCTGCCAGCCGCGCTCCCAGGCCCGGCGTACGGACTCCTCGCCCCGGCGCAGGAGCTCACGGCCCGCTTCGGACCAGGGCGCGGCGGCGACGAGGGAGGCACCCAGGTCCAGGCCCGCGTCGTCCTCGGCGTACACCGCTGCGCGACCGCCTTCTCGATCTGTTCCATCAGCGGGTTCCCGCTGCCGGTCCGGCGACGGCCGGGATCCCGTGGCCCTCCTGCGGTTCGCCGCAGTCGGTCACGGGCCCGGTGGTTGTCTTCCTGTGCCCCGCTGACATGGGAGTGCCTCCTTACGCGACCGCGCGCCGCCACCGACGATGGTCCCAGTCACGAACAGGAACCACGAACGCGGGGAGGGCCGTCCCCTCAGGGGAAGAGGAGCACCACCTTGCCGGCCGCGTGTCCCGACTCGGTCAGTTCGTGCGCCTTCGCCGCCCGCGCCGGCGGGAACGTCTCCGCCACCGTCAGCCGCAGCGTTCCGTTCGCCACCCGCCGGGCGTCCTCGGCCGGCCGGTCCTGCGGACGGGCCGTGCCGCCGCCCGTCGAGAAGGTCACGCCGAGGTCCGCCGCCGCCGGGTCGGCGATGGTGACGATCCGGTCCGCCGTACCGCCGCGCAGCTCGATCGAGACCGGCAGCGCGCCCTGCCCGGCCGCGTCGGACACGGCGTCCACCCCCTGCGGTGCGACCGCCCGCACCCGCTCGGCCGGCCCGTCGCCGTACGTCAGCGGGATCGCGCCCAGCGCGCGCAGCCGGTCGTGGTGGACCGGGCCCGCCGTGCCGACGACCGTCGCGCCGCACGCCACCGCCAGCTGTACGGCGACCGCCCCGGCCGCGCCCGCCGCGCCGTGCAGCAGAAGCGTCTCGCCCTCCCGGACGCCGGGCAGACCGAGCCCGCGCCGCGCCGTCTCGCGCGCGACGGGCGACGCGGCCGCTTCTTCCCGGCTCAGGGCGGCGGGTTTGGCGGCTACGGCGGTGGCCAGGGCGTATGCGGCGCACGCACCCGTGGTGGTCCAGCCGAGCACCTCGTCCCCGGCCGCGTACCCGGTGACGCCCCCGCCGGTCTCGTCCACGATCCCGGCGAACTCGATGCCGGGGACGGCGGGCGGCGACGTGGGGAAGACGTGCTCCGGAAGGCCGCCGCGGATCTTGCAGTCGACGGGGTTCACTCCGGCCGCCCGTACCTTCACCCGTACCTGGCCGGGGCCGGCGTGCGACTCCTCGGTCCCTGTGAGCCGCAGCACTCCGGGGCCGCCGAACTCGTCGAAAACGACCGCGACCATGGTCTCTCCTCTGTGGGGATCGTCACCTGCCCTCTCAGCGTTGTCCCTGCCGTGCCCAGGCAGGGCCCGCCTTTTGGCCGGTTGCGCCTGTCCGGAAGGCGGGCCGGGGGGCGGGAATGCCGCCTTACGCTGTCTGCCATGGAGCCGAAGGCCGACAGGAACACAGGAAACGCCGCTCTCGCCGCTGCCGCCGAGGTGATCGGCGCGCCGCTGGGGCAGGTGCACGGGAGGCTGTCGGCCGTGTTGGGCGGAATCGTCCCGCACCGCGCTTCCGCCGAGCTGTCCAGCAGTCGCGCGCACTCCCCCTTCAAGGCGCACGGCGAGCCGGGGCTCGCGGGCCGCATCACCGGCTCCGAGCTGGCGGCGCTCGCCGCCGGCGTGCGGGCCGGGCGGCCCTGGCAGGGGTGCGCCCGTATCGCCGGGGAGGAGCGTCCCGTACTGGCCGTGGCCAGCGACGCGACGGCTCGCGGTGCGCTGCTCGTGCTCGTACTATGGAGGACGCCCCGGTTCCGGAGGCCGACGCCACCGCCGTCCAGGCGTTCTGGGACCTCGTCACCGGCCATCTGGACCGCCTCTCCACCGAGGCCGCGCCCGGCCCGCTCGCCCCGTCGCGCACCGCCGCCGACGAGCGGGCGCGCGCCATCGCCGAGCTGAGCGAGGCGCACGCCGCGGCCCTGACCGCCCTGCTGGGCGTACTGCGCAGCCGCGACCTCGACGACACGGCGGCCCGCGCCCACGCCACCGAGCTCGCCGTGACCTCGCTGGTCGAGCTGCGCGCCGCAGCGGAACGGGACCAGGCCGTCGCCGAAGAGCCCGCCGACCAGGCCTTCGCCCGACTGGCGGAATCACTGCGCCCGCTGCTGAGCCACGGACCGGTCGGCTGGAACTCGGCCCGCCCGGCGACAGCCGTCCGCTGGCCGCCGACGTCGTGCACGCGGCGCGTGCGGTCGTACGGGCCGTGGTCCTCGCCGTACTGGAACAGGATCCGCTCGGCCGCGTCCACGTCGGCTGGCAGATCGGCGACGGGGGCGCGAACGGCCCCTCGGGCACCGAACTGCGCGCGACCGTGCGGGACGACGGGCCCGGCGACCTGTCCCGCGACTCCGTCACGTCCACCGCGTGGGTGAACGGCTCGCCGCGGTCGGCGGCCGCCTGGACGTCGACGCGGTGCCCGGCTGGGGCACCACGGTCACGGCGGTCCTCCCGCTGGGTATGCCGGAGGCCGCGCCCGCCGACCCGCTGGCGGCGCTCGGGGCGCGCGAACGGAAGTACTCGCCCGTCTCGCGCGGGGGCACCGGAACCGGGCCATCGCGCAGGAGCTGCACATCAGCGAGTCCACGGTGAAGTTCCACGTGGCGAACATCCTCAGCAAACTGAGCGTCAGCACGCGCGGCGAGGCCGCCGCCCTGGCGCACACGCTGCGGGCGGCCTGACCGGGCACCACGACCCGCTTTAGACCCCGCCGGCGCACGGCCGTTGTCAGTGCCGGGTGCCAGACTCGCACCCATGAGCGAGCGCTGGGCCGTCGCCGCGACGGACGGGGGTGGGGCGCTGCTCGTGCCGCTGGGGCGGGACGGGCGGCCGGCCGGGTGACGTGCGCGAAGAGCCCGATCTCGTGGCTGCGGTCGGTTCCCGGCCCGAGGTCGGGCGGTGGGTGTGGCGGTCCACCGCCGGGATCTATCCGCGCCTGCTCGCCGCCGGGGTGCGGGTCGGGCGGTGCTACGACATCGAGGACGCGGAGTCCCTGCTGCTCGGCCACGAGGGGCGGCACGGCGAGCCGCATTCGGCGGCGGCGGCCCGGGCGCGGCTGCACGGCCTGCCCGTACCGCCCGATCCGCCGCAGCGCGCCGCCGAGCCCGGCTCTCCAGTCCTCGCTCTTCGAGCCGCAGCCGGTGGCGGTGCCGTTCGAGGACCTGCTGGAGGTGTACGCCGATCAGCAGCGCAGACACGGCGCGGCGGAGCACCCCGGCCGGATGCGGCTGCTGACGGCCGCCGAGTCGGCGGGGATGCTGGTGGCCGCCGAGATGAACCGGACGGGGCTGCCGTGGCGGGCTGACGTCCACCGGGCGCTGCTGGAGGAGCTGCTCGGCGAGCGGTACGCGGGCGGCGGGGAGCCGCGGCGCCTGGCGGAGCTGACGGACCAGGTGTCGGCGGCCTTCGGGCGGCGTGTGCGGCCGGAGCTGCCCGCGGATGTGATCAAGGCGTTCGCGCAGGCCGGGGTCAAGGTCGGGTCGACGCGGCGGTGGGAGCTGGAGGAGATCGACCATCCGGCGGTGGAGCCGCTCATCGCGTACAAGAAGCTGTACCGGATCTACACGGCGCACGGCTGGGGCTGGCTCCAGGACTGGGTGCGCGGGGGCCGTTTCCGGCCCCAGTACCTGCCGGGCGGGACGATCACGGGCAGGTGGGTCACCCATGGCGGCGGCGCGCTCCAGATCCCGAAGGTGATCCGGCGTGCGGTGATCGCCGACGACGGCAGGCGGCTCGTGGTGGCCGACGCGGACCAGATGGAGCCGCGCGTCCTGGCCGCGACCTCGCGCGACCCGGGACTGATGGAGGTGGCGGGCCGGCCCGGCGACCTCTACAAGGCGGTGTCGGAGCGGGCGTTCGCCGGTGACCGCGACATGGCGAAGCTCGCGGTGCTCGGCGCGGTGTACGGGCAGACCTCCGGGGACGGCCTGAAGAACCTCGCGGCACTGCGAAGACGCTTCCCGCGAGCGTCGCGTACGTGGACGACGCGGCGCGCGCGGGCGAGGAGAAGCGGCTCGTACGGACCTGGCTGGGGCGGACGTGCCCGCCGGCCGCGGGGTCGGGCGACGACGGTGACAGCAACGGCGAGGCGGGCATTCCGCAGGACGACGGCACACCGGCGGCGGTGGCGCGCGACGGGGGGTTCACGCCGGGGTACGCGTCGGTGAACGCCCGCGCGCGGGGCCGTTTCACCCGGAACTTCGTGGTGCAGGGCAGCGCCGCCGACTGGGCGCTGCTGATGACGGCGGCGCTGCGGCAGAGTCTGCGGGCGGCGGGGCTCCGGGCGGAGCTGGTCTTCTTCCAGCACGACGAGGTGATCGTGCACTGTCCGGCCGAGGAGGCGGAGGCGGTCGCGGAGGCGATCCGCGCGGCCGGCGATCTGGCCGGGCGGACCGCCTTCGGGCAGACGCCGGTGCGCTTTCCCTTCACGACGGCGGTCGTGGAGTGCTATGCCGACGCGAAGTGAGGAAATGTTTCACCTGCACGAAAGCTCATGACTCGGGCGCCGTGGGTACTCGCCGCGCATGAGCGCATTCCAGAGCACAAGAGCCAGTGGAATCGCGGGGCTCACGGACCCCATCGCCGCGAGTGACCTGGTCGTCGGCATCGCACCGTTCATCGCGGGTCTGGCCGTCGTGGCCGCTCTGACCGCTGCCGTGTGGTGGGGCATCCGCATCAGAAGTCGCGAGTCGGCTCCTCCGACGCCCGAGGAGCAGCCGCACCGCCCGCCCGACGCGGAGCTGCCCGAAGACGTGGAGTACCGGGAGCCCGACGAGGTGGTGCCTCCGGAAGGCAGGCGGCTCCTGCCGCACGAGCTCAGGAACACCGGGAACGCGTCCGGCAAGCACAGCGACAAGGACCCCCACGAGCGACGGCAGTGGAGTGAGAATGCCGGCGGTTCGTTCGGCAGCGGAGGCCCCGGCGGCTGACTCGCCGGCAGGCGGCATGACGCCGGACGCCGGCGGACGCCGGCGGACGCCGGCGGACCGGTGAGGACAGACGGCCGGTCCGGCCGGACCACAGGTGAAGACGGACGACACGACAGAGACGACAGAGACGACAGAGCGTCGAGAAGGAGCTACTGCATGACCGCCCTGAAGAGCACCCTGCCCGAAGCTGCCCGCCAGACCACCGCGGACGCCCTCCAGGGCGCGCTGGTGGATCTGCTCGGCC
Source organism: Streptomyces altiplanensis (assembly GCA_003719395.1). Taxonomy (GTDB): domain Bacteria; phylum Actinomycetota; class Actinomycetes; order Streptomycetales; family Streptomycetaceae; genus Streptomyces; species Streptomyces altiplanensis. The sequence continues at coordinate 6,425 of RHMC01000257.1, forward strand.
TGTCGCTCCTGGCCAAGCAGGCGCACTGGACGATCGTGGGCCCGCGCTTCCGGTCCATCCACCTCCAGCTCGACGAGGTGGTGTCCTTCGCCCGTTCGTACGCCGACGTGGTCGCCGAGCGCTCGTCGGCCATCGGCGTCGCACCGGACGGCCGGGCCGGGACGGTCGCCAAGACCAGCGAGCTTCCCGAGCCCCCGAACGGCTGGAACCAGGACAACGACGTCGTGAGCCTGATCGTCGACGCGCTCGGCACCGTCGGCCTCAGGATGCGGGAGCGGATCGACGCGACCGAGAAGGCCGACCCGGTGACCCAGGACATCTTCATCGGCCTCACCGCGGAGCTGGAGAAGCAGCGCTGGATGTTCCAGGCCGAGAACCAGCACTGAGGCCGGCCCGCACCGAAGGAGCCGCCGGATGGCCCGGACCGGACGAGCCGGACAGACGGGAGAGGCGGGACGGGCCGCAGGGGCCCGGCGTCACGCGTCGGTCCCCGCCCGCGTGTCCGGCCGGGACACCGCCCGGCTCGCGGCCCGGGTGGTCCTGCCGATGCTCCTCGGTGCCGGTGTCAGTGGCGGTGGCGCCGTCACCGTGCGCCGCCGGCAGGGCCTGGCGCTCGCCGACCGCCTCGACAGCGACCGCCGCGCGGTGGAGTTCCTGAACCATCTGCGCGCGCGGTACGGTCCCGGCCCGCTGCATCTGCGCCCGGCCGGCCGGGACATCGCGCTCCCCCTGCGGGCCGAGGACGCGGGCCGCGTCCTGGAGGAGACACCGGAGCCGTTCGGCCCGGCGGTCCACGAGAAGCACGGCCCGTTCGGCCGGGTGCGGCCGCACGGCGTGCCGTTCTCCACGGGTCCGGAACGCGAGGCACGCCGGGCCTTCGGCGAGAAGGCCCTGGAGACCGGGCACCACCTCCACCACCTCGCCCCGCGGTTCGTACGCGTCGTCCGCGAGGAGGCCGGCGAACTGCGCGACAGCGCCGGCGCCCATGCCGGCCGGCTGGACCAGGACGCCTTCGGCGCCGCCTGGTGGCGGGCCGTACGCCGTGTCCTCCTCGGCGACGCGGCGCGCGTCGACACGGCGCTCACCGGCCGCCCCGGCCGGCTGCGCGCTCACC
>RHMC01000258.1 GCA_003719395.1 Streptomyces altiplanensis
GCGCACCGGGAGCGGCGCGTTGCCGTGGACGCCGGCCGTCCGAGCGGGAGCCCGGGGAGCGGCGTGTGCGGGTACGGGCCCGGCGGGCGGGGGTACGGGCGTAAGCGCGGGGGCGCCCGGCGCCGGTGCGGAAGCCGGAATTCCCTGCCGCGTCCCGGCGGTCGCCGCCCGGGCGGGACCATCCTGCTCGTCCCCGCCCAGCAGCCCCTGCGGCAGGACGAGTACGGCCTGGACACCGCCGTAGATGTTGGTCTGGAGCCGGACGGTGATGCCGTGCCTGCGAGCCAGCGCGGACACCACGAAGAGGCCGATGCGCCCGTCCCGGAGAAGGTGACCGACGTCGACGTTGTCCGGGTCGTGGAGCAGAGCGTTCATCTTGTTCTGCTCGGTGACGGGCATGCCCAGGCCCCGGTCCTCGACCTCGATGGCCAGGCCCGCCGCGACGTACTGGGCGCGGAGCAGCACGGTGCTGTGCGGGGCGGAGAACACCGTGGCGTTCTCGACGAGTTCGGCGAGGAGGTGGATGACGTCGGCGACGGCGTGGCCGCGCAGGGTGCCGTCGATCGGCGGCACCAGCTTGACCCGTGAGTACTGCTCGACTTCGGCGATCGAGGAGCGCAGCACCTCCGTCATGGTCACCGGGTTGCTCCACTGGCGCCGGGAGACCGCGCCGCCGAGAACGGCGAGGTTCTCCGCGTGCCTGCGGATGCGGGTGGCCAGGTGGTCGACGTGGAAGAGGCCCTTGAGCAGGTCGGGGTCCTCGACGTCGTTCTCGAGCTCGTCGAGCAGCTGGATCTCGCGGTGCACGAGCGACTGGAGACGGCGGGCCAGATTGACGAAGACCTCGACCTTCTGGTCCGTGTCAGCGCTGATGGGCAGCTGGGCGGCCTGCACGACGGCGCCCACGGCTGCCTCGTGCGCCCGTCCGAGCTCCAGTTCCAGCAGGTCGAATTCGTCGCCACCCGGCGTGCCGGGCGGCGGTGTGCGCCGGGCGGGCGGCCCCTCGCCGCGCCGCAGCCGCTCGACGACCGCACGCAGGTCGGCCTGCCCGCGGGCACTGGACCTGCGCAGCGCGTTGCAGCGGTCGAGCACGGTCTTCGCGGCCCGGTCGGCGCCCACGACGGCCGCCGCACAGCGCGACGACGGCGAGGGCCGCGGCCCCGGCGAGCGCGACCCACAAGTCGCGCGTCGGCTCGGCGGCGCCGGCGCGGAGGGTGAACAGCACGGCAGCGGCGCCGCTGAGGGTGACGACGACGGCCGGAAGTACGGCGGCACGCAGAAGCTGAGGACGCAGGTGGGCGTCGACATCGGCTGCGTTGGGAGCGTGCGCCCGGCCGTCCGTGCCGCCCGCCCTCACGGCGGTCTGCGCGCGCGGCGGGTGCGCGGAGTTGAGACATCAGTGTCCTTGGTACGTGGGCCCCAGGGATCGACGCACTACGTCTGTTCGACTGTTCGACCACTGCCGGTCTGGGCTGCTCAACCAGGGCGTCGTGGCCCCATGTCGATCACCGGACACACACAGTAGTCGGCAACCTTTCATGATCGGCGGACAGTTGCCAAACTTGCCCGCACAGCTCCCCACTCTGGTATGAGACCTCGTACGCCAGGCCGAAAAAACCCACGCCCCCGGCAGCTCCGGGCGGCCTGGGCCGCCTCCGCGTCCGGGGCCGCGCCGGGACGGCACGCAGACCCGGGCGGGACGAATTCATTCAGCGCCCCCGGAATGAAAACGGGCACATAACAGCAGATGGCATAAAGCCCGGCAGGGAAGGCCATTAGTTTGTCTCCGGCCGGACTCCGGAGCACCGTCGTACGTTTAATGGCACTCCGCTCTTTTTTGACGGGCGGCCATGTCATCCGCTCCCCCTTGGAGCTGACTTCCAGGGAGCAAACCCGTCCCATTTGAGCGTTACGTCCCGCTTGAGTGACAGGCGGTCCGTAACGTCGGGCAAGGCATCAGGTGACTGACTCTCGCCACGGCGAGTAGGCTATTTTCCACAAACAGGAAAGGGACTACTTCGATGGTTCAGCGCACCGTAACGATCTATACCGACGATCTCACCGGAACCGAGGGCGAGGACATCGCCACTCATGCCTTTAGCGTGGACGGTGTCCACTACGAGATCGACCTGGGACCGGACAACTACCAGAAGCTGCTGGATGTCCTGGGGCCCTTTATGGGCGCGGGCCGCAAGGTCAACGGTGGTGGTGCCCGCCGGACCGCCAAGCGCGCGCAGTCCGGCGGAACAGATGCGGCCAAGGTTCGCGAGTGGGCCCAGAGCCAGGGCATTGAGGTGAACAGCCGCGGCCGCATCCCGGCCGACTTGATGGAGAAGTACCAGGCGGCCCATTGACGTATTCGGCCTTGAAGGAAGCAAAGTCCCCGACCGCGCGAGCGGCGGGGGACTTCGTGTTTTCCGCCGATGCGCCGGCCGCTGACCGCAGGCGGTTTTCACGCACACCGAGGAAGCGCCGAAACGCAGTTCCCGGGGCCTCCACCACCGGGCCGGTGCCGTCGTAATCGACATCCGGCGGGGCGGGCCGCGGCAAGGCGCGAAACCGCCGCGACCCCGCCGGCTGTCCTGTGAATGGCGTCGTTCCGGCCGAAACCCCGGAAGCGTCCCAGCCGGGCTCGCGGGCCGGCCGCAGCGGCACTCGCGGCCGCCCCGCGCCGTGTCGGTGGCACCGCCGTCGCGGATCACCGGCACTCAGTCGACGGCGAGGTCCAACTGGGCCGATTCCACCGGCGGCCAGACAGCCCAGCCGCCCTCGACGGGCCCGGCCGCCGAACGCCACCACGGGGTCACCGCCGCCTGTCGGCCGGCTGGAACGGCTCCCCCGGCCGAGGCGCGGCAGTGGCGACACCGGCCCGGTGCGCGGCGAACATGGTCCGTTCGGCCGGCTCCGCCCACGGGTGGAAAGCCAGGTTGAACGTACCCCAGTGGATCGGCAGCATCACCCCGAGCGGCTGCCCGCCCTGCAGATCGAGATGGGCACGAATCCCCTGCTCAGGGGTCATGTGGATGTCCGGCCAGTGGTCACTGTAAGCACCGATCTGGATCATGGTCGCGTCGAACGGACCGTGCTCGGCGCCGATGTCCCCGAAGCCTTCGAAATAGCCGGTGTCGCCGCTGTGGTAGATCCGGTGCTCCGGTCCCGCGACGGCCCAGGAGGCCCAGAGGGTGTGCTGCTGGTTGCGCAGGCCGCGGCCGCAGAAGTGGCGGGCGGGGGTGGCGGTCAGGGCGAGTCCGGCGATCTTCGCCGTCTCGTTCCAGTCGAACTCGCGCAGCCGGTCGGCGGGCACGCCCCAGTGCTCCAGGTGGGCGCCGACGCCGAGCGGCACCGCGAAGACCGTGCCGGTGCCCGCGAGGGCGCGGATACTGGGCATGTCCAGATGGTCGTAGTGGTCGTGGGAGATCACCACGGCGTCGACGGGGCCGAGCGAGGCCAACGGCACGGGGACGGGATGCAGCCGCTTGGGCCCCGCGAAGGCGAAGGGGGAACAGCGCTGCCCCCACACCGGGTCGAAGAGCACGCGCCGCCCGTCGATTTCGGCGAGCACGCTCGAATGGCCCATCCAGGTGAGGCGCAGCCCGGTGGCCGGCGGCTGGGCCAGATCGGCGAGGGTCGTGGCGTGGAGGGGCACCGGCCCGGCAGGAGACCTGCGGAGCCGCTCCTCCTTGCGGAAGTAGAGCTTCGCGAGTTCGAGAGCCGACGCGGAGGTCCTCGTCCCCGCGCCCACCGGGTTCTGGAAGACCCCGTCGGCGAAGTGGGGCGAGCGGCGGATGCGCTCCATCCGCTCCCCCGCCGGATCCGCACCGAAAGCGGCGGTCCGCAGCGCGCGCAGCCGGGAGCGCAGCGGCGGCAGGGCGTCAGCACCGGTCACAGGACCTCCAGAGGCTCAGTCTCTTTTCCATTATGTGTGCCGGGTCCGACAGGGCGGGGCGGGGCCGTTGCGGGAGCGGGTGCGGAACGGGTCGCACAGCCTGGCTTGAACTGATCGGTGGTTCAGTAACGGATCTCGTTGACAGGGGTCCGCCCGGCTCCAGATACTGACCGACGGTTCAGTTAATCTGCCGTGGAGACACCGTCGTGCCTGGAGGCACCCATGTCCGACCTCCCCACCGAGCTCGCTCCGCTCACCGCGGAGCAGCGCGACATCGTCGAACTCACCCGCGCCTTCGCGCGTGAGGAGATCAGGCCCCGGGCGCGCGCCGTGGACGAGGCGGACACCGAGACGCCCTGGGACCTGTGGCGCAAGGCCGCCGAGGTCGGCATCACCGGATTCATGCTCCCCGAGGAGTACCCGGGCGGCGGTTTCACCGATGTCTTCACGCAGTGCCTCGTCCAGGAAGAACTGTGCGCCGGGGGCCTGGGCATCGGGAATCTCCTCTGGTCGAAGCAAGGGGATCGTCGACGAGACGCATCCGTTGTCGCTCGGTGTCTCGCTGCACAGTCCGTCCGTGCAGAAGGCCCTGACGGGCTGCGACATCGTCCTGGCCGTCGGGACCGAGCTCGCCGAGTCGGACCTGTGGTCGGCGCCGCCGGCGCTCGGCGGGACGCTGATCAGGGTGGATGTGGACCCGGCACAGATGTACACCGGACTGCCCGCCGACGTGGCGCTCGTCGGTGACGCACGCGACGCGCTCCGGGCGCTGCGCGAGGCCGCCGCAGCACGGAGGAGCGAGGAGACCGGAACCGCCGCCCCGAGGAGCGGGGAGGCCGACGCCGCCCCTGGGCCGGCCCCCGGCGCCGTCACCGGCGCTGCGCGGCGAGCTGGGACGCGGAGACGGCGGCGCGGGACGCCCGCTGGATTCCGTATCTGCGCGCGGTCCGCGACGTGCTGGACGAGGACGCCATCACCTCGGACAGCGCACAGTGCTGCTCCTACGGTGCGCTCCCGCACCTGCCCGTCGGTCCCCGGGGCCGCTGTCTGCATCCGACCGGGTTCGGCACGCTCGGATACGCCCTGCCCGCCGCCATCGGGGTGAAGTCGGCGTACCCGAGGCGGCAGGTCGTCGCGCTCAGCGGCGACGCCGGTCTGCAGTTCACCGTGCAGGAACTCGCGACCGCGGCCCAGCTGGGACTCCCGCTCCCCGTCGTCGTGTTCGACAACGGCGGATACGGCGAGATCCGCGGCGAGATGAACGCCCGCGGCGACACCCCCGTCGCCGTCGACCTGCCGCGCGTCGACCTGCCCGCGCTCTGCCGCGCGTACGGCGGCGGGGGTACGCACGCCTCCTCCCCCGCCGCCCTGGCCGACGCCCTGACGCGGGCGCTCGGCACCCCTGGCCCCACCGTCATCACCGTTCCCGAGGAGACCACCACATGAGCGCCCCCGCCCCCCTGATCTCGCTGAGCTGGACCGACCACGTCACAGGGCGCCGGGGTTTCCTGGTCGTCGACCGCTCGTGCGCGGCGTGTCCAGCGGCGGTCTGCGCATGCGCGAGGGCTGCACGCTCGGCGAGGTCGAGGGGCTGGCCCGCGGCATGACGATGAAGGAGGCCCTGCACTACAACCCCGAGAGCCGCTACGTCCCGCTCGGCGGCGCCAAGGGCGGCATCGACTGCGACCCCCGGGCCCCGGAGGCTTACGGCGTCCTGGTGCGCTACCTGCGTGCCGTGCGTCCGTACATCGAGAGCTTCTGGACCACGGGCGAGGACCTCGGCCTGACCCAGGACACCGTCGACAAGGCCGCCGCCGAGGCCGGCCTCGTCTCCTCCGTCCAGGCCGTCCACCCACTGCTCGAAGACGAGAGCGCGGCACGCCGGCGGCTCGCCGACGCGTTCGCCGTGGAGGTCGACGGCATCGGGCTCGACGAGCTCGTCGGCGGCTGCGGGGTCGCCGAGTCGGTGCTCGCGGCGCTCGACCGCGCCGGGGTCGCGTACGAGGGCACGCGCGTCTCCGTACAGGGCCTCGGAACGATGGGCGGTGCGACCGCCCGCTTCCTGTCCCGCGCCGGGCTGAGGATCGTCGCCGTGGCCGACGTGAAGGGCACGGTCGCCAACCCGGACGGTCTGGACGTCGAAGCGCTGCTCGGCGCCCGCGACGCGTACGGCGCCGTGGACCGGAGTATCCTGCGCCCCGGCGACCTGGAACTGCCGGGCGACGCCTGGCTGTCCGCGGAGGCGGAGGTGCTGGTCCCGGCAGCCGTCTCGTACGCCGTGGACGCCGCCAACCAGGAACGCGTCAGCACCACCGTCCGCTGGATCGTCGAAGCGGCCAACATGCCGGTACTGCCCGACGCCGAGGTGCTGCTGGCGGAGCGGGGGGTGAGCGTCCTGCCGGACGTCGTCGTCAACTCCGGTACGAACGCCTGGTGGTGGTGGACCCTCTTCGGCGACATCGGCGCCGACGCGGACGAGGCGTTCGCGTACACGCGGCGCTCGATGCGCGCGCTGATCGACCAGATGCTGGCACGGGCCGAGGCGGACGGCACGACGCCGCGCGCGGCGGCCCACGCGATCGCCGCCGATCGCCTGCCGGTCCTCGCGGAGCGGTTCGGGTGGTACAGGTGACCCGCGCCGGACGCACCGGCCTGGACGCCCTCTTCGCCCCCCGGCCCGTCGCCCGTCGTCGGCGCCTGCGGCAATCCGGAGAAGTGGGGCTACTGGCTGGCCGCCGGGGCCCTCGAAGGGCACGACCGCCGTACGGTCCACCTGGTGAACCGGCGCGGCGGCGAACTGCACGGGGTACGGTTCCTGCCCGGTCTGGACGGTCTGCCCGACCCGCCGGAGCACGTGGTCGTCGCCGTACCGCCGCGGCAGGTCAGGCCCCTGGCGGTACAGGGGCTCGCCGCGGGTGCCCGCTGCTTCACGGTCATCACGTCGGGCGGTACGAGCGCGGACGAGGAGCGCGAGCTCGCCTCCCTGGTCACCGCGGGCGGGGGGCGGCTGCTCGGCCCCAACTGCATGGGCGTGGTCGACACGACGAGCGGACTGCGCCTGAGCCGGGGCGATTTCCCGGTCGGCGCGGTGGGCCTCGTCTCGCAGAGCGGCAACCTGGCGCTGGAGATCGGCAGACTGCTCGCGCGCGGGGCAGGGCTTTTCGCGGTTCGTCTCGCTCGGCAACCAGCATGACATCGACGCGGCGGACGCACGGGACGCGCTGCTCGCGCACGACCCGACGCGGATCGTCGCCGCGCACGTCGAGGACCTCCGCGACGGCCACCGCCTGGCCCGCGCCCTGACCGCGGCCCACGCGGCGGGCAAATCGGTGCTCCTGCTGACGGTGGGCCGCAGCGAAGCCTCGGGCCGCGCCGCGGCCTCGCACACAGGAGCCCTGGTCAGCGCACGCGCGACGGTGGAGGCGGTGTGCCGCGACGCGGGCACTCTGCTGCTGGGCACGCGGGCGAGCTGGTCGACACCGCGGTGTGTCTGCTGGCCGCGCCGCCCCGGGGACCGGCTCCCTGCGCGCGCTCGCGCGGGCCGGCGCCGAGCATCCCGAACTGTCCGAGCTCGAAGTCAACCCCCTGCTGGTCCGCCCGGGCGCGCGATC
>RHMC01000259.1 GCA_003719395.1 Streptomyces altiplanensis
GGGTGACGCGGCGGCCTGCCCACTGGCCGGAACCGGCGGCATCCGCTGTGACGAGCGCGTCCGTACGGTACGGCAGGAGCCCGCCGGAACACCCGCCCGACCGAGGGCCGCTCGTCGCCTGTGGCGCATGCGAACCGGCCCCCGGGCCTCGGGACCGGCGGGCCGCAGCCCGGTCGCGCTTGCCGCCCAGGGAGGCACCACCGCATGCAAGCACCACCGCATGCAAGCAACCACCGCCGTGCAGCACCACCGCCGCGCAAGCGCCCTCGTCTCTGGAGCCGACATGTCACGACGCCGCTGGACCGGGCCCCTTCTGCTGGCCCTCCTGCTGACCACCCTCACCCCGTTGCCCGTCGCGACCCAGTCCTTCGCGGCAGCTCCCCCCGCAACGGCGAACACCATGCCGACCCGGACGGGAGCGGCGCAGGACACCCCGCCGGTGCCCCTGCCGTCGCTCAGTGCGACCACCACCCAGGTCGCCTCCGGGCTGAGACGGCCCACCGCCCTCGTCGCCCCCGACGACGGCACGGGCCGGCTGTTCATCACCGAGAAGCCCGGCACCGTCCGCGTCTACCACCCGGACACCGGTCTGGCCCGGACCCCGCTCATCGACATCACCTCGGCCGTGGACGAATCGGGCAACGAGCGCGGCCTGCTCGGCATCGCCCTCCCACCCGACTTCGCCGACAGCCAGGACCTGTACCTGGCGTACACGGCACTGCCCGACGGCGCGGTCACCCTCGCCCGCTACCGGCTCGACGAGTCCCGCCTGGAGGTCCTGCTCTCCCAGGAGCACGCCGAACACAGCAACCACAACGGTGGCCAGCTCGCGTTCGGCCCCGACGGCAACCTGTACTGGAGCATCGGCGACGGCGGCGGTTCCGCGGACCCCCTGCGCGCCGGACAGCGGCTGGACACCCTGCTGGGCAAGATCCTGCGCATCGACGTGAGCCGCAGCTGCGGTCCGCTCGCTTACTGCGTCCCCGGCGACAACCCCTTCGTTGACACCCCCGGCGCCCGCGAGGAGATCTGGCTGTACGGGCTGCGCAACCCGTGGCGGTTCTCCTTCGACAGCGCCGACGGCTCGATGTGGATCGGCGACGTCGGCCAGGGCCGGTGGGAGGAGGTCGACCACCTCGCTCCCGGACAGGGAGGGCTGAACCTCGGCTGGTCCTGCTACGAAGGTCTGGAGAAGTTCGACGGCGGCCACTGCGTGCCCGGCGAGAAATACACCGAGCCGGTCTTCACCTACTCTCCGTACACCGGCGGCTGCTCGGTCATCGGCGCCACGTCTACCGGGGCCGGAAGTACACCGACCTGGTCGTGGCACGTACCTCGCCACCGACTACTGCTCGTCCACGATCTGGGCGCTGCGCCCCGACGGCAGGGGCGGCTACGAGCAGGCTGAGATCGGGGAGATGCCCACCCAGGTGACATCGATCGGCACGACCGTCGACGGGGAGTTCTACGTGGTCAACGACCTGCCCGGCGGCCTGCACCGCGTGTCGTTCGCGCGAGAGGAACCGACCTGCCGTGTGGACCGCACCGTGAAGACCTGGGGTACCGGCACGACAGTCGACCTCACCGTCACCAACACCGGCAGCACCCCGGTGAACGGCTGGACGCTCGAGTTCCCGCTGGTCCTCGGACAGACCGTCGTCTCCGACTGGAACACCGACCTGACCCAGGGAAGCAACACGATCACGGCGGCCGACGCCTCGCACAACGCCACGATCGCTCCGGGCGGGAGCATCACCCTCGGCTATCTCGCCAACCACACCGGTGACTCGTCGCCACCGCCGCGGTTCACACTCAACGGAGACGCCTGCGCCATCGGCCGCTGAGCCGTCGGCACGCCCATCCGTGAGCCGAAACCCGCACCTTTCCGGGAGCGCTCCCATCGGACGAGTGGCGACGAGTGAACACGCCGTAGACAGGTAGACAGGCGGGAGAGACGACCACGACGCGGCGACGATGCGGCGGCTGTGCGCACGCATGGCCGATGGGCCCGACGTCATGTCGGGCCCATCGGCCGTTTTCACAGAACGCCCTCGGCGGGGTTCAGCGGCACAGGGCGGCGTCCACTGCGCGCTCGAGGCCCATCCGGCCCGCCTTGTCGGTGAGCTGCATGGTGACCACGACGTTGGCGGCGCGGCCGTCGTCGGTGGCGCCGCCCCGGGTCTCGTACCCCGGGAAGCTGCCGCCGTGGCCCCAGGAGAGGCCGCCGCACGGCAGCGGCCTGCTGACGATTCCAAGTCCGTAGCGGGAGCCGGAGCCGAAGGTCGCTTCGGCGGGGACGGTGGAGCGCATCTGGGCGAGCTGGGCCGAGGGCAGGAGGCGGCCGGTCAGAAGTGCCCCGAAGAAGCGGTTGAGGTCGGAGCTGGTGGAGACCATCTGGCCTGCCGCCCAGCCCCAGGAGGGGTCGATCTCCGTGATGTCGCGCAGCGGCGCGTTTGCCGATTCCCGGTAGTAGCCGTGGGGGTGGGGCTCCCGGATGCCCGCGTCACCGGGGGCTGGGAAGTAGGTGTGCCGCAGTCCGACCGGCTTGATGATGCGCCGGTCGATCTCCTCGGCCAGGGGGCGGCCGGTGACCTTCTGGACGAGCAGGCCGGCGAGCACGTAGTTGGTATTGCTGTACTTCCAACTCGTCCCGGGGGCGAAGTCGGCCGGGTGCTGGAGGGCTACAGCGAGCAGTTCGCGGGGGGCGTAGTACCGGACATCGTCCCCGAGGTGGTCGCTGTAGTTGGGGAGGCCGCTGGTCTGCTGGAGGAGCTGGCGGACGGTGATGCGCCGTCCGTCGATCCTCTCCCCACGGACGAGGCCGGGCAGGTAGGTGTCGACGGTGGCGTCCAGGTCCATCCTCCGCTCGGCAACGAGCTGGAGGACGACGACCGCGACGAAGGTCTTGGTGTTGCTGCCGATCCGTACCTGCCCGTCGACGGGTACCGGTGCGCCGGTGGCCAGGTTGCCGAGCCCTGCGGTGTAGGTCCGGGTGCGGCCCTTGCGGTCCTGGACGCTCGCCAGCGCGGCGGGCATCCCGTCGTCCCGCACCAGCGCGTTCAGGCTCTGCTGGACGGCGTCCGGTCTGGCGGCGGCAGCAGCGGAGGCGGCGGGCGGGGCGAGGGCGCCCAGCGTCATGACGCCGATGACCACCGCGGCTGCCGCGGACAGGGCCCGTCGCCGCGTGCCCTGCTGCCGGCCCGGCGAGCGGAGCCCTTGCCGTGTCTGTCCACGCATGAGTCAACTCCTGAGGAATCGTTGGATCGTCGGTCGGGTCGCCGGTGGCCCGATTCATCCGCACAGGGCCCTGTCCACGGCGTCCAACACGTGCTGTGTGGCCGCACCGGTCGACGGGATGCTGGTCACCGCGACGTTGGCGGCGCGGCCGTCGTCGGTGACACCGCCCCGGGTCTCGAACCCCGCGATGTCGCCGCCGTGGCCCCAGTAGACGCCGCCGCACGACAGCGTCCTGCTGGTGAGCCCGAGTCCGTAGCGGAGTCCGGAGGGCCCGCCGACGGCGACGGTGGTGCGCATCTCAGCGAGCTGGGCGGCCGGGAGGAGGCGGCCGCCGAGGAGCGCGCCGAAGAACCGGTTGAGGTCGGAGTTGGTGGAGATCAACTGACCTGCGGCCCATCCCCACGAGGGGTCCATCTCCGTGAACTCGCGCAGCGGGCCGTCCGTCGGGTGGCGGTGGTAGCCCTTGGGGTGCGGCTCCCGGATGGTCATGTCACCGGGGGCGGGAAGTAGGTGTGCGCAGCCCGACCGGCTTGATGATGCGCCGGTCGATCTCCTCGGCCAGGGGGCGGCCGGTGACCTTCTGGACGAGCAGGCCGGCCAGGATGTAGTTCGTGTTGCTGTACCCCCAGGTCTTCCCGGGGGCCGCGTCGGCCGGGTACCGGAGGGCGATGTCGAGCAGGTCGTGGGGCTCGGCGTACCGGTACCTGATCTCGTCGTCGTCGACGTGCTTGCCGTACTCGGGGAGTCCGCTGGTGTGCTGGAGGAGCTGACGGACGGTGACGTTACGCCCGTCGATCCCCTCCCCGCGGACGAGGCCGGGCAGGTAGGTATCGACGGAAGCGTCGAGGCCGACCTTCCCTTCGGCGACCAGCTGCATGACCACGACCGCCGTGAACGCCTTGGTGTTACTGCCGATCCGCACCTGGCCGTCCCTGGGCACCTTCGAGCCGGTGGCCAGGTCGCCCGACTCCAGCGTGTAGGTGCGGGTGCGGCCCTTGCGGTCCTGGACGCTCGCCAGCACGGCGGGCATCCCGTCGTCCCGCACCAGCGCGTTCAGCTCCTGCTGGACGGCGTCCGGCCTGGCGGCAGCAGCGGAGGCGGCGGGCGGGGCGAGAGCGCCCAGCGTCATGACGCCGATGGCCACCGCGGCCGTGGCGGACACGGCTCGTCGCCACCTGCCGCCCTGCTGCCGGGTCGAGGAACGAAGGCCCTGCCGGGTCTGAGCACGCATGAGTCAACTCCTGGGAATCGTTTGGTCGGAGCACGATCCTGGTTCCAGGGCCCTCTGACCGCATCGCGGGAAGGCGGGAGAAATCGCTCCCCCGATCGGGGGAGGCTGCCAGTGGGCTGCCCGGCGATACTGACGACCATGATCAGGGGAATTCGGCCGCTGCTGCGCGGCTCCACGTATTCGGGTGTGCTGTTCGCCTATTGCGGCGCGCTGGCGAGCCTTCCGCTGCTGCCTCTTGCCCTGTTGCCGGCGCTGTCGTGGCGATCTGCACCCGAGAGCGTGCAGATCGTCCTGGTCCTGCTGGTCTGGGCGGTACTGGTCGGCGTGGTCGGACTGGTGCGCCCCGTACGGCGGGCGCTGGTCGTGTCCGCCCGCCGGCTGCTGCGGGTGCCGCTGCCGAATCCGGTGGCCGGCAGCCAGTCCTCCGGTTCCCTCGGCCTCGACCGCTGGCGGACCCCGCTCTGGCTGGTGCTGCACGTGGCCGTCGGGTGGACGGGGGCGCTGGCGAGCGGGGTGCTGTTCATCATGGGCCTCTCCCTGCCGGGGAACTGGCTCGGCGGCGAGGCGCGGGCGAGTCTGTTCGGCACGTCGGTCCGGGTGTCGGGCGGGTGGAGCTGGGTGGTGGCGGCCCTGTGCATCCTGCTGGCGGCAGCCGTCTGCGTTCTGGCGACGAAGGCCCTGCGGTGGTCGGCGCCACGGCTGCTGGGGCCGTCGGCGGCCGAACGGCTCGCGCTCGCTGCCGAGCGGGAACTGCTGCTGGCCGAACGCAACCGGATTGCCCACGAGTTGCACGATTCGATCGGACACACACTGACGGCGGCCACCATCCAGGCGGCGGTGGCGGGCGAGGTGCTCTCCGCCGACCCGGCGGCGGCGCGGGCCGCCCTGCGCAGCATCGAGGAGTCGACGCGGGCCGCGCTGGAGGACCTGGACTACGTACTCGGAGTGCTGCGCGAGGAACAGTCGGGCACGGCGCCGACGCGGACTCTGGCCGACCTCCCCGAGCTGCTGGACCGCCTGCGGCACGCGGGGGCGGTGGTGGAACCGGAGCTGTCGGGCGAGCTGGCGCAGGTGCAGGGGACGCTTTCCCGGGCCGCGTACCGAATCCTCCAGGAGGGGCTGACGAACGCGCTGCGCCACGGGGCGGGCGGGCCGATCGAGGTCCGGGTGACGCCGGGCCGAACGCATTGGATCTGAAAGTGGTCAACCGGACCGGGTCACGGGCCGGTCCGGGCCCTGGTGCCTTCCCGACCTCCGGCCACGGTCTGCCCGGGCTGGCCGAGCGTGTCCGGCTGCTGCACGGTGAGTTCCAGGCCGGCCCGGACGGGCCGCAGCACTGGCAGCTGGCCGTCCGGCTGCCGGTACGGGTGTCGGCGTGAGTGGATCCGACGCCGACGATGGCATGGCCCTGCCCGCCGTCACCAGCCCCGCCGTCACCCTCCTGATCGCGGACGACGACGAGGTTACCCGCAGCGGCCTGCGCATGCTGCTCGCCGCACAGCCGGGGCTCACGGTGGTCGGCGAGGCCGCCGACGGCGTCGAGGCGGTCGAACGGGCGCGGAGCCTGCGGCCGGACGTGGTCCTGATGGATGTCCGGATGCCGCGTCGCAACGGGATCGAGGCCACCCGCCAACTGCTGGCCGAAGCGGCCGACCCTCCGAAGGTCGTGGTGATCACCACCTTCGAGAACGACGGTTACGTCACCGCCGCCCTCAGCGCGGGCGCCAGCGGCTTCGTCCTCAAGCGCCTCCCGGTCCGCCAGATCGCCGAGGCGGTCCGGGTCGTGGCGGCGGGCGAAGCGGTCCTCTTCCCGGCCGCACTGGGCCGCATGGTCGCTCCCCGCCCGCTGGACTCCGCCGAGGCCCTGCCGCAGGCCGCCCTGACCGGCCGGGAGGAGGAGGTGCTGCGGCTCATGGCCACCGGGCTCTCCAATCCGGAGATCGCGGAGTCCCTCACGGTGAGCGTGGAGACGGTCAAGACCCACGTCGGAAACGTGCTGACCAAGCTCGGCGCGCAGAATCGGACCCATGCGGTAGTGATCGCGTACGAGTCCGGCCTGGTGGTCCCGGGCTTCGCCGGCTGACCGGCTTCCGCTCCTCTTCCCGGTCGTCCGGCAGCCGCGGCTGGGGAGAATCCGGGGAGAATGAAGCCGCGTTGGGGAGCGGCTGAGGAGGATCGACCGCACCGACGGGCAACACGGTGAAAGGCCCGGAAAGGCCGATCGTCGCAGTACAGCGGCGTGTCGTCCGTGTTGGTGGCCACAAGGGCGATCAGCTCGTGCGCCGCGGTCTCCGAGCCTGCCACCAGGGCACGCTGTAGCGCTTCTGCCTTCACGAACGGTGGCTGAGCGGGAGCCACCATCCGCGCCATGACAAGGCGAATCCATCTGAACCGAAGCCCATGCCGACCCGTGTGCGTTGGGGATCGGTGGTCTGGCCTTGAGGGCGACGGGCGATGCCCCAATCTGCGAGAACCCAACGACCGTGGTCGAGCAGGACGTTGGCAGGTTCGATGTCCCGGTGCACCCCTCCTCCCTCATGGGCGGCAGACAGGACTGAGCACGGTGCTGGGCATGGCGTCGAGGTCGTAGAGGCGAGCCAGGAACCGCAGGTCCCCACGCCTCCGGTCCAGTCAGTCTCACGGAGCAGTTCGCATCTGCGCCGCCGCGTCACCTCAGTGATCGCTTGATCACCG
The DNA here is from genome assembly GCA_003719395.1 of Streptomyces altiplanensis. Lineage (GTDB taxonomy): Bacteria > Actinomycetota > Actinomycetes > Streptomycetales > Streptomycetaceae > Streptomyces > Streptomyces altiplanensis. The sequence goes on from RHMC01000259.1 coordinate 7,163, forward strand.
CTTCCTGTTGGTTTCAGCACCTGAGACCGGGCGGGCGCAGCCCAGGTACCCGGCACCTCTGCAATACGCCCGCGCTCATCGATCTGCAGCCCGTCGTGGTGGAGCTTCACCGCCAAGTCGTCGAGCCAACGCCCGCCCCAGTCTTCACGCCTGGCCGTGCGGATGATGTCCTCGAGGACTCGCAGAGCCCTGGTCACATGATTGCGGTCGCTCCAGTCGACTGAAGGTCCCCTCGTAGCGTGGAGTCCGTGACAGCAGGGGATGTTGGTTGTCATG
>RHMC01000025.1 GCA_003719395.1 Streptomyces altiplanensis
ATGCCTCTGGGCGGCCCGGGGGCGGGGGCAGCGCCCGGAGCCACGCCCGAAGGCCGCTTCGGGGCGGACGGCGCGGGCGACGGGCGGCGGATTCCCGCCTATCCCGCGCCGAACGCGCCGTGCGCCGCACGCGCGGAGGCCGTCAAGTACGCGCAGTGGCGGCGGCAGGCCGCCGAACCCGGACGGGTGCCCGAGTACGACGACATCGACGAGGCCGGGGCCGCCGGCCGGATCGCCGCACTGCTGGGCGAGGGCGCCGCCGCCCCCGGAGGGATGTCCCTCAGGGACGACGCGGCCCGGGAGCTCCTCGCGCGGTACGGCATCGACGTACGGCCGGCCCTGCCCTGCGCCGAGGCCGACGCCGCCATCGCGGCGGCCCGGCGGCTCGGCTACCCCGTCGCCCTCAAGACCACCGCCCCGCACCTGCGCCACCGCCCCGACCTCGGCGGCGTACGCCTCGACCGCGGTGACGAGCAGGAACTGCGCCGGGCCTACAGCGAGCTGACCGACGCGCTCGGCAAGCCCGAGGAGCTCCAGCCCGTCGTCCAGGCCATGGCCCCCCGCGGCGTGGACACCGTCGTACGGGCCTCCATCGACGCCGCGGCCGGCGCCGTGCTCTCCTTCGGGCTGGCCGGAGCCGCCTCCGAGCTGCTCGGTGACATCGGACACCGGCTGGTTCCGGCCACCGACCGGGACGCCGCCGAACTCATCAGGTCGATCCGCACCGCCCCGCTCCTCTTCGGCTGGCGCGGCTCGGACCCCGTCGACACCGCCGCGCTCGAAGAGCTGCTGCTGCGCGTCTCGCGCCTGGTCGACGACCACCCCGAGGTGGTCGGGGTCTCCCTGGAACCCGTGGTCGTCGCCCCGCACGGCCTGTCCGTGCTCGGCGCGTCCGTGCGCCTCGCGTCCCCGCCCGCCCGCGACGACCTCGGCCCCCGCCGCCTCCCGAGCTACTGAGCCGTCCACAGGCCCGGCATCGTGTCCCCCGGAGCCCCGTAGGATGGAGGGCATGGCGAAGACCGGTACGACGACCAAGGGGCTGCGCGCGGCCATCGAGCGCAGCGGCTACTACCCGGCCCTCGTGGCCGAAGCGGTGGAGGCCGCTGTCGGCGGCGAGCCGGTCTCCTCATACCTGGTGCACCAGGAGACGACCTTCGACTCCAACGAGGTCCGCCGCCACGTCACGGTGCTCGTCCTGACCGGCAACCGCTTCATCGTCAGCCACACCGACGAGCAGGCCGCCGATGCCACCTCCCCGGCGCCGTACGCCACCACCTCCACCGAGTCGGTCAAGCTCGACCGGATCTCGTCGGTCGTGGTCAGCCGTGTCGTCGCCAACCCGGAGAAGTACGTGCCGGGCACCCTGCCCCGCGAGGTCGTCCTGACCATCGGCTGGGGCGCGGTCTCCCGGATCGACCTGGAGCCCGCCGCCTGCGGCGACCCCAACTGCGACGCGGACCACGGCTACACCGGCAGCACCACCGCCGACGACCTCAGCCTGCGCGTCAGCGAGGCCGGCGACGGACCGGACGCCGTCCGCCAGACGCTCGCGTTCGCCCAGGCGCTCTCCGAAGCGACCGCCGCGGCCGACCGCTGATGGCGCAGCCCGTCTGGTCCGACCCGGTTCCGCTCGCCCTGGGCACCGCGCCCGCCCCCGAGTACGGCAGCGGCTCGCTCGCCGACCTCCTGCCGACCCTCGCGGCGGGCATGGACGTACCCGGGGCGACCGCCACGATCCCCGAGCTCACGCCCGCCGACCGGAACTGCGTGTTCCTGATCGACGGTCTCGGCTGGGAACAGATCAAGGCCCACCCGGACGAGGCCCCGTACCTCCACTCCCTCCTCGGCAGTTCGCGCGGCGGCACCGGGCGCCCGCTCACGGCCGGCTTCCCCGCCACCACCGCGACCTCGCTCGCCTCCGTCGGCACCGGACTGCGCCCGGCGCGCACGGCCTGCCCGGCTACACCGTCCGCGACCCGGACACCGGCGCGCTGATGAACCAGCTGCGCTGGAAGCCGTGGACCGACCCGCACGTCTGGCAGCCGTACCCCACGGTCTTCCAGCTCGCCGACGCCGCGGGCGTGCACACCGCGCAGGTGTCGTCCCCGGACTTCCAGCACACCCCGCTCACCAAGATCGCGCTGAGCGGCGGCACGTTCCGCGGCAAGCTCACCGGCGAGGACCGCATGGACCTCGCCGCCGAGCAGCTGGCGGCGGGCGACCGTTCGCTGGTCTACACGTACTACAGCGAGGTCGACGGCAAGGGCCACCGCTTCGGCATGGACTCCGACGCCTGGCGCGGCCAGCTGATGTACGTCGACCGGCTCGCCCAGCGCCTCGCCGAACAGCTGCCGCCCCGCGCGGCGCTGTACATCACCGCCGACCACGGCATGATCGACATCCCCTTCGACGAGGAGTCGCGCATCGACTTCGACGAGGACTGGGAGCTGGGCGCCGGCGTCGCCCTGCTGGGCGGCGAGGGCCGGGCCCGTCATGTGTACGCCGTCCCGGGCGCCGGGAACGATGTGCTGACCGTCTGGCGCGAGGTGCTCGGCGAACAGTTCTGGGTGGCGAGCAGGGACGAGGCGATCGCAGGCCGGCTGGTTCGGCCCGGCGGTCGACGAGCGGGTGTACGGACGCATCGGCGACGTCGTCGCCGCGGCCCACGACGACGTCGTGGTCACCGCGTCGCGCCGGGAGCCGCACGAGTCCGCGATGGTGGGCATGCACGGCTCCATGACGCCCGCCGAGCAGCTCGTCCCGCTCCTCGAAGTCCGCTCGTAACCCCCGCACTCCCACGCACTGATCTGAAAGGCCCTCAACCCCTCATGCCCGAGCTGGTGTTCTTCTCCGGAACGATGGACTGCGGAAAGAGCACCCTGGCTCTTCAGATCGAGCACAACCGGTCCGCGCGCGGCCTCCAGGGCATGATCTTCACGCGTGACGACCGGGCGGGCGTGGGCAAGCTCTCCTCCCGCCTCGGCCTGGTCACCGACGCCGTCGAGGCCGCCGAGGGCTTCGACTTCTACGCATACCTCGTCGCCCACCTCTCCCAGGGCAACCGCGCCGACTACGTGATCGTGGACGAGGCCCAGTTCCTCGCGGGCGAGCAGATCGACCAACTGGCCCGCGTCGTCGACGACCTGGAGCTCGACGTCTTCGCCTTCGGGATCACCACCGACTTCCGCTCCAAGCTCTTCCCCGGCTCGCAGCGCCTGGTCGAACTCGCCGACCGGGTGGAGGTGCTCCAGGTCGAGGCGCTGTGCTGGTGCGGCGCGAGGGCCACGCACAACGCCCGTACGATCGGCGGCGAGATGGTCGTCGAGGGAGCCCAGGTCGTCGTCGGCGACGTCAACCAGTCGCCGGACGAGGTCGGTTACGAGGTGCTGTGCCGCCGCCACCACAGGCGCCGGATGACGGCCGCGGCCGCGCACGCCGCGGCCCTGTCGCCCGACGTGCTGCCCGTCGACCCGTCCCTCGCCGACTTCGTCAGCCGGCCGTCGTCACGATCGTGAACACCGCGCCCTCCGGGTCCGATACGACCGCCGACCTCCCTCGCGCGTCGTCCCGGGGCGGTTGCAGCACATGCCCGCCGAGCTCCTCCAGCAGACGGGCCGACCCGTCGGTGTCCCCGACCTCGAAGTACGTCATCCAGTGCGGCCCCCTGTCACGCGGCAGGGCGGCGCCCACGCCGCGCACGGACGCCACCGGACGTCCTCCGAGGTGCAGTGTCAGCCGGTCGAGGTCGGTACAGACGTCCGTCTCCACCTCGTGGCCGAAGACTGCCCCGTAGAACTTGCCGACCACCGACGTCTCGCGCGTCACCAGCTCGTTCCAGACCGGAGTGCCGTGGGTACCGGCGAGGGCCGTCCCCAGATGGGCCGCGGCCTGCCAGATGCCGAAGACCGCGCCGGCGGGGTCGGAGCAGATCGCCATCCGGCCTGCGTCGCCCGCGTCGATCGGGCCGACCCCGACCGTGCCGCCGTGGCTCCTGACGGACACGGCCGTGACACCGGCGTCGTCGGTGGCGAGGTACGGCGTCCAGGCGATGGGCAGATGCCGGTCGGGCGGCAGCTGCCCGACGCCCGCGATCTCCTTGCCGTCGAGCACGGGGCCCGTACGTACGGGCCGAGCTGCTGCGGTCCGGGCCGGAACTCCCAGCCGAACAGCGCTCCGTAGAATTCCTGGGTGGTGGCCAGGCCGTGCACCATCAGGCTCACCCAGCAGGGCTCACCGGGCGTGTGCCGCCGGGTCGCTGCCTCGGTCATCGTCACTCTCTCCTCGGACCATCGTGGTGGTCGTGCGGGAACGGGCGCCCCGTTGTGAAGCGGTGAAGCGGTGAAGGGAAGCGCCCGTGCAGATGCTTGCACCACCTGGCGTACGACGCGTCCCGGCCGCGCCGCTTTCCGTGGGTTCCCGCAAGAGAATGCCTGATTCGGCGCCTTCGGTCCGGTTCGGTGCCGCCGCCGTACGGTGTCGGCCGTACCGGAGGTTGCGCGAGGATGGCACCTATGAATGCCATCATCACCGCAGCCGAACTCGCGAGCGAGTCGACGGGAGAGCGGCCGCCGGTCCTCCTGGACGTCCGTTACCAGATGGGCGGGCCGCACGGCCGCGCCGCGTACGAGGCGGGACACATCCCCGGAGCCGTCTTCGTCGACCTCGAGGCGGAACTCGCCGGCCCGCCCGGCTCCGGCGGCCGCCATCCGCTCCCGGACGTCGAGGACTTCGGCGCGGTCATGCGCCGCGCGGGCGTCCGTCACGACACCCCGGTCGTGGTGTACGACGGCGGGCAGGGCTGGGCCGCGGCACGCGCCTGGTGGATGCTGCGCTGGGCGGGCCACCAGGACGTCAGGGTGCTGGACGGTGGCCTCGCGGCGTGGACGGGCCCGGTCGAATCGGAGGCCCCGGCCCCGGCCGCCGGTGATTTCCGGCCGGCCCCCGGCGCCGTGGCGCTCCTCGACGCGGACGGCGCGCCGAGTTCGCCCGTACCGGCTGCTGCTCGACCGCGAGCGGCCGAGCGCTACCGGGGCGAGGTGGAGCCGATCGACCCGGTCGCCGGCCACATCCCGGGCGCGGTCTCCGCCCCGACCATGGAGAACGTCGGACCCGACGGCCGCCTTCTCCCCGCCCCCGAACTGGCCGCCCGCTTCGCGTCGCTGGGCGCCGGCGAGCGCGGGCGTCGGCGTCTACTGCGGCTCGGGCGTCTCCGCGGCCCAGCAGGTGCTGGCCCTGGAGGTCGCGGGCATTCCGGCGGCGCTGTACGTGGGGTCGTGGTCCGAGTGTGGCGCCGACGAGTCCCGCCCCGTGGCCACCGGACCCGACCCCCGGTAACCGCGCAGGCCGAGGGGCCCGTACGCGATCCGTACGGGCCCCTCGCCTCAAGGCGTCCAGCGTCTATTCCTGCTTCTTGCGGCGCGTACCGAAGACGATCTCGTCCCAGCTCGGTACGGCCGCCCGCCGCCCGGGCCGGACCCCGTCGGCCTCGGCCTCGACGGTCCGTCGTGCCGGTGAGCCGGTCCCGGTGGCCGGCGCGGCGCGCGGCATGAGGACATCGGCGTACGCCGCCCCCGGCTCCGGAGGCGGCGGACGCGGCGGTCTCCTCGGCCTCCGGCTCCTGCGCGGCGTCGGGCTCGGTCGTCGGCGGCTCCGCGGGCGGCGCGGGCCGCTCGGGCACCACCATGTCGCCGCGGAAGCTCGGCACCGCCTCCAGCAGGCTGGTCAGCGAATCCCGCTCACCGCCGGCGCCCTCCTGCTGCGGCTCGGGCGCGGGCAACGGCACGGCGGGCCGCTCCAGCTGCCGGTCGAGCGCACGGTCCAGCGGCCGGTCCCGGGGCAGTCGCGCGATCCGCGGTACGAAGGGGAAGCTCGGCTCCGGCGCGGCCACCATGGTGGTGTCGTCCGTCTCGCCGATCAGCGCGCACGATCGTCGTCCACGGCCTGTACGAGTCGCCGGGGCGGGTCGTACGTCCAGCTCGCGGAGTGGGGCTCGCCCGCGACGCGGTAGACCAGGAGCACTTCCCACGTGCCGTCGTCGCGCCGCCAGGAGTCCCACAGAACGGTTTCCTTGTCGGCGCCGCGCAGCAGCAGCCGCTCCTGCACCGCCTCGCCGAGCTGGGGTCCGGTCCCGGTGTTCTCGCCGGGACGGCGCACCGGGGTCTTCCGGGCGCGCTCGGCCATGAAGGCGCGTTCGGCCAGCACGGGGCCTTCGAAACGACGGACCCGGTCCACCGGGATGCCCGCGTGCTGAGCGACCTCCTCGGCGGAGGCACCGGCGCGTATCCGGGCCTGGATGTCGCGAGGGCGGAGATGGCTCTCCACCTCGATCTCGATCTGGCCGAGGCGGGCGCGGTCGTTGCGCACCGCGGCACGCAGCCGCTCGTCGATCGGAAGTGTGTACTCCGTGCTGTCAGCAGCCTTCAGCACCAGTCGTGTGCCGTCATTCGAGACGGCCACGACACGCAGTTCGGGCATGGGAACCTCCCGGGTGGTGCCTGCCGACGTCACGTGCGTCGCTGCTTCCGCTAGTCGAGTGTGGCCTGCCCGGGTGCAGCCTGCCACAACCTTGCCCAGTTGCCCGGCGTGTCGGGCATCAGCCCTGGATCGCCGTTATGGCACGGTTACCATTTCGCCACTCATAGTGACCGACTCGTCACTGTGAGCATTCGGTGTCCGTGATGGGGGCCGGACCCAGGGCTCGCCACAGTACTCCATTCGGACCATGAGGGTGGACCGGCGCGCCGCCGAAGTTCTCCACGCGTGCGGGAGTTGAGAGCGCCGGTTCGCCGCCGCAGGGCCTCTGTAGTGGCCTGTTTCACAGAATCGCTTGAAGCGGAACTATCCACTTCGCCCAAATGTCCCTTCATGTTGCAAGGTAGACCAGATGGGTGAGATGGGTAAGCAGAGGCTGGGCATGGGCGGTAGGCCGGAAAGCAACATGGATGAACCGAAAAATCCGCGATTGGACCTGAGTGTCGCTCAGGTGGCGGGAAGCGCGGTGGCCGCCGTCGTGGCGGCGGTACTGGCCTCCCAGCTCGGTGTGTACGGGACGATCATCGGCGCGGGAGTGGTCAGTGTCGTCGCGACCAGCGGCGGCACGGTCTTCCAGCACCTCTTCCGGCGCACCGGGGAGCAGATCCGCGAGGTCACGGTCCATGCGAAGCCGAAGGCCCGTCAAGTACCGGCGCATGACCCGCGCGGGTACGGGCAGGAGGGCCGAGAGGGTGCAGACGCGACGCGGACGCGGGTGCTGCGCACCGTCACGGTGTCGACGGACCTCTCGAACGCCGGTCTCCCGGACGAGGAGTTCAGCGAGGCCACCACGCACGGCACGCGGGTGCGGGGCTGGAAGCGTTCCGTGCTCGGGGCCGTCCTCGTCTTCGTCGTGGCGATGGGCGGCATCACGGCGTACGAGCTGATCACGGGCGACGGCCTCGGCGGCGGCAGGGGCAGCACCGTCGGCACCGTCTTCCGCGGCGGCGAGCAGCACCAGCACCAGAAGGAGACCCCGCCGTCGCAGGTCCCCGAGGAGACACCGGGCAGCGGCTCCGCGACGCCCCGGCACCGGGACCGGCGACGGCCGAGCCCCGGCCGGGACTCCGGCGGCGACACCGGCACCGGGACCGGCGCGGGGGGCGACGGCGGCGCCTCGACCGACCCCGGCAGGACGCCACCCACGACGACGGACGGCGGCACGACGGGCGGGACGGGCGAAGCGACCCCGACGCCCACTCCGACCCGACGCCGTCCGGAACCACCGGCGGTGAGGGCGGCGACGCGGGCGACGGCGCGAGCGGCGGCGCGACGAGGACCCGGCGGCGGGCGGCGACAGTGACGGCGGCGCCGCGGCGGACAGCGGCGCGCAGGCCGGTACCCCCGCCCCGTAGGCCGGGAGGGGAACAGGCCCGCAGGACCGGCCGCCCTAGTCGCCCAGGATCCGCCGCAGATAGCCGTTGGTGAAGAGCCGCTGCGGGTCCAGCCGGTCGCGCACCGCCGTGAACTCGGCGAAGCGCGGGTAGGCCTCGGCCAGGTACGCGGCGTCGCGCGTGTGCACCTTGCCCCAGTGCGGCCGGCCGCCGTGCGCGGTCATGATCCGCTCGACCGCGGTGAAGTAGGCCTGGTACGGGGTGCCCCGGTACAGGTGCACCGCGATGTACGCCGTGTCCCTGCCGGACGCCGTGGACAGCGTGATGTCGTCCGCCGGGGCCGTCCGTACCTCCACCGGAAAGCTCACGCGCAGCGGCGAGCGCTCGACCAGCGCCTTGACCTCGCGCAGCGCCTCCACCGCGGCCTCGCGCGCGACGGCGTACTCCATCTCCATGAAGCGCACGCGGCGCGGGCTGGTGAAGACCTTGTACGGGATGTCCGTGTACGTACGGGCGGAGAGCGCGCGGCTGGAGAGCCTGGCGATCGCAGGTATGGCCGCGGGAACGGCCCGGCCGACCGAACAGGCCACCTGGAAGGCGCCGTTGGACAGGAGCTCGTCCTCGACCCAGCCGCTGATCCTGCCGGGCGGGGCCGCGGGGCCCGCGCTGCGGTTGTTGCGCTTGGTGTTGCAGTTGCCGGTGTGCGGGAACCAGTAGAACTCGAAGTGCTCGTTCTCCGCGTGCAGCGCTTCGAAGTCGGCGGTGACCCGGTCGAAGGTCATCGGTTCCTCGCGGGCCCTCAGCAGGAAGAGGGGCTCCACGGCGAAGGTGATCGCGGTGACGACGCCCAGCGCGCCGAGCCCGAGCCTGGCGGCCGCGAAGACTTCGGCGTTCTCCTCCGCGGAGCACGTCAGCAACGAGCTGTCGGCCGTGACGAGTTCCAGGGCGCGGATCTGCGCGGACGTCGAGGCCGAGTCGCGGCCCGTGCCGTGCGTGCCGGTGCTGGTCGCGCCGGCCACCGTCTGCTCCATGATGTCGCCCATGTTCGTGAGCGACAGGCCCTCCCTGGCCAGGGCCACGTTCAGGCGCTTGAGCGGGGTGCCGGCCTCCACGGTCACCGTCCCGGCCGCGCGGTCGATGCCGCGGATGCCGGTCAGCAGGTCGGGGCGGATCAGCACACCGTCGTCGCGGCGGCCGCCGTGAACGAGTGGCCCGTGCCGACCGGCTTCACCTTCAGGCCGTCCTCGGCGGCCCTGCGCACGGCTTCGGCGAGCTCCCCGGCCGAGGCGGGGGTCACTTCCCGTACCGGACGGACGGTGACGTTCCCGGCCCAGTTACGCCACGTGCTCGCCGTCCTGGATGTGGTGGCCATCTGCCCCGTACCCTCCCCGCGTCTGTGCCGGCCTGCGGAGCCGGCGGAACCCCAGGAACGCCACCACGGCCGCGAGCGCTCCCGCCGCGACGGGCACCGCGTACCCCGACTCCGCCCCCGACGCGTCGACCACCCAGCCTGCGGCCGAGGAACCGAGAGCGATGCCGACGGCGAGCCCGGTTCCCGTCCAGGTCATGCCCTCGGTCAGTTTGGCGCGCGGTACGTGCTGCTCGATGAGAGCCATGGTGGTCACCATCGTCGGCGCGATGGCAAGGCCCGCAACAAAGAGCGCCACGGCCAGGAACGGCAGGTTCCCGGCCAGTAGGAGGGGGATCATACTCACGGCCATCGCGCAGACCCCCACCAGCCACCTGGTGGACGCCTCGCCCTTGAGGTGCAGCAGCCCGAAGACCGCTCCCGCGAGGCAGGAACCGAGCGCGTACACGGCGAGGACGAGGCTGGCCGCGGCCTTGTGCCCCTGCTCCTCGGCGAACGCCACCGTCACCACGTCGACCGACCCGAAGATCGCGCCGGTCGCCACGAAGGTGGCCACCAGGACCTGGAGCCCGGGGGAGCGCAGCGCGGAGCCGCCGGTGTGCTCGTCGCGCGGGTGCGGGACGGGCTCGGTGGCGCGCTGGGCGGTCAGCCAGAAGACGCCGACGACCAGGAAGACGGCGGCGAGCAGCGGCCCGCCTCGGGGAACCACGCGGTCGAGAGCCCGATGGAGATGATCGGGCCGAAGATGAAGCAGACCTCGTCGGCGATCGACTCCCAGGAGTACGCCGTGTGGAGTTCGCGCGGGGAGCCGCGGTAGATCTCGGCCCAGCGCGCCCTGACCATCGAGCCGATGCTCGGCACGCAGCCGGCGCCGGCCGCGAACACGAACAGCGCCCAGTCGGGGGCGCCCTGCTGGGCGCAGATCAGCAGCCCGGCGACCGCCGCGACCGCGACCAGGGTGGCGGGACGCAGAACGCGGCGCTGCCCGTACCGGTCGACGAGGCGGGAGATCTGCGGGCCCAGGACGGCGGCTGCCGTCGCGAGGGTGGCGGTGAGGGCGCCCGCGAGCCCGTACGCCCCTGTGAGCTGGGAAATCATGGTGACGATGCCGATGCCCATCATGGACAGCGGCATCCGGCCGAAGAAGCCGGCGGCGGAGAACGCCTTGGTGCCTGGGGCGGCGAAAATCGCGCGGTACGGACTGGGCAAGGGATGCTCCGGTAAGGCGTACAAATGGAATTCACAGCTTACGTCCGCCGGGCGGTGTACCGCACGGCGGTTTCACCGTCGCCGCGTACGAGTGGCAGGATCGGACCCATGCCCGATCAGCGCGATCCCGCCCCTTACGACGCCCTGCTGCTCCTCTCCTTCGGCGGCCCCGAAGGCCCGGACGACGTGGTTCCCTTCCTGGAGAACGTCACCCGCGGCCGGGGCATCCCCAAGGAGAGGCTCAAGGAGGTGGGGCAGCACTACTTCCTGTTCGGTGGCGTCAGCCCGATCAACGAGCAGAACCGCTCCCTCCTCGACGCCCTGCGCAAGGACTTCGCCGAGCAGGGCGTGGGCGGCCCGGACGGCCTGCCGGTCTACTGGGGCAACCGCAACTGGGCGCCGTACCTCGTCGACACCCTGCGCGAGATGGCCGCGGACGGACGCCGCCGCATCGCCGTGCTCGCCACGAGCGCGTACGCCTCGTACTCCGGCTGCCGCCAGTACCGCGAGAACCTCGCCGAGGCGCTCGCCACCCTGGAGGCCGAGGGAATCGAGCCGCCGCGCGTCGACAAACTGCGCCACTACTTCAACCACCCGGGTTTCGTACGTCCCATGGTCGACGGGGTCCTCAAGTCCCTGGCGGAACTGGACGACGACGTACGGGCGGGGGCCCACCTCGCCTTCACGACGCACTCCATCCCGACCGCCGCGGCGGACACGTCGGGTCCGGTGGAGGGGCACGGTGACGGCGGCGCGTACGTCACCGAGCACCTGGACGTCGCCCGGGTGATCGCCGAGGCGGTGCGCGAGGAGACCGGCGTCGCGCACCCCTGGCAGCTCGTCTACCAGTCGCGCAGCGGGGCGCCGCACGTCCCGTGGCTGGAGCCGGACATCTGCGACCACCTGGAGGAGCGGCACGGCGCGGGCGTGCCTGCGGTCGTGATGGTTCCGATCGGCTTCGTCTCGGACCACATGGAGGTCCTGTACGACCTCGACACCGAGGCCACCGCCAAGGCCGCCGAACTCGGCCTGCCCGTCCGGCGGTCCGCGACCGTCGGCGCCGATCCGCGCTTCGCCGCCGCGGTGCGCGAGCTGGTGCTGGAGCGGGCGGCCGCCGAGCGGGGCCTCGCGGTGGAGCGGTGCGCGCTGGGAGCCCTGGGCCCGAGCCACGACCTCTGCCCGGTCGGCTGCTGCCCGGCCAGGTCCCCCAGGCCCGCAGCCGCGGGCGCCGACAGTCCGTACGCGTAACCCCTGCCCCACCCCCGCGCACAAAGGAGAGCCGTGACCGATCCCCTCACGTCGAGCTGCTCGAACTCGCCCTGGAGGCCGCCCGGCGCGCCGGTGAACTGCTGCGGGACGGCCGGCCCGCGGACCTGGGCGTCGCCGCCACCAAGTCCAGCCCCATCGACGACGTCACGGACTGGACATCGCCGCCGAGAAGCTGATCACCGGCTTCCTCGCCGAACGCCGCCCCGACGACGGGATCCTGGGCGAGGAGGGCGCGAGCAGCGAGGGCGCGAGCGGGGTGCGCTGGGTGATCGATCCGCTCGACGGCACGGTCAACTACCTGTACGGACTGCCCACTTGGGCGGTGTCCATCGCGGCCGAACGCGACGGCGAGACGCTGGTGGGCGTCGTGGAGGCGCCGATGCGCCGCGAGACGTACCACGCGGTGCTCGGCGGCGGCGCGTACGCCAACGGCGCCGCGCTGCGCGTGCGGCCCGCGCCGCCGCTCGACCAGGCCCTGGTCTCGACGGGCTTCAACTACGTCGCCACGGTCCGCAGCCACCAGGCGGACATCGCCCAGCAGCTCATCCCGAGGCTGCGGGACATCCGTCGCGGCGGGTCGGGCGGCGATCGACCTGAGCGATGTGGCCGCCGGACGCCTGGACGGTTACTACGAGCGCGGCCTCAACCCGTGGGACCTGGCGGCGGGGGACCTGATCGCCCGGGAGGCGGGCGCGCTGACGGGTGGGCGGCCCGGTGAGCGCCCGTCCGGGGAGCTGGCGATCGCGGCTTCGCCGGGAGTCTTCGAGCCGCTCCAGGCCCTGCTGGAGGACTTCGGCGCCTGGCACGACTAGGGAGCGGCGGAGCTCCGGCAGGGCGCGAAGGGCCCCGGCACCTTTTCCTGGCGCCGGGGCCCTTCGCGTGCTCCGTACGGTCGGCCGACGGGTCAGGCGCTCACGGCGCCCACTTGCACGCCGTGCTCCGCGGCGAGGCGGTGCAGGTCCTCGAGCTCCGCCTGTTCCACCTCCGCCAGGAAGTCGTCGCCCGTCTCTCGAGCCATCGTGAGGTCTGATTCCGTGGCCTTTATGCGCTGCAGCAGGCCTGCGGTGAAAGCGTCCATGGGTGCGCCCCCTCGTCATGGGTCGGTGGCACGGGGGTGTGCCGAGGGTGGGTTGATCACTCTCCGTCAGGGGGACAGAGCAGGTTGTGGCGTGCCACATACAGGGCGTGATCGCGGGTGTGCAGTCGTCCTCCCCAAAGGCCGCCCCGGGAAAACCTCAACTGGCCCAGGAATCATGGAAATCCCCACCCATGCCCGACCGGGTTCGCTCGTGCGGACCCCCGGGGCCCTTCCCCGGCGTACCGCCTTACCGCCGGTTTATGGCCGAAAGGGGCAGGATGGCAGCACACAGCCAATGGGACACACCCCTGCCCGCATGGGCAGTCAGCGGAAGGAATGCGACGTGCGCGTACTCGTCGTCGAGGACGAGCAGCTGCTCGCCGATGCGGTGGCCACCGGACTGCGCCGGGAGGCCATGGCCGTCGACGTGGTGTACGACGGCGCCGCCGCCCTGGAACGTATCGGGGTCAACGACTACGACGTCGTCGTGCTCGACCGTGACCTCCCGCTGGTCCACGGTGACGACGTCTGCCGGAGGATCGTCGAGCTCGGCATGCCCACCCGTGTGCTGATGCTCACCGCTTCCGGTGACGTCAGCGACCGCGTCGAGGGCCTGGAGATCGGCGCGGACGACTACCTCCCCAAGCCCTTCGCCTTCAGCGAGCTGACCGCGCGGGTACGGGCCCTCGGGCGCCGTACGACGGTCGCGCTGCCGCCCGTCCTGGAGCGCTCCGGCATCAAGCTCGACCCGAACCGCCGCGAGGTCTTCCGCGACGGCCAGGAGATCCAGCTGGCGCCGAAGGAGTTCGCGGTGCTGGAGGTGCTGATGCGCAGCGAGGGGGCCGTCGTGTCGGCCGAGCAGCTGCTGGAGAAGGCCTGGGACGAGAACACCGACCCGTTCACCAACGTCGTGCGCGTCACGGTGATGACGCTGCGCCGCAAGCTCGGCGAGCCGCCGGTCATCGTGACGGTGCCCGGCTCCGGCTACCGGATCTGACGCGCGATGGCATCGACCCCGGCGCCGCCCGCGGCGCCGCCGAAACCGACCTGGGACCCGAGGGAGCACGAACCCTCCTTCCCCTGGCTGCGCCCCACCATCCGGATACGGCTCACCCTGCTGTACGGCGGCATGTTCCTGATCGCCGGCATCCTGCTGCTCTCGATCATCTACCTGCTGGCGGCCCAGGCCCTCGCGGTGGGCAGTGAGCTCCCCTTCAAGATCGTGAGCGGCAAGGTCGAGAGCGCGGTGTGCGGCCTGGGCCTGCCCGACAACGCCTCGCCCGAGCAGTTCAACGCGGCCATGAACGCCTGCGTCAACCACCAGCGCCAGCAGGCGCTCGACGAGCTGCTCAGCCGCTCGCTGCTCGCCCTGCTCGGACTCAGCATCATCGCCTTCGCCTTCGGTTACGCGATGGCGGGACGCGTCCTGTCCCCGCTCGGCAGGATCACGCGTACGGCCCGCAGGGTGGCCGGAACGGACCTGACCCGGAGGATCGAGCTGGACGGCCCCGACGACGAGCTGAAGGAGCTCGCCGACACCTTCGACGAGATGCTCGACCGCCTGGAGCGGGCGTTCACCGCCCAGCAGCGGTTCGTGGGCAACGCGTCGCACGAGCTGCGCACGCCGCTCGCGATCAACAGGACGCTGCTGGAGGTCCACCTGTCCGATCCGGGGGCGCCCCCCGAGCTCCAGCAGCTCGGCAAGACGCTCCTGGCCACCAACGAGCGCAGCGAGCAGCTCGTGGAGGGTCTGCTGCTGCTCGCCCGCAGCGAGAACCAGATCATCGAACGCAAGCCGGTGGACCTGGCCGAGGTCGCCTCGCGCGCCATCGACCAGGTGCACGGCGAGGCGGCGGCCAAGGGCGTGGAGATCCGTGGTGAGCGGGCGCCCGCCGTCGTGCAGGGCAACGGCGTACTGCTGGAGCGGATCGCCCTCAACCTGGTGCAGAACGCCGTGCGCTACAACGCCCCCGAGGAAGGCTGGGTCGAGGTCATCACCGAGAGCCGGCCCGGCCAGGCGCTCCTGGTGGTCTCGAACACGGGACCAATGGTTCCCGCGTACGAGATCGACAACCTCTTCGAGCCGTTCAGGCGCCTGCGCACGGAGCGCACCGGCAGCGACAAGGGCGTGGGTCTGGGCCTGTCCATCGCGCGGAGCGTCGCGAGGGCCCACGGAGGCCGTATCATCGCGGAGCCCCGCGAGGGCGGCGGCCTCGTGATGCGCGTCACTCTTCCGATCTGAGACGTTTCGCGCAGACGTCAATCCGTTCGCTTTAAGCGGAATTTTCAAGACCTGGTCCGGAGGGTTCTGTGTGTGATCGATCACAGGCTCGAATTTCCGGCCATCTACACTCCGTGATCGCCAACTCCCCCGGAAAGCAGGGAAAAGTCCGGGTTTCCTGGGGGTGGCATCACGGGAAGTACACGGGGTGGCGCCCGTGAAGTGCGACATTCGGACCGTGTACGGTCCCGATCGCCATCCAAACCGACCACTCCACAGGGGACCGGTTGGGTGTCGATTGAGTAACAGACCTTGATGTGAGGCAAAATCTCCGCCTCAGGTCGGGCACAAGTCCGGCCTCTCACGCGTTACGTGCGCTGAGACACCGCAACTACCCAGAGGGGGAGAGCGACAGTGGCAACGGATTACGACACCCCACGCAAGACCGATGACGACGTCGATTCCGACAGTCTTGAAGAGCTCAAGGCGCGTCGGAGCGACAAGACGGCATCGGCCGTTGACGTGGACGAATTCGAGGCGGCGGAAGGGCTTGAACTGCCCGGCGCCGATCTTTCCAACGAAGAGCTCGCCGTGCGTGTCCTGCCCAAGCAGGCCGATGAGTTCACCTGCATGAGCTGCTTCCTCGTGCACCACCGTTCCCAGCTGGCCAGGGAGAAGAACGGTCAGCCGATCTGCCGCGACTGCGACTAGGTCGGGCCGGCCGTGGCAGGCGCGACACCGTCCAGGAGGAAGCGCTTCCGGAGGAAGGATTCCCCGGAGGCGCAGCAAGACGTGAGCGCGGCCGTCGGCGCACGTGACGACGAGCGGGGCCTGACGGCCTCGCTCGAAGTGGCGGAAGGGTCCCGGCCGGGGCCCGGCGCCTGGCGGCTGTCAGGCAGGGCGTACGGAGGGGCGGCGAGAGCGCGAAGGCCGGTATCGGCTTCCTCGCCGACCGGATCATCGAGAACGCGCCGCGCGTTCCCGTACGTGACCTGCCGACCCTGCGCAAGCAGTTCCCGGGCCTCGGTCCGGAACAGATCGCCGACAGACTGGTGACGGGTGCGGCCAACGGCACCTCCACCGTGGGGGCGGGCATCGGTGCGGCGGCCATGCTGCCCGTACCCCTCGCCATGCCGGCCGAGCTGGCTGCCGAGATCACCGGCGTCGCCGCGATAGAGCTGAAGCTCATCGCGGAGCTGCACGAGGTCTACGGCATGCGGCCGCCCGGAAATCTCACCCAGCGCTCCACCGCCTACCTCAACGCCTGGTCCCAGGAGCGGGGCATCGACGTGACCAGACCGGCCACGTACAACACCGCGCTCGGCAGCCAGATGAAGCGCCAGCTGCGGCAGCAGATCATGAAGCGCATGGTCCGCAACCTGCCGAACCTCATGCCGTTCATGGTCGGCGCCGCGTCGGCGCCGTGATGAACCGGCGCGACACCAGAAAGCTCGCCGAACGGGTCCGTGCGGACCTGCGCCGCACCCAGATCCCCTGGGACGCGCTGCCCGAGCTGCCGCCCCTGGAGCAGCCCCCGGCCGAGCCCGGTCGGGACCGCAAGGAGCTGGAGGGCTAGCCGCCCCGCTCAGCCCGCCCGTACGGCCGCGAGAGCCGCGGCCAGGCCCTCGGGATCACGGGTCGAGAGGTACAGGTACGGCGTCGGATCGGCCGGGTCGGTGACCTCCACGCGCAGCGCTCCCGGGATGTAGCTGCGCAGCAGCATGTGGGCGCGCGTGTCGGCCTTGTGGGACCGCCAGGCGCGGGCCTCCTCGGCGCCCAGCACCTCGGCCTCGCCGAGCGCGGAGACCGGGATACGGGCGTTGCCCGCGATCAGCGCGTCCCCGACGACCCGGATCTGCTGGGAGCCGTACGCACTCACACCCGCGGCGGCGAGCGCGCCGGCGCCGAGCAGTCCGCCGAGCATCGGCAGCACGCCCAGGGGCAGCAGCATCAGCCCGCCCGCGATGCCGAGGAGCCCGGCGATGACCCACCAGGAACGGGGTGCGGTCAGACGTTCTGCGTACTGCGGGGCTGAAGGCTGCATGAAACCAAGCTTGACATGGCGCGACCTGCGCGTACCCGCGCGGGTAAGGTCTGCGCCTGTGAGTACTGAGAACCCCCGGGAGACGGCCCCCGGGCCCGCGGCCCTGATCCCCCCGGCCGACGCCATAGCCCCGGTCAGGCACCCCGACGCACCGCCGCCCGGAGAGCTCCTCGGCGCGCACTACGAGCACTGCTTCGGCTGCGGCGGGGGCCAGCCCCACGGGCTGCACCTCCAGGCTCGCGCCGGTGAAGGCGTACAGGTCTCGGCCGAGTTCACGGTCAAGGCCGCCCACCAGGGTGCTCCCGGGCTCGCGCACGGCGGCGTACTGGCCACGGCGCTCGACGAGACGCTCGGCTCGCTGAACTGGCTGCTGCGGGTGATCGCGGTGACCGGCCGGCTGGAGACCGATTTCGTACGCCCCGTGCCGGTCGGCACGTGCTGCACCTCGACGCCGAGGTGACCGCGGTGCACGGCCGCAAGATCTACTCCACGGCGACCGGACGGATCGGCGGCCCCGACGGGCCCGTGGCCGTCCGCGCCGACGCCCTCTTCATCGAAGTCAAGGTCGGCCACTTCATCGAGAACGGCCGCCCGGAGGAGATCCGGGCGGCGATGGCCGACCCCGACCAGGCCCGGCGCGCCCGCGCCTTCGAGGTGAACCCGTGACCCGTAACCCTGTCGACGTGCTGATCCGCCGGGTCGACCCCGACGTACCGCTGCCCTCGTACGGACATCCGGGCGACGCGGGAGCCGACCTGGTCACCACGGAAGCCGCCGAACTCGCTCCCGGCGAACGCGCGGTGCTCCCCACCGGGGTGTCGGTCGCGCTGCCCGACGGGTACGCGGCCTTCGTGCACCCGCGGTCCGGTCTCGCCGCCCGCTGCGGAGTCGCCCTCGTGAATGCCCCGGGGACGGTGGATGCCGGGTACCGTGGGGAAATCAAGGTGATCGTGGTCAATCTCGACCCGCGCGAAAGTGTGCGGTTCGAGCGCTTCGACCGGATTGCCCAACTGGTCGTCCAGCAGGTCGAGAAGGTGCGCTTCCACGAGGTCGCGGAGCTTCCCGGATCGGCGCGGGCCGAGGGGGGCTTCGGTTCCACCGGCGGTCATGCCGCCGTGGACGGCCGGACGGGTGGGAATCGATACGCATCGGTCGTATCCGACCGGGAAGGACAGTGACGTGTTCGGACGTCGCAAGAAGAGCGAATCCGCCCAGGACGTGGCGGGCGAGGCCGAGCAGGTCGTCGACGACGTCGAGTTTATGAGGCCGCCGACGGCGACGTGGGGCGCGCAGGGTGAACCTGCCGCCGGCGCCCCGACCGGACGGTCCGTGGGACGTGTCCGAGGTCATGGAGCCCGGCGAGGGCCGGGTCGACCTGGGCGGAATGTTCGTGCCCGGGGTCGAGGGCATGGAACTGCGGGTCGAGGTCGCGGGCGACGCGATCGTCGCGGCGACGGTCGTGCTGCGCGACAGCGCGTCCAGCTCCAGGCCTTCGCGGCACCCAAGAAGGAAGGCATCTGGGGAGAGGTCCGCGAGGAGATCGCGTCGGGCATCACCCAGCAGGGCGGCGTCATCGACGAGGTCGAGGGCCCGCTGGGCTGGGAGCTGCGGGCCCAGGTGCCCGTACAGCTGCCGGACGGCACGGGTGGCGTGCAGATGGTGCGCTTCGTCGGCGTCGACGGGCCGCGCTGGTTCCTGCGCGGAGTGATCTCCGGCCAGGGCGCGGTGCACCCGGAGGCCGCGGGCGTGCTGGAGCACGTCTTCAAGGACACCGTGGTCGTACGGGGCGAGGGGCCGATGGCGCCGCGTGACCCGATCGTCCTCAAGCTGCCGAACGACGCGCAGATGGTGCCCGAGGGCGTCCAGCAGGAGGAGCAGGAGGGCTCGCGCTTCTCCGGCGGGATGGGACAGCTGCAGCGTGGTCCCGAGATCACCGAGGTGCGCTGACCGTCCTGGTCCGGCGAAGCCGAACCACAGCAGAGAGGCCGTGGCCGCACTCCCGAACCGGGGGTGCGGCCCACCGGCTTCTGCGTTCCGTATGGAGCTGGTCAACGCGGCGCCCCCGGCCGTATGGGAGGTGTCAACGGACGGCCCGGTCCGGCGGGGGAGGGGGTTTCCTCGGGAGGCCGGAGAATCCGTACCCCATCCAGGAGCACCCGATGGCCGACCTGGCCTTCGTCGTCACCACACTCGCGGTCTTCGCGCTGGTGGCACTCGTCGCCAGGGGGTGACGAAGCTGCGACTGCCGAGAACATCGTCGGGCTGGTCGTGGCCGTCTCCCTGCTGGGCTGCCTCGTCCTCGCCCTTGTGCACCCGGAGAGATTCCGAGCCCCGTCATGAGCCCTGTCCTCGCCGGTGTGCTCCGGCTCCTCTCGCTCGTCGTGGCGCTCGGCCTGGTGTACCGGCCCCTCGGCGACCCACATGGCCCGCGTCTCCTCCTCACCGGCCCATCTGCGGGTGGAGAAGTGGATCTGCCGGGCGGTCGGCGCCGATCCCACCGTGCGGATGCGCCGGCCCGCGTACCTGCGCGGGGTCCTCGCCTTCTCCGCGGTGAGCGTCCTCTTCCTTCATCTGCTCCAGCGCGTCCAGGGCTCCCTCCCCGGATCGCTCGGCCTCTCCTCCATCGATCCGGACCAGGCGTTCAGCACCGCCGCGTCCTTCGTCACCAACACCGACTGGCAGTCGTACTGCGGCGAACAGGCCCTGGGCCACGTCGTGCGCGGAGCGGGTGCCGGGCACCGGCCTGCGCGTCGGCGACCTGGTGGTCTGCGAGGCGGGCGACACCGTCCCCGGCGCGACCAACCGCTCCGGCGGCAACGAAGAGCTGATCGCCTGGGTGAAGGAGGCCAGGGCCGCCGTCATCAGGGACAACTCCACGGCCGGTCACCGGGTCGGGCCCGCGGACGTGCCGGCCGGTGCCGTCACCTCGTCCGGCTCGGGACTGGGCCCGCACATCTCTCCCCGGTGCGCCGGCCTCCGGGTGCCCCGCGGCGCCGAGAGGAACGGCCTGGACGCCGGGCAGGTGGAGAAGCTGGTCGAGGACCACACCGAAGGACGGACCCTCGGCTTCATGGGGGAGCCCCGGGTGAACGTCCTCGGGCTCACCATCGCGCTCAGGGAACTCGCGGCCGGGCGCTGACCGTTGCGGGTCCGGAACCGTCGTGACCATACTGGCGCCCGGCCGGACCACCGCACGGGGAGCACGTATGAGCGAGAGCACCAGGGGCAGCACAGGCACGGCCGTGGCCGCGGATCCGGCCGCGGGGCCCATGGTCGAGGTGACGGACCTGCACCGCTCCTACGGCACGGGGGCGGCGGCCGTCCACGCGCTGCGCGGTGTCTCCTTCCGCGTGCCGCGCGGCGAGCTCGTCGCGCTCAAGGGCCGGTCGGGTTCCGGCAAGACGACCCTGCTCAACCTGGTCGGCGGCCTCGACGCCGCCGACCGGGGCCGCATCGTCGTCGACGGCACGGAACTGGCGGGCCTCGGCGAGGACGGCCTGCTCGCACTGCGCCGCGACCGCATCGGCTTCATCTTCCAGTCCTTCGGCCTGATCCCCGTCCTCACCGCCGCCGAGAACGTCGGCGTACCCATGCGGCTGCGCAGGACCGACCCCAAGGTGCGCGAGGAGCGCGTCGAGCTGCTGCTCGCCCTCGTCGGCCTGGCCGACCGCGCGGCGCAGCGTCCCGGCGAGCTCTCCGGCGGCCAGCAGCAGCGTGTCGCCATCGCCCGCGCGCTCGCCAACAAGCCGGCGCTGCTGATCGCGGACGAGCCCACCGGCCAGCTCGACGCGGAGACCGGCCTCGCCGTGATGGAGCTGCTGCGGGCGGTCGTACGGAGTGAGGGCGTCACCGCGCTGGTCGCCACGCACGACGCCCAGCTCCTGGGGCTCGCCGACCGGGTGCTCGAACTCGGCGACGGCCACCTCGTCGAGCACGTCTGAGTCCGAGAGGGCCGCCGGCGGGCGTCAGAGTCGTGTCAATACGCACCTGATCCCCGCCCCTCGCCCGTTTTGCCGCATTCCGGGGATGTAGCTTCACCGGAGCCGGCCCGTCGGGCCGCAGCACCTCGCTGGAAGACAATGGGGCCATGGGACGCGGCAAGCTTCGGATATACCTCGGCGCGGCGCCGGGTGTCGGCAAGACGTACGCCATGCTCTCCGAGGCCCACCGCCGGGTCGAGCGCGGCACCGACTGCGTGGTCGCCTTCGCCCGGCACCACGACCGGCCGCGCACCGAAGTGATGCTGCACGGTCTGGAGCACATCCCGTGCCGCACGATCGAGTACCGCTCCACGGTCTTCACCGAGATGGACGTCGACGCGGTCCTCGAACGCCGTCCCGCCGTCGCCCTCGTCGACGAACTCGCCCACACCAACGTCCCCGGATCGCGCAACGCCAAGCGCTGGCAGGACGTCGAGGAACTGCTCCAGGCGGGCGTCGACGTCATCTCCACGGTCAACATCCAGCACCTGGAGTCCCTCGGCGACGTCGTCGAGTCGATAACCGGCGTACGGCAGCGGGAGACCGTACCCGACGAGGTCGTCCGCCGCGCCGACCAGATCGAGCTGGTCGACATGTCGCCCCAGGCGCTGCGCCGCCGCATGGCCCACGGCAACATATACAAGCCGGACAAGCTCGACGCCGCCCTGTCCCACTACTTCCGCCCCGGCAACCTCACCGCGCTGCGCGAACTGGCGCTCCTGTGGGTCGCCGACCGTGTCGACGAGTACCTCCAGCAGTACCGCGGCGAGCACAACATCCGCTCCACCTGGCAGGCGCGCGAGCGCATCGTCGTGGGCCTCACCGGCGGACCCGAGGGCCGTACGCTCATCCGCCGCGCCTCGCGCATGGCGGCCAAGGGCTCCGGCGGCGAGATCCTCGCCGTCTACGTCGCCCGCAGCGACGGGCTGACCTCGGCCTCGCCCAAGGAACTCGCCGTACAGCGCACCCTCGTCGAGGACCTCGGCGGCACCTTCCACCACGTCATAGGCGACGACGTCCCTTCCTCGCTGCTGGAGTTCGCCCGCGGCGTCAACGCCACCCAGATCGTGCTCGGCTCCAGCCGCCGCAAGACCTGGCAGTACGTCTTCGGCCCCGGCGTCGGCGCCACCGTGGCCCGCGAGTCCGGACCCGACCTGGACGTCCACATCGTCACCCACGACCACGTCGCCAAGGGCCGGGGCCTGCCCGTCGCCCGCGGCGCCCGCCTCGGCCGGGCCCGGATCGTCTCCGGCTGGCTGGTCGGCGTCGCCGCGCCCGTCCTGCTCTCGCTGCTGCTCACCAGCATGGAGAACGGCCCCGGGCTCGCCAACGACGTCCTGCTCTTCCTCTTCCTCACCGTCGTCGCCGCCCTGCTCGGCGGACTGCTGCCCGCGCTCGCGTCGGCCGCCGTCGGCTCGCTCCTGCTGAACTACTACTTCACGCCGCCCACCCACACCCTGACGATCAGCAATCCGAAGAACATCGTCGCCATAGTGATCTTCTTCGCGGTGGCCGTCGCGGTCGCCTCCGAGGTCGACCTGGCCGCCCGCCGCACCCACCAGGCCGCCCGGCTGCGCGCCGAGTCCGAGATCCTCTCCTTCCTCGCGGGCACGTCCTGCGCGGCGAGACGACCCTGGACGCCCTCCTGGAGCGGGTGCGGGAGACCTTCGCCATGGAGTCCGTGGCGCTGCTGGAACGCGAGAGCGACGTCGACCCCTGGACCTGCGCCGCCGGCGTCGGGCCCAGGCCGCTCGGCCGCCCCGAGGATGCTGACGTGGACATGCCCATCGGTGACCACATGGCGCTCGCGCTCTCCGGCCGCGTGCTGCCCGCCGAGGACCGCCGGGTGCTCGGCGCCTTCGCCGCCCAGGCCGCCGTCGTACTCGACCGGCAGCGTCTGGTCGGGGAGGCCGAGGGGGCGCGCAAGCTCGCCGAGGGCAACCGCATCCGCACCGCCCTGCTCGCCGCCGTCAGCCACGACCTGCGTACACCGCTGGCCGCCATCAAGGCCGCCGTGTCGTCCCTGCGCTCCGACGACGTGGCCTGGTCGCAGGCCGACGTGGCGGAACTGCTCGCGAGCATCGAGGAGGGCGCGGACCGCCTCGACCACCTCGTCGGCAACCTCCTCGACATGTCCAGGCTCCAGACCGGCACCGTCACCCCGCTCCTCCGCGAGACCGACCTCGACGAAGTCGTTCCGATGGCCCTCGTCGGCGTACCGGCCGAGAGCGTCGGCCTCGACATCCCGGAGTCCCTGCCGATGGTGGCCGTCGACCGGGGACTCCTCGAACGCGCCGTCGCCAACATCGTCGAGAACGCCGTCAAGTACAGCCCCGGCAGCACCCCCGTCTCCGTCGCCGCGAGCGCGCTCGGCGACCGTGTCGAGCTGCGCGTCGCGGACCGCGGACCCGGCGTGCCGGACGACGGCAAGGAGCGGATCTTCGAGCCGTTCCAGCGCTACGGCGACGCCCCGCGCGGAGCCGGAGTCGGCCTCGGTCTCGCCGTCGCCCGCGGCTTCGTCGAGACCATGGGCGGCACGCTGACCGCCGAGGACACGCCCGGAGGCGGCATGACGATGGTCCTCACCCTCAAGGCGGCCCCGGGACACCCTCCGGCAGGCCCCGGCTTCCCCGCCCAGGTCACCTCATGACCCGGGCGCCCACGCTGTTTTGCACGTCCCGCAGAAAGGCAGGCATTCCATGACCCGGGTGCTCGTGGTCGACGACGAGCCGCAGATCGTGCGCGCCCTCGTGATCAACCTGAAGGCGCGCACGTACGAAGTCGACTCGGCCCCCGACGGAGCGACCGCGCTCCGTCTCGCGGCCGCCCGCCACCCCGACGTGGTCGTCCTGGACCTCGGCCTGCCCGACATGGACGGTGTGGAGGTGATCAGGGGGCTGCGCGGCTGGACACGCGTACCGATCCTGGTGCTCTCCGCCCGCCACACCTCCGACGAGAAGGTGGAGGCGCTGGACGCCGGGGCCGACGACTACGTCACCAAGCCCTTCGGCATGGACGAGCTGCTCGCCAGGCTCCGCGCCGCGGTCCGCAGGGCCGAGCCGGCCGGCGCCGCCGAGGACGACGTGCTCGTCGACGCGGGCGGCGACTTCACCGTCGACCTGGCCGCGAAGAAGGTGCACCGCGACGGCAGGGACGTACGGCTGACGCCCACCGAATGGCACCTCCTGGAGGTGCTCGTACGGAACACGGGCCGCCTGGTCGGCCAGAAGCAGCTCCTCCAGGAGGTCTGGGGCCCTTCGTACGGCACCGAGACCAACTACCTGCGGGTCTACATGGCGCAGCTGCGCCGCAAACTGGAGGCGGACCCCTCGCACCCCAGGCACTTCGTCACCGAACCCGGCATGGGATACCGCTTCGAGCGGTGAGACGGGGCCGGTCCGGTGCGGTCCGGGGCCGGTCCGGTGTGATCCGGGGCCGGTCCGGTGTGATCCGGGCGGGCCCGCTCCCCGGTACGCTTCGTGTATGAGTGCCGTACCACGTTCGGAGAAGCCAACCGGCCGGTTCCGCCGGATGCTCGACCGGCTGTCCACCTCGCAGGAGGACCTGCACTCCGCGGAGCTGCAGGAGGACGCCCAGGCCGCGGGGTGCTCACGCATCTGCGACTGCGACGACCGCCAGGTGGTGAAGGTGACCGGTACCCTGCGCACGGTCACCCTGCGTCCTCGCGCCGGTGTACCCGCCCTGGAGGCGGAGCTGTTCGACGGCACCGCGCCGCTGGACGTGGTGTGGCTGGGCCGTCGTTCCATCGTGGGCATAGAACCGGGCCGCAGGCTCATCGCCTCGGGCCGGATCTCCATGAGTCACGGCCGCCGGGTGCTCTTCAATCCCAAATACGAACTCCGACCGCTCGGACAGGAGTAGCCGGTGACGTCTCTCGACAAGCCGACCGCGACGGATCACGACAGCGCAGCAGCCGCTCAGGACGCCCAGGACGCGAAGGCCGTCACGGAGGCCGCCCTCTTCGAGGCCTTCGGCGGCCTCAGGGGCATGGTGGAGACCGTGCTCCCCGGTCTGCTGTTCGTGACCATCTTCACGATCAACAAGGACCTGCACGTCTCGGCCATCGCCGCTCTCACGGTGTCCTTGCTGCTCGTCGCCGTACGGCTGATCCGCCGGGACACCGTCAAGCACGCCTTCAGCGGGGTCTTCGGAGTCGCCTTCGGTGTCGTCTTCGCGATGATGACCGGCAACGCCAAGGACTTCTACCTGCCGGGCATGATCTACACCCTGGGCCTCGCCCTCGCGTACATCGTGACCACGCTCGCGGGCGTCCCGCTGATCGGTCTGATCCTCGGCCCGATCTTCAAGGAGAACCTCTCCTGGCGGACGCGCAACCCCGGGCGCAAGAAGGCGTACGCCAAGGCGAGCTGGGCCTGGGGCCTGATCCTGCTCGGCAAGTGCGCGATCCTCTTCCCGCTGTACTGGTGGGCGGACACCACCCAGCTCGGCTGGGTCCTGGTCGCGCTGAAGATCCCGCCGTTCCTGCTCGCGGTCTACCTGACCTGGGTCTTTCTGGCGAAGGCGCCGCCGCCCATCGACGTGTTCGCCGAGATGGAGGCACAGGAGAAGGCCGAGAAGGAGCGCAAGGCGGCCGCGGCCGCCGCGGCGCGGCACGAGGACCTTGATCCTCCCGGTCCGTACACGAGTGGGGCCCGCGACCGTCACGGTCGCGGGCCCCACTCGCATGCGTACGGCGTCAGCCGCCGTGTCCGCCTTGCGGACCGACAGCAGGTCCTCCAGCTGCTCCTCGCGCGCCTGAGCGGCCACGAACAGCAGCTCGTCGCCCGCCTCCAGGGTCTCCTCCTGGCTCGGCGTGAGCACGCGCGTACCGCGGATGATGGTGACCAGCGAGGTGTCCTCGGGCCAGTCCACGTCCCCGACCTGCGTGCCGGCCAGCGCCGACTCGGGCGGCAGCGTCAGCTCGACGAGGTTGGCGTCGCCGTGGCTGAAGCGCAGCAGCCGTACGAGATCGCCGACGCTCACCGCCTCCTCGACCAGCGCCGACATCAGGCGCGGCGTGGAGACCGCGACGTCGACGCCCCATGCCTCGGTGAACAGCCACTCGTTCTTGGGGTTGTTGACGCGGGCGACGACGCGCGGCACCCCGTACTCGGTCTTCGCGAGCAGCGAGACGACCAGGTTGACCTTGTCGTCACCGGTCGCCGCGATCACCACGTTGCAGCGCTGGAGCGCCGCCTCGTCGAGCGAGGTGATCTCGCAGGCGTCGGCCAGCAGCCACTCGGCGAGCGGCACCCGCTCCACCGAGATGGCGGTCGGCGCCTTGTCGATGAGCAGGATCTCGTGACCGTTCTCCAGCAGCTCGCCCGCGATGGAACGGCCCACCGCGCCGGCACCGGCAATAGCGACCCTCATGCGTGACCGCCCTCCTCGGGACCCTGCGAGCAGGCCGCCTCGACCTTCGCGATCTCTTCCGTGCGCATCATCACGTGGACGAGGTCGCCCTCCTGGAGCACGGTCTGGGACGTCGGCAGTACGGCCTCGCCCAGCCGGGTGAGGAACGCGACGCGCACGCCCGTCTCCTCCTGGAGCCGGCTGATCTTGTGCCCGATCCAGGCGGGGGAGGTGTGCACCTCGGCGAGCTGCACACCGCCGCTCGGGTCGCGCCACAGCGGCTCCGCCCCGGAGGGCAGCAGCCGCCGCATCATCTGGTCGGCGGTCCAGCGGACCGTGGCGACGGTGGGGATGCCCAGGCGCTGGTAGACCTCGGCGCGGCGCGGGTCGTAGATACGGGCCGCGACGTTTTCGATCGCGAACATCTCGCGGGCCACCCGGGCCGCGATGATGTTGGAGTTGTCGCCGCTGCTCACCGCGGCGAAGGCGCCGGCTTCCTCGATGCCCGCCTCGCGGAGGGTGTCCTGGTCGAAGCCGACCCCGGTGACCCTGCGGCCCCCGAAACCGGACCCCAGGCGGCGGAAGGCCGTGGGGTCCCGGTCGATCACCGCGACCGTGTGCCCCTGTTGCTCCAGGGTCTGCGCGAGAGCGGCTCCCACTCGCCCGCAGCCCATGATGACGACGTGCATCGTCCCGTTACCCCGCACTCCTGGTCGCCCCGCTGACCTGCACAAACACCCTGCTCACATCTTCCTTCTCGGCTCACCGGGGTGGCACGGGGCAAAGTGCCCGGTACTGCCTCGCCCCTGTCTTCGTCCACCGTAGCGTCAACCCCGAACGCGCCATCGATCACGTCCGGCATGAGCCGCCCGTTCAGGTTCCGTAAAAGTGGGGGTGGTGGTTGGGCGGTGTCCTTTTCGAACGCTTACGATCCTCTGCGTGTCCAAACTGACCGACGTGCCCAAACGGATCCTGATCGGCCGGGCGCTGCGTAGCGACAGGCTGGGAGAAACGCTCCTCCCCAAACGCATCGCACTTCCCGTCTTCGCCTCCGACCCGCTCTCGTCCGTGGCGTACGCCCCGGGAGAAGTGCTCCTCGTACTCTCCATCGCGGGCGTGTCGGCGTACCACTTCAGTCCGTGGATCGCCGTCGCGGTCGTGGTGCTGATGTTCACGGTGGTGGCCTCGTACCGCCAGAACGTGCGTGCCTACCCGAGTGGCGGCGGCGACTACGAGGTCGCCAACACCAACCTCGGCCCCAAGTCGGGACTGACCGTCGCCAGTGCCCTGCTCGTCGACTACGTCCTCACCGTCGCCGTGTCGATCTCGTCCGGGGTGGAGAACCTCGGCTCCGCGATCCACTTCGTCGTCGAGCACAAGGTGGCGTGCGCCATCGGCATCATCGTGCTGCTGACGCTCATGAACCTGCGTGGTGTGAAGGAGTCGGGCAAGCTCTTCGCCATCCCCACGTACGTCTTCGTGGCGGGCGTCTTCATCATGATTGCCTGGGGCGCCTATCGCTCCGTCGTCATGGGCGACACCATGCACGCCCCGACCTCCGACTTCGAGATCAAGCCCGAACACGAGGGCCTGGCCGGCTTCGCGCTCGTCTTCCTGCTGCTGCGCGCCTTCTCCTCCGGCTGCGCGGCGCTCACCGGCGTCGAGGCGATCAGCAACGGCGTGCCCGCGTTCCGCAAGCCCAAGAGCAAGAACGCCGCCTCGACGCTCGCCCTGATGGGCGCGCTGGCCGTCACCATGTTCTGCGGGATCATCGGCCTCGCCATGGCCTCCGACGTGAAGATGGCGGAGTTCCCGGCGAAGGACCTCATCCACAACGGCGTGGCCGTCGGTCCGGACTATGTCCAGGACCCGGTGATCTCCCAGGTCGCGGCCGCCGTCTTCGGCGACGGCACGTTCTTCTTCGTGCTGCTCGCGGCCGCCACCGCGCTCGTCCTCTTCCTGGCCGCGAACACGGCGTACAACGGCTTCCCGCTGCTCGGCTCGATCCTCGCGCAGGACCGCTACCTGCCGCGCCAGCTGCACACCCGCGGCGACCGCCTCGCCTTCTCCAACGGCATCGTGCTGCTCGCGGGCGCGGCCATCCTGCTCGTCTGGATCTACGAGGCCGACTCGACCCGGCTCATCCAGCTCTACATCGTCGGCGTCTTCGTCTCCTTCACGCTCAGCCAGATCGGCATGGTGCGGCACTGGAACCGCCACCTGAGCACGGAGAAGGACCCGGCCGCGCGCCGCCGCATGATCCGCTCCCGCGCGATCAACGCCTTCGGAGCGTTCTTCACGGGCCTGGTGCTCGTGGTCGTGCTGGCCACCAAGTTCACGCACGGCGCGTGGGTCGCGCTGCTCGGCATGGTGATCTTCTACGGGACGATGACCGCGATCCGTAAGCACTACGACCGCGTCGCCGAGGAGATCGCCGCCGACGAGGGGCCCTCCGACGACAGCGTCCGTCCGTCCCGCGTCCACTCCATCGTCCTGGTCTCCAAGGTCCACAAGCCGACGCTGCGGGCCCTGGCCTTCGCCAAACTGACGCGCTCGGACAAGCTGGAGGCGCTGAGCATCAGCGTCGACCCGGCCGAGACGAAGGCGCTGAAGGAGGAGTGGGAGCGGCGCGGCATCAACGTGCCGCTGAAGATCCTCGACTCGCCCTACCGCGAGATCACGCGGCCGATCATCGAGTACGTGAAGAGCCTGCGGCGCGAGAGCCCGAGGGACGCGATCAGCGTCTACATCCCGGAGTACGTGGTCGGGCACTGGTACGAGCACCTGCTGCACAACCAGAGCGCGCTGCGGCTCAAGGGCCGGCTGCTGTTCACGCCGGGTGTGATGGTGACCTCGGTGCCGTACCAGCTGCGGTCCTCCGAGCTCGCGAAGGAGCGGGCGAAGAAGCGCCAGGAGTGGAATCCGCCGGGTGCGGTGCGGCGGGGCCCGGTGGACGACCGCCGCCCGAAGGAGTCCAGCGGCAAGCGCTGACGCCGCTCCTGGCTTCGCTTCCTGGCTTCGCTGTGGTGAACGGCCGGACGACTCCCACGTAGACTGGTGGGCTGTTGTCCGGCCGTACCCCTTTGATCTCTGGAGCCACCCCGTCATGCAGTCAGAATCCAAGGAAACGGCCGACCAGTCCCTCGTCGGAACCGAGTACGAGGTCGAGGTCGGCCCCGTGGCCCACGGCGGCCACTGCATCGCCCGCACCGACGAGGGCCGGGTGCTGTTCGTACGGCACGCGCTGCCCGGCGAGAAGGTCCGCGCCCGCGTGACGGACGGCGGGGAGACCTCCCGCTACCTGCGCGCTGACGCGGTCGAGGTCATAGAGGCGTCCAAGGACCGCGTCGAGGCCCCCTGCCCGTACGCCGGACCCGGCAAGTGCGGCGGCTGCGACTGGCAGCACGCCAAGCCGGGCGCGCAGCGGCGGCTCAAGGGCGAGGTCGTCGCCGAGCAGCTCATGCGGCTCGCGGGCCTCAGCCCGGAGGAGGCGGGCTGGGACGGCACCGTCATGCCGGCGCCCGGCGACAAGCTGCCCCAGGGCGAGGTGCCCGCGTGGCGCACGCGTGTGCAGTACGCCGTCGACGCCGCGGGCGGCGCCGGACTGCGCAAGCACCGCTCGCACGAGGTCCAGCCCATCGACCACTGCATGATCGCCGCACCGGGCGTCAGCGAACTCGGCATCGAGAAGCAGGACTGGCCCCAGATGGCGTCGGTCGAGGCGATCGCCGCCACCGGCTCGAACGACCGCCAGGTGGTCCTCACCCCGCGACCGGGAGGCCGCCTCCCCCTCGTCGAGCTGGACAAGCCGGTCTCGGTCCTGCGCGTGGAGGAGAAGGACGGCGGAGTGCACCGGGTGCACGGCCGCGCCTTCGTGCGCGAGCGGGCGGACGGCCGTACGTACCGCGTCGGCATGGGCGGCTTCTGGCAGGTCCACCCGCAGGCCGCCGACACCCTGATGCGCGCCGTCATGCAGGGCCTGCTGCCGCGCAAGGGCGACTCGGCCCTCGACCTCTACTGCGGGGTCGGCCTCTTCGCGGGCGCGATCGCCGACCGGGTGGGCGACCAGGGCGCGGTGCTCGGCATCGAGACGAGCAAGCGCGCGGTGGAGGACGCCCGCCACAACCTCCAGGGCTTCGAGCGGGTCCGTATCGAGCAGGGCAAGGTCGAACAGGTCCTGCCGCGTACCGGAATCACGAACGTCGACCTGATCGTCCTGGACCCGCCCCGCGCGGGAGCCGGCAAGCAGACGGTCAAGCACCTGGCCACCCTGGGCGCCCGCCGCATCGCGTACGTGGCCTGCGACCCGGCAGCGCTGGCCCGGGACCTGGCGTACTTCGCGGACAACGGCTACAAGGTACGGACGCTGCGGGCGTTCGACCTGTTCCCGATGACCCACCACGT
This sequence comes from Streptomyces altiplanensis, assembly GCA_003719395.1. Classification (GTDB taxonomy): domain Bacteria; phylum Actinomycetota; class Actinomycetes; order Streptomycetales; family Streptomycetaceae; genus Streptomyces; species Streptomyces altiplanensis. The sequence continues at coordinate 30,813 of RHMC01000025.1, forward strand.
GGAGTGTGTCGCCATCCTCGAACCGGCCGCAAAGGGCTCCTGACCTGCGGTTTTGCCTGTGCGCGTTATGTGCGGTGTGGGCGTTACGGGCGATATCTTGACGCTGAAATGACGCTCGTGACGCTCATTTGACGCTCGTTCTGATGGGGTGTCACCTGGCTGATCGTGCAGGTCGTGCAGGTCGTGCCGGGCGGAGGGCGCGTTTCCGTGGGCTGTCTTTGCGGGAACTTGAAGGAAGAACGGCCGGGTTCCTCCCTGCCGTACTTCGGCGGGCCGGACATTGGCGGAGCGGGCGCTCAATAGGTCGGTCCGTAAGGGCTCCAGTGCCCGAGGAAGGGCCTTAGGTCGTGGGCTCGCGGTTCGGGGGCGTCGGGCAACCGGGGTGGTGAGCTCAGCGGGTCGAGGCGCTCGACGGTGGCCGCTGCCCAGCTGGTCCATGCTTCGGCCTCGTTTCTGGCCTGGCCCGGGGGCATGGCCTCGACTCGCGTGCGCACAGCGCTCACGTACTCGGTCAATCGGGTGGCGTGGCGCCATACCGCTTCCTGCGCTTCGAAGTGTCTGACGCGGTACGCCTGGGCGTACTGGACGCGCGCTTCTTCCATGGCGGCTTCCCAGCGGATGCGCTTCTGGCGGGCCGCTTCGATCTCGTCCAGGCGTCTGCGTTCGGCGGCGTCGCCGCGGAGGGTGACCTCTTGAGCGATCTCGGCGAGTTGGTCTTCGAGGGAGCGGCCGGGGGTGTCGGCCCATTCGCTCGCCCGGTGCGGCTGGCCGCCGCTGAGGACGAAGCGGAGGCGTTCGGGCGGGGTGTGGTCGAAGCGGGGGATCCTGATCCAGGAGTTCTTCTCGGCCTCGGCGAGTTCCTTCTCGGTGGCGGTGATCAGCGCCTGGATAAGCCTGAGGGCGCGTCCTTGGACCGGCTTGGTAAGGCCCAGCGGCTGGGGTTCTGCATGGCCCGCACCACGCTGTGCGGCCGCGTGAGCCGTGAGGGGACAGGGACGGGTTTGAGGGCCGCCAGGCGCCAGGCGGGGATGTCGACGAGCTTGATCTCGTATCCGCCATGGCACCAACCCCCGTACAGCTCCTTCGTCTCCGGGATCCTTCCGGATCTGCGTGCTGCGGCGAGGCGGGAGGGTCACTTCTCCAACTCAGGACCGCTGCCGTTCTTCACGATCCTGCCGCCGGCCTCCGCGAGCTCTTGCAGCAGCTGTTCCGAGAACGTCATGCGAGGCTGTGGGGAAGGACGTGGCAATCGAGCGGAGGCAGGAATTTCCTGCGCTTGGATTGGCAGGGGTTGCGGAGGGGCTGCCTGGGTCTTCCGCAGGCGAGACTCGCGGGGAGGGTATGTGCTGTGTGCCAGGTAATGCCGGCCGGCACTCGTCAGGGTGACGCTCCACTGCCCGCCCTTTTTGGAGACCGTGACCAACCCCCGGTTCTGCAATGCCTGGCAGGTGGTCTTGTAGGAGCTGGTCTCCCCTACGCTGACAGGGCACCCGGCGCCCACCCACTGCAGCACCGAGAGCTGCCGCTCATTGACCTGCCGTTCCAATGGCCCGCCTTCGACTCGAAGCGATCTACAACGGCGGCATGCTGTCAGTTCGGTTGGTCAGCGACCGGCGATTCGAAACAATTCGCTCGAATGAGCGAGAGCTCGCGGTGAGCTGCCAGGGTGCGGGCGCGAACTGGGTGCCCGCGCGGGCGGCGTTGCCCTTGCTATCAATTCGGATGGTGTCCCGCCGGATGGTGTAGCCGATCAAGGTGCCGGAATCCGCAGGTCGGGGAAGGTGGCGCCGCCGGACCGGGTGTTCAACTCGCCTCAGCAGGGCGCCTCGTGGACTGCCGCCTCTGCGGAGATCGTCAGGGGCCTCGTACCGGAACGCGTAACGCTTGATCCCCTACACCACGACGCGGGACACGACCTCAATTCGCCGCCGTAGCTGCCGGCGAGAAGGCGAGGGCTTGGGTCGGAGCCTTCGTACTCGGCAGATCTGAGCAGCACTGCACCGCTGGCGCGGCGACACCGGCCCTGCTCTCCGAAGGGTAGAACCCGGCCTCCTCACCGTAGCGCCTCGGGCAGCAGCGGCTCCCCGCCGACCATCGCGGCACATAGCCGGTGCCGAAGTCGCGGTAGACGGCGTCGAGCATCACCGCTCGCGCCTCGTCGAGGTCGGCCGCAGTCATGATGCGGTAGTCGTGCGCATGCACGCTCTGGGCGACGGGACCGGCGGGCACGGCCTCATGGTGCGCGCGGATGCCGTCAAGCGGTCCAGACGGTGCCGCGGGCCTCGTACTCCAGCATGGCTTCCAGGCCGAGTGCGGCGTCGACGCCCAGTTCGCGTCGTACCAGCCACAGGGCGAGGTCCAGGCCGGAGGTGACGCCGCCGGCGGTGACCAGGTCGCCGTCGTCGACGACCCGCGCCTTCTTCAGCACACCGCCCTGCTCGACGAGGTCGGCCTGTGCCCGGTGGTGGGTGGTGCAGGGGCGGCCGCGGGTGAGACCGGCTGCCGAGAGGAGCATCACGCCGGCCGCAAGGCGGCGATGGTCAGTCCCGGCCGCCGGGCGGCGGCGAGGGCACGGGGGAGTGCGCCCCGCCGGATCTCGGCGCGGACACCCGGGGCCTCCGGGCGGGCGTAGCCGCCGCCGGGGACGACGAGGAGGTCCGCCTCCTCGGGGGCCCAGCGGTGGTCGGCGCGGAGCCTGGTGCCGAAGGCGGCGGTGATGGTCCTGGGTCCGTCGAGGGTCACGTAGCGCACCTCGACGTCGCGTTCGGTGAAGTGGTCGGAGGCCGAGAGCACTTCGTAGGGCGCGGCGAGGTCGAGTTCCTCGACGCCTGGAACAGGACGACCTGGGCGCGCAAGGGGGCGCGGTGGCCGGAGCCGGGAGGCGTGGCGGTTCCGGTCGCGGTGGTGGCGGCGGTGGCCGTGGCGGTGGGGAAGCCGGCCGCGAGGCTGGTGGCGCCGAGGGCGTCGCGGTGCGCAGCAGGTACGTCGGTTCACGTGGTTCTCCTGTTGTTCGTTGTCGGAGCGGTCAGTGGGCGAGCGGTTCGTCCGCGAGGTAGGGCGGCGCGGGGTCGTACTGGATCTCCCGGCGCACCGCCCGGGCGTGTTCGCGGCCGTGCAGGCGCCCCACGAGCCACAGCGCGCCGTCGATGCCGGCGGACACGCCCTGACTGGTCAGCAGCCGGTCGTCCACGACGTACCGGGCATCGGACACGACGGTGACGTCGCCGCGGGCCCTCAGCGCCTCCTCGTACTGCCAGTGGGTGGCGACCCGACGGCCGCGCGCCGGGCCGGCGGCGTGCAGGAGGAAGGCGCCGGTGCAGACGCCGACGACCCACCCGGCCCGCGCGGCCTGAGTGTTGATCCATGTGGTGACGCGCGGGTTGTGCGGTTCGGTCTCGCGGGCGCCGGATCCTCCGGGGACCAGGAGCACGTCGAGCGGGGGGTGGTCGTCCAGGGTGTGGTCCGGCAGGACGCGCATCCCCTTGGCGCAGTGGACGGGACCGGGGCGTTCGGCGAGGAGCAGGGCGCGGTCCGCCCCGCCCCGCAGGGCGGCGGAGGTGGTGAAGACCTCCCAGGGGCCGGCGAAGTCGAGTTCCTCGACGGTGTCGAAGAGAAGGATGCCGTAGGTGGTCATGGGCAAGCCGTTCGTGTCGGGTGCGGTGCGTACCGCTGAGGGAAAACGAGGGGAGGGACGACGGTGTGACCGGACGCGGCACCGGTCAGGCGGTGTTCACGAGGCCCCGGCGCTGGTACTCGAGGACTTCCTCGGCGAACAGGGCCGTGTCGGGTCCGAAGAACCGCTCGATCAGCCAGATCCCCAGGTCGATGCCCGAGGTGACGCCTCCGCAGGTGACGAGATCGCCGTCGTCGACCACCCGGCCGCCGACGACGCGACCGCCCTGGGCGCGGAGTTCATCCTGGGCGATGTGGTGGGTGGTGCAGCGGCGTCCGGCCGTCAGGCCGGCGGCAGACAGCAGCATGGTGCCCGTGCACACCGCGCCCATGACCAGACCGTCCCGCCGGGCGGCCGCGAGTGCCCGGGGCAGGGTGCCGCGCCGGATCTCCCGCTGGAGACCGGAACCCTCGCCGTAGCCTCCGCCGGGGACGACGATCACGTCGGCGGATCGCGGCGACCAGGCGTCCCGGCAGACGATCTCCATACCGGACGAGGTCGTCACCCGGCGCGTTCCGTCCGCCGTGACGAAGGACTGCGCGAGGTGCTCCTCGCCGACGATGCCGAACACCTCGATGTGGCCGGCGAAGTCCTGCTCCTCCACACCGTCGTAGAGGACGGTGTGGACGCGGGCAGGGGGCGTGCGGGACGCGGACGTACGGACGGGGAAGACATGAAGTGGCCTCCGTGAGGACGGGACACGTGTGCCTCGCGGACCGGGCCGTGAGGCGGGAACGCGTCCAGTCTTCCGGCGGCCGCTCCCCGGCGACACCGGCACGCATGCCCCTGGTGCGCAAGATACGGCCAGCCGGGGCCCGGGGCTTCGTCAGCGGCGGAAAGCGGACCTGTACGCCGACGGTGTCGTGCCGACCTGCCGGGCGAAGTGATGGCGGAGCGTCTCGACCGCCCCGAATCCGGTGGCCTCCGCGACCCGCGCCAAGGGCAGCTCCGTCGTCTCTAGGAGCTCTCTGGCGCGCTGGACGCGCTGCGCGAGCAGCCACCGCAGCGGCGTGGTGCCCGTCTGGGCGCGGAAATGCCGCGCCAGACTGCGCCGGCTCATCATCGCGTGCGCCGCGATGTCGGCCAGGGACAACGGCTCGCCCAGCTTGTGGCGCATCCACTGCAGCGTCTCGCCCAGATCGGCGGAATCGGTCCCGGGCGTGCGGTACTCGATGAACTGGGCCTGACCACCGGATCGTTGGGGAGGCATCACCAGCATCCGCGCGGCGCTCGCGGCGACAGCGGCACCGTGGTCACGGCGCACCAGGTGCAGGCACAGGTCCAGACCCGCGGCGATACCGGCCGACGTGAGCACCTGCCCCTCGTCCACGTACAGCACGGACGGATCCACGTCGATCGCCGGGAACCGTTCGGCCAACGCGTCGGCGAACCGCCAGTGCGTCGTCGCCCGGCGGCCTTCGAGCAGCCCGGCATGCGCGAGCGCGAAGGCGCCGGTGCAGATCGAAGCGATACGCGCTCCGCCTTCCGCCGCCTTCCGCAGCAGCCGTAACGCCCGCGGATCCGGTGCGCGTTCGACGGGAATCCCCGGCACGATGACCGTGTCCGCACGGAGAATGTCGTCCCAGCCGTACGAGGAGGAGACCCGGAACGGCGCCGTGGGGCCGGCCGTCGCCGCCGTCTCGTGATCGACGCACACCCGGACCTCGTAGGCGGGCGATCCGCCAGGCTCGGTGACGAGCGCGAACACCTGGCAGGGGATGGCGAGATCGAAGGCCGACACCTCGTCGAGCGCGAGAACCGCAACAACGTGCATACGTCCGAGGCTACGCATCCCCCGCGCGCTTCGGTGTCACACCATGAGGGGGGCAACTCCGCCGTGCCGCGCCCCCACCGTTCGGCAGCCGGCGCAGACCCCGGTGAGCTCCAGGGTGTGTTCGACGTCCGCGAAGCCCGACGACCGTACGACGGCGGCGACCCATTCCTCGACGGCATCCGTGTCGAGCGGCTCGTGGCGGCGGCAGCGGCGGCACAGCAGGTAGTGGCAGTGGCCGGCCTCGGGACGGCGGTACCGGTAGAGCCGCTCGCCGACCTCGTCGCGGACGACGTCGGCGGCACCGGACTGCTCCAGGGCCTGGAGTGCGCGGTACACGGTGGTGAGACCGACGCGGACGCCCGACTCGCTCATCGTCCCGTGGAGCTCCTGTGCCGAGACGAACTCGGCGTGATCGGCCAGCGCCTTCTCCACGGCGGCGCGCTGGCGGGACGTGCGCCGGTTCGTCTCCGGTGGTGTGACGGTCATGGCCGACCCCCTGCTGAAAGCTTTTCCGGTTCGGTGGAGCCCACCGCGTGCCGGGCCCTCGGCTCGCGGTGGGCTTCCGTTCATTCCCCGGCCGGTGCCGGGGCGCGGGCCGAGAGGCGGGCGAGGACGAGGGCCACGAGGGTCAGTCCCCCGAGGGCCGCCGCCGTGCCGGCGAAGCCGCCGAGCGCCAGGCCCACACCGCCCAGTCCGGCGCCGAGGAAGACGCCGAAGCTCATCCCGGCGGCGTTGACGCTCAGCGCCGTGCCGCGCAGGGAGCCACAGCGCCGTACCAGCAGGGTGGTGACACAGGCCGCGACCGTCGCGTGACCGGCGCCGACCAGAGCGGTGAGGGGCAGTGCCAGCCACAGGGTGCGGGTGAAGAAGACGCCGACGAGTGCGGCCAGTGCCACGATCAGCCCGAACGTCATCAGGCGTTCCGCCCGGATCGTCGCCCGGTCGGAGCTGAGCAGCCGTCCGGCGAGCAGGTTGCCGAGGAAGAAGGCGGTGCCGCTGAGCGTCCACACGATCGCGAAGGGCTCGGGCGCGAGCCCGAACCGCTCGTCGTAGAAGGCGGCGAGGTAGGCGAGGTAGCCCATGAACGCGGCCGTCCGCAGCATGGCGACCAGGATGAGCGGCACCACCCCGGCAGGGCGCCCAGAAGCCGGTACGACTCCAGGTAGCCGGGCCGCTCCGTCTTCTCGGCGGCCTCCGTCCCGGTCTTCCGGCGGCCGCGGAGGAGGAAGTACAGGGCGAGGCACGGCGCAGAGCGCGGCGATGGCCCACAGGTCGCCCCGCCAGCCCCATACCAGGGCGGGCAGCGCGACGAGAGTGCGCGGCGAGCAGCGCGGTCAGCACCTGGGTGGCCGTGATGAGGGTGGCGGCGCGGCCCGCCGCGGCGTCGTTGTCGAACCGGTCGGCCGCGGTCAGCGCCGGGTTGAGTACGGCGGTGCCGGCGCCGACCAGCAGGCAGAACGCTGCCAGCAGCAGGAACTCGCCACTCGCACCGAGTGCCGCCGAGACCGCGAGCACCGCGAGACCGCCCGCGGCGGCCCACTCCCGGCGTACCCGGTCGATCAGCGGCGCGAGCGCGGTGCCCACCGCGAGGGCGGCCAGGCGCCGAGCCCGCGCAGCTGGCCTAGCGCGGCGACGCCGCCGCCGGAGACTTCGATGGGGACGAGGAAGGTGCTGTAGATGGTGAAGGGCACCAGGCCGACGGCGGAGGCCAGCATGAAGGGCCACAGGACGCGGGTCATCGCCAGGTCACCGGGTACGGCAGCGGCGTCGGAGGTCGTGTCCGTGTCCGTACCGCTCTCCGGCTGTGTGCCGCCGGTTCCCGCCGCAGCCTCCGGGGTCGTGGTCTCGCTGCTCATGCCTGCTCCGCCCGGTACCGGTACAGCGCGGTGGCGTCGGCGCTGAACTGGGAGAAGGGGAACGGTTCGGCGGACAGCGCGGTCACGCCGGCGCCCAGGAAGGCGCGCGCGACCGCGCTGCCGGTCTGGGCGTACACCACCAGGGGGAGGTCCTGCTTGCGGCAGTGTTCGATGATCCGGTCGAAGCTGCCGTTGACGAGGGTCATGCCGGTGGCGACGACCGCGTCGGTCTCGGCCAGCACCTGGTCCATGTCGTCGGTGACGGGGTCGCCCCAGTTGGTGCTGCGCAGATTGAAGTCGCAGGGCAGCGGGACGCCGCCCCGCTCACGTATCGCCGCGACCAGCGGGTTGACGACGCCGATCAGCGCGACCTTGGCCCCCGGTGCGATGTCGAGGAGTCCGGCGACGGCCGCGTCCCTCGCCTCGGCCCGCACCTCCGGCGTGCCGGTCGGCAGAGTGACGGCCTCGGCGTCCTCCGCATCGCGGTGCGGCCGTACGCGTCCGAGGTAGGCGTCGAGGGCGGCGATGCGCACCGGAGCGGACTCGTGGCGGATCAGGGTGTCCAGGGTGTGTCCGGAGGCGTCGGCGCAGAAGTCCGGGGCAATGTCGCCCGCCTCGAAGGAGCAGGCGCCGAAGGAGTCACCGGAGCGCAGCAGCACGTACTGGTTGCGGTAGGTGACCTGGCTGCCGGCCAGGCGGGTGGTGTGGTGTACCCAGAAAGCGCTGGTGACGGCCAGCTCGCTGGGGAGCGGCCCGAAGGCCCCGTCCAGGACGGCCTGCTGGAGTTCCGGTATGGACTGCGGCGGTGCGGGAGACATGGCTGTTTTCCTTTTCGGGTGTGTACGGCGGGGAGGGGGCCACACGCGATGTGCCGCCCGGGGGACAGGGGAACAAGGGTTCAGGGAAGGTCGGACAGACGTTCGGCGCGGTAGGGCAAGTCGGCCAGTTCGGGGCGCCCGGCCGGCTGGAAGCACAGCAGCAGCGAACGCCGGTCCCTTCCCGTCCGGTTGGGGCCGGATCGGTGCACGACGAGCCCGGGGAACATCAGTACCGAGCCGGCCGGGGCCTCGACGGTCACGGCACCACGGACGTCGGTGCGCGCGGCGTCGACCAGCAGACCGGTGGGTTCGGCCCGGTCGCGGGGGGCGGGCCCGGCGCGATGGCTGCCCGGCACGATCTGGAGCGCACCGTTGTCGGCCGTGACGTCGTCGAGGAAGACCATCGCGGTGGCGATGTCCCGGGCGCCGGGCCCCGCGCAGCAGTACCAGTACGGGTAGTCCTGGTGCCAGCGGAACTCCGAACCGACGCCCGCCCGCTTGAAGTTCAGCTTGGACGTGAACGCGCCCAGGTCGTCGCTGCCCACGATCCGGCGCATGGGGGCCGTGATCCGGTTGTCGTCCCACAGGGCGTCGAGCACCGGGGAGAGGTGGGTGACGGGCGAGAGGTTGCGCACGGCAGGCGGACGGGCCTCCGGCTCCCAGTGGACGGTGGTGCCGTCCACTTTCTCCAGCCGGTGCCCGTCCGGCCACACGGTGGCGTCGGCCCTGCCGCCCCGTACCTCGCGCGTCGCCTGTGCGAGCACGGCTTCGGCAGCCTCGCCCAGGGCCGCCGTCTCGGCGGCTCCGAGGAGTCGCGGCAGGAGGACGAAGCCGCGTTCCACCTGCTTGTCGAGGATGTCGGGGGAGTTACGGGAGTCGAAGGGCACGGAGCCACCTTCCGGTCGTGCGCGAGTGGTGAGGGTGAGGCGAGCGGCGTGGCTCGCCCCCTCGCTACGGACGCTAGGCCGACTCGGCCACGAGGACAGGCGAGCCACGCAGCAGCGCCCTGTCGGCCGGGGGCCAGTCCATGGCGGACCACGGGTGCTTGAGCTCGCCCTGCGCCGTCACCTCGTGGGGCCGCATGGCGCCGAGTCCCCGTGCTGCGGCGTGGTTGGCGTAGGCGCTGTCGACGTAGCGGTGCCCCGTGTCGGCGGCGAGAAAGACGTACGTACGATCGGCGTCCCGCTCCCGCTCCCAGAGCGTCGCCAGATATGCGGCGCCCGCGGAGAGGCCGGCGAAGATGCCGCTGGCCCGGAGGAGTTCGACGGCGCCGGACATGGCGTAGTCGAAGTTGACCCAGTGGATGCGGTCGTACAGGTCGTGCCGGACGTTCTGGAACGGGATGGAGCTGCCGATCCCGGCGATGATCATGTCCGGGTCGGAGACGTGCTCGGCGCCGAAGGTGACGCTGCCGAACGGCTGGACGCCGACGAGGGTGACGTCGCGGCCGGCCTCGCGCAGGTAGGTGGCGATGGCGCCGGTAGATGCGCCGGTGCCGACACCGCCGACGAGCGACAGAGGGCCCTCGGGGACTTCCTTGCGGATGAGGTCGGCGATGTCGCGGTAGCCGAGGTAGTGGATGGCGTCGTGATACTGCCGCATCCAGTGGTAGTGCGGATTCTCCTGGAGCAGTTCGCCGATCCGCTGGACACGGAGGTTCTGGTCGAGGCGGAGGTTCTTGGAGGGGCGGACCTGTTCGAGGGTGGCGCCAAGGATCTCCAGCTGAACGCGGAGGGTGCGGTCGACCGTGGTGGAGCCGACGATGTGGCAGTTGAGGCCGTAGCGGTGGCAGGCCAGGGCGAGCGCGTGGGCGTAGATGCCGCTGGAGCTGTCGACGAGGGTGTCACCGGGCTTGACCTGTCCGGTCTCCAGCAGGTGCCGTACCGCGCCCAGGGCCGAGTAAAGCTTCATGGTCTCGAAGCGGAGACAGATCGCGCCTGGCGGGACGGTGATGACGTCCGGTTCCTTGACAGCCTCGGCTATGTGCTCGTGCATGTCGTCGTCCTTCCGATCAGGCGGCGTCGTGCCGTATGAGCTTGAACAGGTACGCCTGGCAGTTGTCGCCCTCCCAGGTCTGGCGGTGCAGCACGACTGGGCGGAATCCCGCGTCGATGCCGTGGCCGACGATGCGCTTCAGCTCGGCGGTGTTGGACACGATCAGGTGGATCTCGCCCTCTGGAGCGAGCAGATCCCGAGTGACGATCTGGTCGAAGAAGCGCAGGACGATCTCAGCGCCCACGCATACGTTCCGGACCACGGTCGGGTCGTCGCTCGTCCGCGCGCTGACGGCGGGCGGGTTGAAGGTGATGACGTCCAGCCGCGCGGAGTCCGGGAACTCCTCGAAGAGGTTGGACACCAGTGGCCGGAAGACGGTGTCGGTCCGATCCCCGACGATGCGTTCGTAGTGGGCGGCGGCGGTGGCCACGCTGTCCGGATGGACGTCGACCGCGTAGATCTCACGCGCCCCGAGGCTGCCGGCGATCACGCCTCGACGCCGAGGCCGACGCCCATCGCGGCGTAGGAGCGGCCCTTGACCGGGATCGTGCCGTCCAGGAGGCGGTCGTGGACGATGCGGCTGGTGTCGCCCGGCTTGAAGACCCCCGGCGGCAGGGTGAAGGTCCAGCCGTTGTACTCGTACGTCCGCTCGGTGTGGATGTCGGACTTCGAGCCGCTGTTGATGGCCAGGATCTCGTCGCAGGGCAGGGTCTCGGGCAGGGAGTCCAGCAGCGCGCGCACGTCGTCCTGGGACGCGGCGGTGCCGCTGGCGGTCCGGTCGGTCATGGATCCTCCGTGGGTCGGATGGGTAGGGAAGGCGAGGGTCGGGAAACGGGGCAGTCGGAGCGGCCAGGCCGGTCACCGCCGACGGCGTACCGCTCCTTCGCCCGTACGAGGCGCCGTCCGGGAGTGGCGCCTCGCGCCCCGGTACGTCAGCGGGCGTCCGGCTTGGACGAAGCGGCCGTCGATCTTGAACGACGCCGCGGTACGCGACAACAGCGAGAGGTCGCAGAGCGGCTCACTCGGTGACGCGCGGTGCCGGGCTCGTGACGGGCTCGGGCGGTGTGGCGACGTACGGCCCGGACCACCCGAGCGCAGCGCCGTCCGGCTGTGCTCGGGTGCGTCCGCGGAGGCGGGCGACACGACGGGCCGGTACCTTCGCGGAGCTCCCAGGCGACCCGATCGCACCGACACACGTTCCGCTGGACCGACAAGGCTTCGCTTCGTGCGGAACAACGGGGTCGCGGTCAGGGCTGTGGGTGGTGCGGGTGCGGAAGAGAAACCTTTCGCTGTGCCTGAACCGACCGCGGGGGGTGCTGGTTCGGACCACGCTGACGGCCCGGCATCAGCCAGAGGGGCGACGGTCGACGGCTCGCCGCGATCGGCCGGCGGTGCCGGAGGCAGGTTGCGTCGGGCTGTCCCGGGGCCACCCCTGCCCGAGCCTCCGCTGTCGGAGCCGCGCCGGCGCCACATGGGATCAGCGGCAGAGCGCAGACAGCCTCGGTGCGGGCGAGTAACGCTCGGCGGCTGCGGGATGAACATACCGACGCTGGACTGGGAGACCGTCGAGGTCGTCAGCCATGTCCTCTACCCGGCGTCGATGCCCGACTGCCGCTTCGTCGTGATCACCTGGGTCGAGGGCGGCGGGGACGACGAACGTGACGCCCTGGGAGGGACCCGCGACGCCTGGGCCGCCACGACAGCGAACCAGGACGATGTGGCCATCGCGCAGCGACACGCGGAAAACCGCGCGGCCGAGGATGCCGCCACCCGCTGGCGCCGGGAAGCGGCGGCCCTCGCCTCCCGGACAGTTGTGTCAAATGCCGAGGAAGCGGCTGCCCTGGCAGGGGCAGACGGTGTCCCGCTGCCGGCCATCAGCCAGGTTCTGGGCCGAGATGTCCAGCTGACGCTCGCCCCCGACCAGCGCACCGTGGTGTGGGCCGTTGAGGAGGCGATCGGCATCTGGTCCGTCACTCACGTCTCGCCGGCCACGGTGGTCGCCCGCGTGCCCAGGGGCGTCCTGCAGGGGGCCCGCCTCGCGAGATGCGACAGCTGGTCCGCGCCGCACTGCGGCCGAACAGCGCGGCGGCAACCGCCCGCATCGGCGAGCTTTTCCACGAGCGCGACACCGAGCAGCGCGTGCTCCGCGACGTCCTTCAGTCGATCCAGGAGAGTGGCACCGGCGAGCTCGGTGCCCAGGACGCGGGCCAAGACCTAGGCACGACGCCCGCCGTGTAACCGAACCGCGCAAGCGCCCAGCTGGTGCAGTCGCTGGCGCACCCAGCCCTTCGCACAGAAAGACCCTCTTCGTGAACACCTACACCTATCCGCTGCCGCTGCGCTGGGCGGACGCGGACGCTTACGGGCACGTCAACAACTCGCTGTTCCTCACCTACCTGGAGGAGGCGCGTACGCGCATGCTCCAGGACATGCTGCCGGAGGACGAAGCCGGACGGCGCCAGCGCGCCTTCGTGGTCAGCCAGTCCGTCGTCGACTACCGCGCCCCGCTGACGTACCGCGAGGAGCCGGTCGACGTGCAGGTCTGGGTCGTCAGCTGTCGTGGGGCTCGGCTCGAACTCGGATACGCCATCCGGGATGCTGAGCGTACGTACGCGGAAGCCGTGACGAAGATGGCCGCCTACGACCTCGACACCGGCCGACCGCGGCGCATCTCCGAAGCCGAGTTGGAGTTTCTCGCTCGTTACACGGAATCCTGACCCCACGTCCTGTGGTCAGCCGGTCGTCGCTCGGCCCGTACGCGAGGTGCCTCGCCCTGCACAGCGGGGCGCCGCCGCGGTCCCCGGTCAGGTGCGGCCCGCTGACCACCGGCTGGTGCCACCGAGGATCGGGTCCAGCAGATCCGACCGTCGTGAACAGCGCGTACGGCCCAGGCCGCAGTGCTGTCGGCGCGGCGGCGCTCCAGTCCGGTCATGCGCCTCCGGATCGGAGGCTGCGGTCGCGGCGGTGTTCGGGCCGTACCGGGTGTTCACGAGGTGGGGTCTGGCACGGGCATGCCGGTCAGTTGTTGGGCGTGCCGGACCAGGTGCGGGGCGAGTTCCGGGTGACCCCCGCGTCCGACGACTTGGAGGAGCTGGGCCAGTGCTACGAGTTCACCGGTTCTGCCCGCCGGCGTGCAGAGGACGTGGGCGAACTGGGTTCGGATGTGTTCGGCGGTCGACGGAGTGGTCAGGCTGTACGCGTGGAGGAGGCCGACGTCGTAGCCGACGGGCACGCGCCCCCAACCCTCCCAGTCGAGCATGACCAGCGGAGCCGCAGTGAGGTTGGCCCAGTGCAGGTCGCCATGCCCCGTCGTCCAGTCCGTGATCCGGATCGTCGGCACGCCCAGAAAGCGGGCGAAGTTCCTGTCAACCCACTGCTGGCGCACAGCCTGCCGCTCGGTGGTGACGGTCGTGCGGTGTGCTCTGCGCCGGCCTCCGGGTAACGAATTTCTCTACCTCGTCAGGGCTGGCATGGCGCCACATCAGGGCGCGCCACTGGAGCCGTGGAAGGCCATTGCATCAACATCCGACCCCAGGACATTCCTGCGCCGAAAGTGATCATTAGAATCGTGTCCCCATGACGGATGCGGCCGTCTCGCACCGCGACATCAAGCCCGATCGGAATAGATGCTGCACCCGTGTTACCCAAGTAATCACCGGTGATGACGAGTTGTTCAGGCTCAAACCCGGCCGCTAGGGCGACCTCCGCAACGAGTCGAGGATTGGCCTGATGGCTGATCACATAGTCGATCTCGCCCAAAGTGATGCCGCGGTCCTTCGCAGCGTCAGTGACCAGATCCGGAAACTTCTCCCTGACCAGGCTAGCGATCTCTCGGCCAGCCATCTTGAGATAGTGGTCATCCGATGAGGCTACCAGCGGTGGCCTCGGGATTCGAGGGCCGCCGGTGACGAAGTGCGCAAGTCGACCATCCGTGCTGAGCTCTGCGCTGAAAATGCCCTCGCCTTCCTTCACCCGGCCCAGTACCACTGCCCCCGCCCCGTCACCGAACAGCGGATACGTTCGATGGTCGGCCGGATTCATGTAGCGCGAGTATGTATCGCTCGCAACGACCAACACATGATCCTTGCGCGGATTCGTGGCCAGCATGCCGCGACCGATCTCGCAGGCGGCAAGGAAGCCCGCGCACGCCGCGTTCACGTCGAATGCCACAGCATTGTGTGCCCCGATTGCGCCCTGCAACTGCACGCCAACGCCCGGCACAGGGCGGTCCGCGGTGGACGTCGCAAGCACCACCGCTCCGAGCTTCCGGGGGGACACTCCGGCCGCTTCCAGCGCTGCCTTGGCCGCGTTGATCGCGAAGTCGAGACTCGTCTCGTCCTGGGTGGAGAAGCGCCGCTCCAACACCCCGATACGTTCGGCGATCCAGCTGCGCTCTACACCGACCACATCGGCGACTTCACCGCTGGAGACTCGCCTTTCGGGCAGGGAGGATCCGGTGCCGAGAATGCCCACATCGGTGCACCTGGCGGATCCAGGTGAGCTCAAGCCGGCCATGCTAACTCCATTCGGGGTTACATCGGGAACGTATCACTCGTGCAGATATTCGCAATGCCGAGCCATTTTCGGCGCTCTCTGAAATCCCTACGGTCACAACTCTACGGCGCCGTCGGTAAGTTCACGTGTCGGGCCAGCTGGCGTGGCGCAGAAGGGTCATGCGAATCGAATCGGCCAAGGCTCCGGGGTGCGGGGATGCCCCATTACCCGGCGCGGCGCTTGTCCTCTTGGGCGGGAGCGCCGGCCTGCATTTCGGGCCACACCCCGATCGGGTCACATCACCCATTCTGAAAACTGGAAGCATTGACCGTGCGAAGGGCTTCGGGCCGGCTCGCCAGCTCTCTGCTGGCCCCTTTCCGTTGCTTTCAGCAGTTAGTGGCATCCAGCGGGCGCTTGAACATCAGGGCATGCACCGTGAAGCGTGATCCGTCGAACTCGGCCTGGCCAGCTTTTCGCTGCTCCTTCAGTAGCCCCAGCATGGCGTCTTTGTTTTCGGCGTATGCCAGGAGTGGGATATCCATCTCGAAGACTTCGAGCGTGTCGCTCTCATAACCACGCGCCGCGAATTCCTTGACGGTCCGGGAAATATCGGCGAGGGAGGAGTGTGCCATGAGCAGGATGCCACCCGGCGCCAGCAACGTGTCCATCCGTTCAACGACGGCGTCGTACATCGCGCGGCCGCCCCTTCGCGCGACGAGCGCGGTTTCCAGCCCGTCGTCCCTCGCATAACTCGGATCGTAAGGCAGGTGCGGGGGATTGGTGATCACAAGATCGAACTTCTCGTCTGTTGTGTACTCCTCCAGGGGCGAGGTAACACAGTTCAGCCGCGTGGCATCCAGGCCGTTGATCACCACGTTCACCACGGTCTGGGCGGCGGAGGCGGGGTTGATGTCCAAAGCAGTTACCCGCTCGGCTCCGGCCGCGAGCAGAGCGACGCTGTAGAGACCGGAACCCGCCCCGATATCCAGGGCGTGGACGCCCTTCAAGTCTGGAGCCCGTCCATTATTGAGGGCGGCGATCAGGCTCAGCCCACAGTCGGTCGGGAACAGGACCATGGAAGGGTCCTCCACCTCAAGCCGCAGACGCATGCCGCGAAACTCGAAGATTCCGTATGAAGGGCGGGTTTCCCACAGAGAGCCATTCTCTCCGACGGGCAGGATGCGACGCCTGCTCAGCGTTCGAATCGGAGCAGCGGTCATTGCGGTGTGGACCTTTCAGGTCGGGGGAACAGGTAGCAGGATTCGGAGAGAGGGAAGCCATAAGGTCTGCCATATTCGCAGAATGAATCCCGGGAACGTTTGTCTGCGGTTCACGGGAACGGCAAGTACAGGGGACCCGGTACGTATCTACTCTTTTGTGACTGATCCGGCCGTTCGTTCGGAGAGGGCGGCCAGTACGGTGCTAACGGAGTCGTCAGCGATGCGCCGTGCGCGGGAGGTCGAGATTTGGTCTTCGACGTAACTGAAGTTCCAGGCGAGTTGGCCGTGGCTGGTGGTGGCTGTCGCAATGACGGCACCCATCACCGAGATACCCGTGATGAACTGGGACTCGCGGACTCGCCACGAGCCCACCTGGTCGGGAAACTCGTAGCGTCCGACATTGGACAGGCACAGGTTGATCGGCCCTTTCTCGTCCATGAACTGCATGAACGACGTGCTGTCCGCAAGCGACTTCGGTCCTGCCCAGCGCGGGAGGCTGAGCGTGGCCAGGTGGTCCTGCCGCTTCCGGCGCCGTACCAGATCTCGGCTGATGGTCCGGGCCATGGGCCACAACGGCTGGCCGGGCTCGTAATGGACGCGGGAGGGAACAGTAGCCACATAGGTGCCGACCTCGTCGTGGGAGACGGCCGGCTTGAGGTCAGCACGGAAGTCGACGGGCGAGCCGATCGAGAAATATGCGGCCTCTGGGCTTCCTTCGTCGTGGGCGATCGCTGTCACCATCGAGGCGGCCAGGGCACCGTGGACCGTGGTGCCGTGTCGTTTGGCCGCCGTCACCAGCAGATCCAGCTGCTCGGCGGTGAGGAGTCTGTGCAGCATCTGAGTGCGACGCTCCGCGAACGGGACCTGGCGGCTGGTGACGACTCGCTGTGCGGTGCGCCGCCGGGCCGCCTGCTGGTCCCGCAGCATCATGGCCCTGAGCCCTGCGACGCCCGCCGCGCCGCGGTGGCGGCGCGGGAGCAGGTCGTCCGTGGTCAGGCAGTGCTCGCCGCGACGTGGTTTGATGCGGCGTGCCGCGGTCCAGCTGTGCGGCGAGTTCGATCCACTCACGGAGCAGGGACAGGCATGTCTTGCCGTCGGCGATGGTGTGCGATGCCGTAAGCAACAGGTCATAGACGTTCTCTTCGTCCTCGCCGCCGGTCCCGCTTGTTGTGATCACCACCGCGCGCAGCAGGGGCCCGGTGCGCCAGTCGATGCTGTCTACCAGTTCGCGTTCGTTGATCTCGTGCTCCCACCGGGTGCCGGGCGTGGGATCGTCCGGCGGGACAGTGACGTGTCGAAGCGGGATCTGCTGTCCGTCCAGCGGTGTGAAGGCGGGGTGGGTTCCGGTGCCGTCGTCGGAGATCGCGACGCGCAGCAAGGGATGCTGGATCTGGAGTGCGTCCAGGGAGCGGCGGTGCAGGGACGGGGACAGGTGTCCGTATACGCGGGCCCGGGCGATGACGTTGAGGGGCGAGGTTTGGTCGACGATCCAGTACAGGCGCTCCACGGCGCTGAGCGGGCGCTGGACGTTGATGGTTTGGGCGGTCGGACCGTCCGGGAAAGTGAGGGCCTGCGTCGTCTGCCGGGCAAGGACGCGGCGAGGTGCCAGCCGGAAGTAGCTGTCCCGGAGCAGTCGCCGGCCGGGGCGGGCCGCCTGCTCCAGGTCGCTCATCCTGCGGGACTCGGCCACCATCGTCCTGGTGCGGTCGCGGCGTCGCCTTTCGTAGGTGCGGAGAGCCGACGCCCAGTCGCCGCCGGTTGCGGGCTCGGCGAGCGTGCGTGCCAGGACGACGGCGTCCTCGATGGCCATGGCAGCCCCCTGCGCCAGCGTCGTCAGCATGGGGTGGGCGGCATCGCCGAGCAGGGTGACAGGGCCGTCGCCCCACCGTTCGAGGAAGGCTCGGTCGTGGGAGGGCACGGTGAGGATGTCCGCCTGAGGCGTGGCCTCGATCACCGCCCGTACCTCGTCGGCCCAGCCCGCGTATGCCTGCCTGAGGGTGTCCTTGACGTGTTCCGGAGCAGAAGCGTCGACCGGCTTGCTCACAGCTGCCCACCAGTAGCAGCGGCCGTGGCCGATGTCCACAAGACCGAACCGCTGTCCACTGCCCCAGTAGTGGAGCACGCTGCCCTTCGTGACGCGCGGGTGCTGGAAGGGGACGATGCCGAGCCGGAAGTAGTAGCCGCTGTCCCGTGCTTCCTCCGGGCCGTTGAGGTGGAGACGTACGGCCGAGTTGAAACCGTCGGCGCCGATCAGGATGTCCCCGCTCGCCGACCGGCCGTCCGTGAAGTGGACGGTGACGCCCGACTCGTCGGTCTGGAAGCCGGTGGCGGTCGCGCCCAGGCGGATCGGGCAGTCCGCGGCCTCCGCCAGCAGGGCTTCCTGGAGGTGCGCGCGGCTCAGACAGTAGGTGGGTGCACCCGCTCGGTCGCAGGCGTCCTTGAACGGCAGGTCTCTGATCCGCCGACCGCGCCGGTCCATCACCGTGAAGGACTCAACGGATTGGCCGCGCTTGTCCAGGCCGAGTTCGATGCCCAAGGTGGCCAGGGCGGTTACGGCGTTGGTCATGACCGACAGGGCGGAGCCTGCGGCGCGCAGCTCGGTGGCGCGCTCGTATACCTCGACGTCGATGCCGACGCGTCTCAGTGCGACAGCGCAGGTCAGACCGCCGATGCCGGCACCGATGACAAGGGCTTTCGCGGGCTGTGGTGACGGCATGACGTCAGCTCTTCCGATCGGTTCGGGCAGGGCCGGTCCTGATCAGATCCGTGACGGTCCTGACCACGTGCGCCACGTGCGGTTCTTCCATGATTGTCAGGTGGTCGCCGGGGACGCGGATGAGTTGGATGTGGCCGCTGGTCATGGCGCTCCAGCCATTGCAGGGGTCCTGATGGCTGCTTCTGGCGGCGTTGTGCATCGCGGACAGGACGGTGGGCAGTGGCTCTGTGGCGCGGATCAGCGTGAGGTCCTGGTCCTCGCGTGGGGGCCGGTAGGCGAGGGTTGCCTGCCAGTTCGCTCGGTAGACGCCGAACAAGCGACGGATGAGGGGCCCAGAGCTGCCGGCCGGCAGGACGCCCCGCTCGCTCGCGACGCGGGCCATGAACGCGAACTGCTCCTCTGGTGAGCCCAGCCCGTCGGGGATGATCCGGGCCGGTGATTCGCCTCCGTCCCTCAGCCAGAGCAGCTCCTGGAAGAACCACTCCAGCAAGGGCTCGCCCTGGTGCGGGGCGCGTGGGCCCTGCTCCAGGGCGATCGTGTCCAGCACCAGCAGGCGGGCCACCTGCTCGCCCGCCGCCCGCAGTCGACGGGCGATCTCGAAGGCGACGAGGCCGCCGAAGGACCATCCGCCGATGTTGTAGGGGCCGTGCGGCTGCACGACCGCAGCGCGGTGAGGTAGCTGTCCGCGAGGTCCTCGACGCTGCGCAGAGGCGTGGTGCCCGGGTCGGCCCCGGCGGCTTGGAGCGCGTGCAGCGGCTGGTCGTCCGGTAGGTGCCGGGCGAAACCGACGTAGCACAGCACGTTGCCGCCCATTGGGTGGACCATGAACAGCGGCGGACGGGCGCCCTGCGGGCGGATCGGCACTACGGGGTTGTACGCGGCGCTCGCCCCGCCGTCGCGCAGCCGTGCCGCGAGTCCGGCGGGGGTGGGGGTCGCGATGAACTCTGCCAGAGGGATGTGTACCTGGTAACGCTGTTCGATCCGGATGACCAGCCGCATCGCGGTCAGGGAGGTGCCACCGAGGTCGAAGAGATTGTCGTGCACCCCCACGGCGTCCAGGGACAGTACGTCCGCAAACAGTTCGGTAAGGGTTTTCTCGTATGCGTCACGCGGTTCCGCCTCGGGGGCGCGGTCGGCGGCGGTCAACGGGGCGCGGCGCAGTGCGGTGTCGTCGCGTTTGCCGGTGGGGGTCAGTGGCCACTGGGTCACCCATTGCAGGTGCGAGGGGACCATGTAGTCGGGCAGGGTTGCGCGCAACCTGTCACGGATGTCGGCCAGGTCTTCGTTGGAGCCCTCGCCGAGGAGGAACCCGGTGAGGAAGACCTCGCCGTCGGCGCGTTGGCGAGCCACGACTGCGGCGTCGCGCAGGCTCGTGCACCGCCCGGCCAAGCCGGTGATGGCCAGTTCCACCTCGGCCGGCTCCACGCGAAAGCCTCGTACCTTGACCTGTGCGTCGTCGCGTCCGAGGAAGACGACGTCTCCGCCGGGAAGCACCATGCCGAGGTCGCCCGTGTAGTAGAGCCTGCGGTCCCCGTCTGCGAAGGGGTTCGGGAGGAAACGCTCCTTGGTCAGGTCCGGGCGGCCCTCGTAGCCATCGGCCAGGCAGTTGCCGCCCAGGTAGATATCGCCACGTGCTCCGGGCGGAACTGGACGCAGCTGCTCGTCCAGGACATGCACCTCGGCCCCGTCGATGGCGCCGCCGATCGGGGGCAGCGCGGGGAAGGCCGCAGGGTCCCCGGTCATGGTGAAGGCGGTGACGACGTGCGTTTCGGTGGGGCCGTACTGGTTTTCCAGTACCATTCCGGGGAGTTTGGCGCACAGCGCGCGGATCTCCTGGGTGATGCGCAGTTGCTCGCCACAGATGATCAGAATGCGCAGAGCCGGCGGGGTGATGCCCAGCGTGCCGACGGCTTCGGCCAATTGCTGGAGCGCTACGGGGGGAAGGAATGCCTGCTCGACGCGCTCACGGTCGAGCAGACTCATCAGTGCGGGCATGTCGCGCCGCTCGGCGTCGCCGACCAGGCACAGCGTGCCGCCGGAGCACAGCGTCGAGAAGATCTCCTGGAAGGAGATGTCGAAGCTCAGCGGTGCGTACTGCAGCGTCACACCACCCGGTGCCGCGCTAAGTGCCGCCTTGTTCTGCCAGGCCACCAGTCCGGCCAGGGTTCGGTGCGGCATGGCGACGCCCTTGGGGGCCCCGGTCGAGCCGGAGGTGAACAGGACGTACGCGGTGCTCTCGGCGGCGGTCACGCCCCGTGTCGGACATGGCGGCGCCGGTGCGGTCACCGACTCGGCGGGCAGGAGCAACGCCGGGTCACCGGCAAGGTGGGCGTATGCGGACTCGGCCACCACACGGAAGGGACGAGCCTGCTCCACCATCGCGGCCAGCCGGGAGGCCGGGTAGCCGACGTCCATCGGAACGGCCGCGCAGCCCGCTCGCATGACGCCCAGGAGCACGGCGATGGTCAGCGGGGACCGGTTCATGGCGATCCCGATCCGCGCGTTCGCCGGTGCTCCGAGCGCGCACAGCCGGCTGGCCACGTTCTCGGCGGCCTCGGCCAGCCTGGCGTAGCTCCACCGCTCCTCGCCCATCACCAGGGCCGTCGCGTCCGGGTTGCGCGCGGCCTGTTCGGCGATGAGCGCCACGACCGTGGGGTGCTCCGCGGGAGATGCGAGGCTCGGCCGGGGGGCGAGGAAGGCGAAGTCCGGTTTGTCGTGCGGTCGTTCCAGCATGCGGCGCAGGATGCTCAGGTAGCCGGTCGCGAAGAGGTCGCCCTGTTCGGCAGAGAAGGTCTCGCCGTCGCAGTCGATCCGCAGCCACATGCCTGTGCTGTCCGGTTCGGTGACCGCGTTCACCAGGAGTCGGAAGTCGTTCTCCTCCCAGGTGCGGAAATCCGTGAGCCGTAGACCGGGCAGGCCGAGAACGTGGGAAAGCTGGTGGAAGTGCACGTAGTTGAAGGCGGTGTCCACGACAGGCCCACCGTGGTCCTCCTGGATGGCGCTCAGCGGGTAGCGGCGGTGGAGGTGGCCCTCCCGCTCCTGGCGGAAGCCCTCTCGCGCCACGTCCAGCCAGCTGTCGAGTGCGGTGTCCAGACGAACGGGCACGGTGTTCAGGAAAAGCCCGGCGATACGCTCCGCCCCGGCCAGCTCGGGCCGGCTGTGGGTGATCAGGCCGGTGGTCACGTCACGGGTGCCGGCGAGCATGGCCAAGGTCAGGCTGTGGGCAGCGAAGAGCACGGACTTCACGGGCAGGGAGTGTTCGGCCGCGAAGTGTCGCATCTGCTCGACGAGGGCGCCGGGGAGGTCGAGCCGACGCGAGGTCGGCTGCCGGCCGGCACCGGGCAGGTGGGGTGAGAACGCCTCGATCGGCAGGGGCTCGCAGTCGGCCAGCTTCTCTCGCCAGTAGCGCCGGGACTCCTCCGAGCGCAGGGCGGCCTGCTCCAGCCGCACGTGCGCCGCCGGTGAGGGAGACGCCGTTCCTTCGACGGGGCCGACGTCCAGGCCAAGGCCATGGGCGTAGTCCTGGAGCAGCTCTTGGAGCAGGGTGGCGACGCTGCCGCCGTCGAGGAGCGCATGGTGGAAGCTGAGAACCAGCTCGACGGTGGTGGGTCGTACATGGGCGCGGAGCAGGTACAGCGGTGCCCGGTCGAAAGCGTAAGGGTGGCGGCGGCGTGCCTCGATGTGCGCGCGCACCTCGGCCTCGGCCGCTGTGCTGTCGAGCGTTCGCAGGTCGGCGATCTCCAGGCCGCCGTGCACCCGGGGGCGGACGACCTGTAGCGGTTCGGCACCGGCCAGGTCGAAGGCCGAGCGCAGGGCCGGATGCCGTGCGGTCAGCCGATCGAAGGAGCGGCGGAACTCCATCTCGTGCCAGGGCATTTCGAGGGTGTACCGGAAGACGTCCCGGTATCTGGCCGAGTTCTCGTGCCGTCGGCTGTGGTAGAGCAGGCCGAGTTGGAGCCGGGTCAGCGGATAGGCGTCCTCGGCGTCCTGCAGGCGGGCCCGGTCGACGTCGGTCACGAGGGCGAACGGAGCCGGGGCAGGCTCGGGCTCGCGTGTGTCGCAGTTCTCGGCGCGCGTGGCGAGGTCGGCCACCGTCGGGTTGCGCAGCAGGTCGGTGAGCGAGAACCGCAGGCCCCGGGCCTCCGACTCGGCGCGTACCTTCAGCATGCGGATGGAGTCCCCGCCCAGGGCGAAGTAGTCGTCGTGGATCCCCACGGCCTCACGGCCCAGGACGTGGGCCCAGACCTCGGCCAAGACCTCCTCGGTACGGTTGCGCGGCTGCCCGCCGGCGGTGGCCGTCGGGGCCTCGTGCGGCGGGGGCAGCGCGTTTCGGTCGGCCTTGCCGCTCGGGGTCAACGGAATGCGGTCGATCCGGGTGAATGATGCCGGGACCATGTACGCCGGCAGCGTCCGCCCCAGCCGTTCCCGTAGCAGCACCGTGTCGATCGGGGCCTCGGCGACGTAGTAGCCGGCCAGGACCGTTCCCCGGTCGGAGGTGGTACGACCGACCACGAGGGCGTCCCGTACGCCAGGGACCGCTCGCAGGGCGGCGGCAACTTCGTTGGGCTCGACGCGGTTGCCCCGGATCTTGACCTGGTCGTCGATCCGCCCGAGGTATTCCAGGGTGCCGTCCGCGAGCCACCGGGCCAGGTCCCCGCTGCGGTAAAGACGGCCGCCCGGCACGAACGGGTCATCGCCGAACTTCTCGGCGGTCAGTTCAGGGCGGTCGAGGTACCCTCGCGCGACACCAGCTCCACCGATGCACAACTCACCAACGACTCCAACGGGTTGTGGCAGATCGCCAGCGCCCAGCACATACAGCCGGGCGTTGTCGATCGGCCGGCCGAGCGGCACCCGCGCGATGCCGAGGGCGGGATCGCGCGGGCAATCGTAGAACGAGACGTCGACTGTCGCCTCGGTCGGGCCGTACAGGTTCACCAGCAGTACCGCGGCCTCGGCGTCACCCTCACGACGACACTGCTCGGCCACGCGGTTGAACTGCTCCACCCGGGCGGCAGGCAGCACCTCGCCGCTGCAAAAGACGTACCGCAGAGTTTTGACGGCCGTCCGTGACGCCGCTGATCCCTCCAGCAGGTCGAGGAACGGGCCAAGCATCGAGGGGACGAGGTGCACAACGGTTACCCGGTGTTCGTGGATTGCCAGCAGGACCTCGCGCGGGTCCCGGTGGCCGCCGGGCGGCAGCAGGGCCACGGCCGCACCCTCGACGGCCCACCAGAACAGCTCCCACACCGACACGTCGAAGGAGACGGGAGTCTTCTGCAAAAGGATGTCCCCTCCCCCGAGGGGGTAGCGACGCTGCATCCACGCGAGGCGGTTCACCACGCTGTGGTGCTCGACCATCACCCCCTTGGGCTGCCCGGTCGAGCCGGAGGTGTAGATGACGTATGCCAGGTCACGGGAGGTGCCGAGCGGCTCGACCGGAGCTCCACTGCCGGACAGCAGGCAGCCGATATGCCGCACGGCCGCCTCCCCCAGGACGTCGGTGGGCGCATCGTCATCAACGATCACCACCTTGGCGCGGCTGTCACGCAGCAGGAAGCCCACTCGCTCGGCCGGGTACCCCGGATCCACCGGTACGTAGGCGCCGCCGGACTTCAGGGTGCCGAGCAGCGCGACCAGCAGATGCGGTCCCCGTTCCATCATCACCGCCACCCGGTCGTCCGGGCCGACGCCCTCCGCGCGCAGGGCCCGGGCGACACGGTTGGCCTGTTCGTCGAGTTCGGCGTAGGACAGCGCCTTTCCCGACGCCGCAATGACTGCGGTGCGGTCCGGCTGGCGGGCGGCCTGGGCCTCGAACAGGCCGTGCAGGGTGGCCTGATCCGCGTATGGCACGTTGGGGCCCACGGCGCGTCCGGCGGTCAGGTCCTCGTATTCAACCGGCGTCAGCATCGGAATCTCGGACACGGGGCGGTCCACCATGTCCAGGCCGTGTTGCAGGAGGGTCGTGAGGTGGCCGGCCAACGACGTGATGGGCAGATCCTCGTCGAAAACGTCGCAGGCATAGTTCAGGTCGACCTGGATGTCGGCCGTGTCGTCGAAGGCGGACACCAGGACGTTCAGTGCGTCCTGGTCGTGCGAGAGGGCCATCAGCGACCTCTGCCGTTCCACCCCGGGCATCTGGTCTGGCGGCGGCCAGTGCATGTAGGAGAGCGTCACGTCGAAGAGCAGCCGCGAGCTTCGGGGCGATGCGGGCAGTGCGGGCAGGATGTCGCCCAGTGAGAGCCGCTCATGCCGCCTGAGGGACTGGGTGTCCTCCTGGGTCCGAACGAGCAGACTCCGCAGGGGCTGCGCGCCGTGTGCTGGGACGCGAAGCGGCAGGATGTTGGCGAATTCGCCGAGGGTGCCCTTGTGACGCTCGGTCGGCCGATTGAGGAAGGGGACACCGAGGAGGACCTCCTCACTGCCGTGTAGACGCGTCAGGTACGTACCGAGCATGGCGGCGAGGTATGTGAACGGCGAAAAGCCCGCGGCGCGGATCCGGCCCACTAGAGCGCGATCGATTACGAAGGAGTGGAGGCCGCGGCCGCTCGTGCCCCTGCTCGTCGTACGGGTGAAGAGCGCGGGTACTGCGCCAAGGAGGTAGTCCCTGTAGAAGGCCCGGTCACGATCACCGTCCGCGCCAACGCGGTAGGCCACATCTTCCTCGACGAATTCCAGGTAAGAGGACGGCCTGGCGGCTGCCCCATGCGCACCGCCGTACGTCGCGCGGGCATACTCCTCGACGATCTCATAGCTCAACCGGTCGAGGGTCCAGCCGTCGGCGATGATGTGGTGTGCCTTGATGTGCAGATGCGTAACATCCGGACTCTCCACAAGGAGGGCGGCCTCCACCAGAGGGCTGCGCGTGAGCGGCAGGGCGCTCGCCATCGAACGACGCATCCATTCGGTACATGCCGCTTCCGGGTCAAGGGTTCGCGAAAGATCGACAACGGTAACCGGGACACGGTCCTGCGTCACCCACTGAAATGGAGTGCCGGTGCTCTCGTCGAAGCGCAACCGGAAAGTCTCATGGCGGCGCAACACGCACTCCGTGCTGGCCACAAGCCTGTCGCGGTCGACGGCACCTTGCAGACGCTCGTGAAGAACGGCATTGAACTGCGGTGATTCCGGAGCCCGGGAGGCAACGGACCACAGGTCCCGCTGATACCCCGTCAACTGGTGCGACGCCTGATCTTTCATGCCCATTTATCGAGGTTCCCTTCGAACCTGGCGGGGATCACCCGGTACCTGCTGAAACCGTCGGAGGGCAGCAGACCATGGCCTGCTGGCCGGTCCCGCGCTTCGCGGCCAACGTCCGGTCAGCCAGCTCCATCCCATGGGTCCGGCCGGAGACGACGATGTGATTCGGCACAGGAACGCAGCCCGCCGAGCGAGCCCATGGCGGACCAAGCGCCCAGCATCTACATTCCCCCTGTTGGCCTGGCGGGCAGGCTGAGGGGCGCCGAGGTGTCAGCGAAAAAGGGAGGGGCGACCACGCTCAGCCCGCCGTCCACCACCACCGTCTGGCCGGTGATGTACTCGGCACCGGGCGAGAGCAGGAAGGCAATGGTGTCGGCCACTTCCTGAGCCGTGCCAGGACGCCGCTTGGGGATACGGTCGAGCACCGAGCCCCTGTCCGGCATCCCGGGCACACCATAGAAGTACTCCAACGAATCGGAGTCGATCAGGCCACCGCTGACCCCGTTCACATTGATGGAGTACGGCGCGAACTCCAGCGCCATGTAGCGCACCCAGGACTCGATCGCGGCCTTCATGGAGCCCAGGGCCGCGTATGTCGGGAAGGCCCGGGTGCTGCCGTAGCTCGACAGGGCCACGATCCGCCCCCCGGCATCCATCAGCGGCACCGCCTGTTGCGCACCAAGCACGAACGGCCGCAGGTTCATGGCATACGAGCGGTCCAGATGATGGGGCTTCAGATCGAGAATGTTCTTGAAGGCGCCGGCCGCGGCATTGGAGACGAAGTGGTCTAACCGGCCGAACTCGCTCTTCACCGCAGCGAAGAGACTCTGCACCCCCTCGACCGTTTCCACGTCCGCCTGGACCGCGAGTCCACATCCGCCCGCCTCTTCGAGGCCGGCCACGACCTTCTCCGCCAACGCCGCGTTCTTCTTGTAGTTCACCACTACGGTGGCCCCGCCGCGCCCAAGGGTGTAAGCGAGCGCACGGCCGATGCCGCGAGAGGCACCGGTGATCAGTGCCACCTGGTTCTGGAACTGTCCGCCACAGGTCATCGCTGCTTGCTGACTCCGATGGCGGCGATCTGCACGGCATGGTGCGTCGCGATGTGCACGATGGCACGCCCGTGGCCGACGCTCACGGCGAGAGGGTGACGGCCTTCGGCGGGGGCAAGGCGCTCGGCAAGGCCCGGCAGTCGGCCGGTCGCCGCTTGTACGGCGCTGTCCTCCACTGCGTCGCGACAGCCGGGGTGGAGGCTGCCAGTGAGCGAGCGGTCGAATGGATCCGCAGGGAAGGTACAGAGGGTCCCCGCTTCGCCGGACGCGCGAGGGTGCTGCGTGAGCATCGAGGTGCCCTTTCACTGCTCGGTGAGCTGGTTTCCGCGATATGCCTGGGCGCCCTTCACTGGTGACGGGGCCAGGGCGCGGCAAACATATCCAAGGCCGCGAGCAGGACAGACCGGATGGGCCAGATGGACGGTGACTTCACCACTTCGAGTTCCCGCGCCTCACCCGCATGGCGGCAGGGACAGACCGCAGCCGCCCTCCGTGCCGACCACAGGTGGGCACAGAGGACGGCTGCGAACCCGCTTGCGGGGTCGCTCAGATGTGCCCGAAGAACAGGCTGCCCGGCGCGTCAGCGTCGTTGGAAAGGAAGTACTCGCGCAGCGCACGGATGAGTTCGTGTCGCGAGATCGCGCCGTCCCCATCAGTGTCCAGCTTGGTGAACATGTCCATCGCGTCGGGCGTCTGGACCCTCCACACGTCCTTCAGGAAGCGGGAGAACTCCTCCTTGTTGATCTGGTTGTCGCCGTCGGTGTCGATGACGTCGAAGATCACGTCACCGGTGCCCTCGGCCACATTGAGCCGACTGGTGTCGATGCTCGCGAGGCGGCTGGCCGTGACGAACTGGTCCTTCGTGAGACGGTCCCCCTGAACGCCTGCGTGGCGCAACAGTTCCAGCCAGTACATCTGACAGAAGGCTTGGAGCGCCCTGGCCCGGCGATCGTCCTTGCCAAGCTTGTATGCCTGGATGTAGCGGTCTGCGAGCTGCTGGTAGTCCGACCAGTCCACGTAGCCATCGTTGTTGGCGTCCATGGTGTCGAACGCATTCTCGTTCTTGGTGCTGATGACGTCAGGCGTTGCGGTAGCCATGTTGCGTCCTTCCGGGAAGGGGCAGGTCGTCTGCAATCATGATCGGGAAGTCGTGCAGGAGCGCGCCCGGTACCCCTGCGTTCACCACTTCGGGGGGTTGCCCCGCCCGCTTGGCGCAATGAGTGAGCGTCGGGCCTTGTCCCCGATGAGTGGACACCTGTTCGTATCATTATGCGGCGAGTGTCA
>RHMC01000260.1 GCA_003719395.1 Streptomyces altiplanensis
GCCCCCCGCCGCCGAGCCCGCCTCCGCCCCCCGCCGCCGGCCGCCGCACAGCAGGCCGGCGCGAAGGCGAAGGCCGCGCCCAAGGCGGAAGCCGCCAAGGAAGCCCCCGAGGGCCCCGAGTACGTGACGCTGCGCGGCCCCTCCGCGGCGGTCGCCAAGAACATGAACGCCTCGCTGGAGCTGCCCACGGCCACGTCCGTGCGCGCCGTCCCGGTGAAGCTGCTGTTCGACAACCGCATCGTCATCAACAACCACCTCAAGCGCGCCCGGGGCGGGAAGGTCTCCTTCACGCACCTCATCGGGTTCGCGATGGTGCAGGCCCTCAAGGCCATGCCGTCGATGAACTACTCCTTCGCGGAGAAGGACGGCAAGCCGACCCTGGTCAAGCCCCCGCACGTCAACCTGGGCCTGGCCATCGACCTGGTGAAGCCCAACGGCGACCGCCAGCTCGTCGTCGCGGCCATCAAGAAGGCCGAGACGCTCAACTTCTTCGAGTTCTGGCAGGCGTACGAGGACATCGTCCGCCGCGCCCGCGCGAACAAGCTGACGATGGACGACTTCACCGGCGTCACCGCGTCGCTGACGAACCCGGGCGGCATCGGCACCGTCCACTCCGTGCCCCGCCTGATGCCCGGACAGGGCCTCATCATGGGCGTCGGCGCGATGGACTACCCGGCCGAGTTCCAGGGCACCTCGCAGGACACCCTGAACAAGCTGGGCATCTCCAAGGTCATGACCCTGACCTCGACGTACGACCACCGGGTCATCCAGGGCGCCGCCTCCGGCGAGTTCCTGCGCATCCTCGCCAACCTGCTCCTCGGCGAGGAGGGCTTCTACGACGACATCTTCGAGGCCCTGCGGATCCCGTACGAGCCGGTCCGCTGGCTCAAGGACATCGACGTCTCCCACGACGACGACGTCACCAAGGCCGCCCGCGTCTTCGAACTGATCCACTCCTACCGGGTCCGCGGCCACGTCATGGCCGACACCGATCCGCTGGAGTACAAGCAGCGCAAGCACCCCGACCTGGACATCAACGAGCACGGCCTCACGCTCTGGGACCTGGAGCGCGAGTTCGCCGTCGGCGGTTTTGCCGGCAAGTCGATGATGAAGCTGCGCGACATCCTCGGCGTGCTGCGCGACAGCTACGTCCGCACCGTCGGCGTCGAGTTCATGCACATCCAGGACCCGAAGCAGCGCAAGTGGATCCAGGACCGCGTGGAGCGCCCGCACGCCAAGCCGGAGCGCGAGGAGCAGCTGCGCATCCTGCGCCGCCTGAACGCCGCCGAGGCGTTCGAGACGTTCCTCCAGACCAAGTACGTCGGCCAGAAGCGCTTCTCCCTGGAGGGCGGCGAGTCCGTCATCCCGCTGCTCGACGCGGTCATCGACTCCGCCGCCGAGTCGCGCCTGGACGAGGTCGTCATCGGCATGGCCCACCGCGGCCGTCTGAACGTCCTGGCGAACATCGTCGGCAAGTCGTACGCCCAGATCTTCCGGGAGTTCGAGGGCAACCTCGACCCGAAGTCGATGCACGGCTCCGGCGACGTCAAGTACCACCTGGGCGCCGAGGGCACCTTCACCGGCCTGGACGGCGAGCAGATCAAGGTCTCGCTCGTCGCGAACCCCTCGCACCTGGAGGCGGTCGACCCGGTCCTGGAGGGTGTCGCCCGCGCCAAGCAGGACGTCATCAACAAGGGCGGCACGGACTTCACGGTCCTGCCCGTCGCCCTCCACGGCGACGCGGCCTTCGCCGGCCAGGGCGTCGTCGCGGAGACCCTCAACATGTCGCAGCTGCGGGGCTACCGCACCGGCGGCACGGTCCACATCGTCATCAACAACCAGGTCGGCTTCACCGCCGCCCCGGAGTCCTCGCGTTCCTCGATGTACGCGACCGACGTGGCCCGCATGATCGAGGCGCCGATCTTCCACGTGAACGGCGACGACCCGGAGGCCGTGGTCCGCGTCGCGCGCCTGGCCTTCGAGTTCCGCCAGACGTTCAACAAGGACGTCGTGATCGACCTCATCTGCTACCGCCGCCGCGGTCACAACGAGGGCGACAACCCGCAGTTCACCAACCCGCAGATGTACACGCTGATCGACGTGAAGCGCTCGGTGCGCAAGCTCTACACCGAGTCGCTCATCGGTCGCGGCGACATCACGCTGGAAGAGGCCGAGCAGGCGCTCCAGGACTTCCAGGGCCAGCTGGAGAAGGTCTTCGCGGAGGTCCGCGAGGCCACCTCGAACCCGGCTCCCGCCCACGCCCCGGAGGTCCAGGCCGAGTTCCCGGTGCCCGTCAGCACGGCGGTCTCCCAGGAGGTCGTCAAGCGGATCGCCGAGTCCCAGGTCAACATCCCCGACCGGATCACCGTCCACCCCCGCCTGATGCCGCAGATGCAGCGCCGCGCGGCCTCGGTGGAGGACGGCACGATCGACTGGGGCATGGGCGAGACCCTCGCCATCGGCTCGCTGCTGATGGAGGGCGTCCCGGTCCGGCTGTCCGGCCAGGACACCCGCCGCGGTACGTTCGGCCAGCGCCACGCGGTGCTCGTCGACCAGAACACCGGCGAGGACTACACCCCGCTCCAGTACCTCTCCGAGGACCAGGCCCGCTACAACGTCTACGACTCGCTGCTCTCCGAGTACGCGTGCATGGGCTTCGAGTACGGCTACTCGCTCGCCCGGCCCGAGTCGCTGGTCATGTGGGAGGCCCAGTTCGGTGACTTCGTCAACGGCGCGCAGACCGTCGTCGACGAGTTCATCTCCTCGGCCGAGCAGAAGTGGGGCCAGACGTCCGGCGTCACGCTCCTGCTCCCGCACGGTTACGAGGGCCAGGGACCGGACCACTCGTCCGCCCGTCCCGAGCGCTTCCTCCAGATGTGCGCGCAGGACAACATGACGGTCGCCATGCCGACCCTGCCGTCGAACTACTTCCACCTGCTGCGCTGGCAGGTCCACAACCCGCACCACAAGCCGCTCATCGTCTTCACCCCGAAGTCGATGCTGCGTCTGAAGGCGGCGGCGTCGAAGGCGGAGGAGTTCACCACCGGCGGCTTCCGCCCGGTGATCGGCGACACCGCCGTGGAGCCGGCGGCCGTCCGCAAGGTCGTCTTCTGCTCCGGCAAGGTCTACTACGACCTGGAGGCCGAGCGGCAGAAGCGCGACAACACGGACACGGCGATCATCCGTCTGGAGCGCCTCTACCCGCTGCCGGGCAAGGAGCTCCAGCAGGAGATCGCGAAGTACCCGAACGCCGAGAAGTACCTGTGGGCGCAGGAGGAGCCGGCGAACCAGGGTGCGTGGCCGTTCATCGCGCTCAACCTGATCGACCACCTCGACCTGGCGGTCGGCGCCGACATCCCGCACGGCGAGCGCCTGCGGCGCATCTCGCGCCCGCACGGCTCGTCCCCGGCGGTCGGCTCGGCCAAGCGCACCAGGCCGAGCAGCAGCAGCTGCTCAACGAGGTCTTCGAGGCCTGATCAGCGCCCGTACGGTCACCGCCCGTACGGCCCCGGAGGGCCCGGCCCCGCAGCGATGCGGGGCCGGGTCCTCGGCGTACGGCGCGAGGGGACGGCTCAGCCGAGGTAGGCCTCGAAGTCCCAGTAGGGGCGGTTGCGCTGGCGCGCGGAGAGGGTGTGCCGGGTGCTGCGCGCCGAGCGTACGCGTGAGCGTGAGCAGCGCGTCCGCCTCGACCTTGTCGGCCTCCTCGTACTCGCGCAGGGCCCGGAGGTCGGCGGCCAGCGCGGTCTGGCAGGACAGGGTGAGCGGGTGTTCGTCCCCGAGGACCTGGCGGGACCTGCGCAGTGTGTCCCGGCTCAGCTCCGCGGCGTCCCCGACGCGGCCGTTGAAGTTGCGGCCGCCCGAGGCGTTGAGGGCGCAGCCCAGCACCCACGGGTGGTCTCCCCCGAGGGTGGCGGTCAGGCCCGCGAGCGCGGACTCGAACATGGACATGGCCTCGCTCCGGTCGCCGGTCGCCTGCATCACGAGCCCGGTGTTGGCGAGCATGCCGGTGGCGACGGGGTGCGCCGGGCCGAGCAGCGCCCGGTACCCGACCTCCGCCTCGGCGATCAGGTCCCTGGCCTTCGCCAGGTCGCCGTGCTCGCGCTGGAAGTTCCCGTAGTCGTTGATGAACGACAGGGTGGTGTGGTGGGTCCGGCCGTGGACCTGCTCCAGCTGTTCCATCAGACTGTCCATCAGCGGCCCGATGTCCTGCTGGAAGCCGCCCTCGCGCCGCCGGGCGAGCGCCAGGTGCACACGGGCGACCAGCGTCTGCGGGTGCAGCGGCCCGAGCACCTGCACGTGGAGCCGCACGACGGGCTCCTGCCGGGCCACGGAGTCGCGGTACTGGCCCAGCAGCCGCAGTCCGTGGGCCACCGCGTTCCCGGAGTTGAGCGTGGTGATGTGCCGGGCGCGCAGTACGGCCTCGCGCCGGCTGAGGGTCTCCAGGTCGAGTTCGTACGCCTCCCGGTAGCGGCCCAGCAGCCGCAGTCCGACGCTGAGGTTGTGCCGTGCGTTGATGGAGGTCAGCTCGTTCTCGCCGAGCAGCCGTTCCGCGTCCTCCAGCACCTGCTGCTGCAGTTCGAGCGCCTCGGTGTAGCGGCCGAGCCGGCGCAGGCTGCTGGCGAGGGCGCCGTTGACGCCGAGTTCGCCGAGCTCGTTGGGCGGCTCGGCCGTCCGCAGCCGTTCCCGCAGGGCGCGTTCGAGTTCGTACGCCTCCCGGAAACGGCCGGAGGAACGCAGCAGGTTGCCCTGCTGGATGGTCAGGTCCAGCATGTGCTGGGCCAGCGGGTCCATGAACGCCGTCCAGTGCGTGCGGATCTTCTCGGCGAGCCGGTTGCCGGCCGTGGACTCGCCGCTGCGCACGCAGTAGCGCAGGCAGTTCAGCACGGCGGCCTGGACCCGGCTGTTGGAGCTGCTGAGCGCTCCCGACGGTTCCAGGTGGGGCAGCAGCTCGGCGTACCGGGGCCACTGCCTGCTGTCGACCGGGTTGCCGGGGTCGGCCTCGGCCAGCAGCGTGCGGACGGCTTTGCGGTGGGTGTCACGGCGCTCGTCGGTGGTGAGCCGGGACACGATGTCGTGGACGAGCCGGTGCATGTGCACGGACTCCTGGTGCGGGCCCATCTCGGCGTTGACGGGTCCGCGGCTCTCGCGCGTGAGCACCGAGTAGTTGACCAGGGTGTCCAGGGCCCGGGTCCAGGCGGGCAGGTCGGTGCTCATCCACCGCAGGTCCTCGGGCAGGTCGCCTGCGGGTAGGCGCGGGCCAGGCCGAGGGGGATGGGGCCGGGGGGCGAAGGAGGCGCACAGGCTGAGCACTTCGACGGCCTGCGGCTGGGTGCGCCTGAGCCGGTTGATGAGGATCGACCAGGAAGTGAGCGAGGAGTGCGGGAAGCCGTCGCCGGCGGGCTCCTCGACGGTGGACAGCCTGCCCTCACGGACCATGCGCAGGTACTCGGGGACCTCCATCCGGGACTCGCCCAGCCAGGAGGCGGCCTGCACGAGCGGCAGCGGTACGTCGCCGAACTCGGCGGCGACCTCGTCGGCCTGCTCCGCGGTCACGTGCGGGGCGCGGCGCATCAGGTAGGCGGTGGACTCGGCACGGTCGAAGCCGGGCACTTCGAGTACGTCCGTGTAGTCGCCCCAGCCCCTGTTCCGGGAGGTGACGATGGCGTGTCCGGGGCCGTGCGGCAGCAGGACGTTCGCGCCCTCCGTGTCGTCCCAGCCGTCGAAGATGATGAGCCAGCGGCTGTACGGTTCACCGCGCCGCAGCGCCTCGCGCACCGCGCGGATGCGCTCGCCGGGTTCGCTGCCGCTGTGCAGGCCCAGTTCGACGGCGAGCTCGCCGAAGCGGTCGCGCTGGATGTTGCGGTCGTCGGAGTTGACCCACCAGATGACGTCGTAGTCGGTGCTGAAGCGGTGGGCGTACTCCGCGGCGAGCTGGGTCTTGCCGATGCCGGACATGCCCAGGAGCGTGCAGGCGGAGTTGCCGCGTTCGGCCTCGGTCAGGCGTTCCTGGAGTTCGGTGAGGAGGTCGTCGCGACCGGTGAAGCGGCCGTTGCGGCGCGGCACTTCGCCCCAGATCTCGGGAGGCGTGTTCGGGAAGCGCGAGCCGGCGGCCGGAGGGCGGCGGCCGGATGCGCGCCGGAAATCGATGCCGAGTCTGCCGAGCAGCCGCTCCTCGGCCTCCTGCTCGCCCGCGCTCCACAGACTGACCGGTTCGAGCACGGCGGTGGCGGGCGGCAGCTGGCGGTTGGTGAGGTTGACGGCGGCGAAGCGCTCGGCGTGCGCGGCCACGTATCCCCGCAGGACGTCGTTCCACTCGCCCGCGGCCCGGGGCCCCAGCTCGAAGAACCAGTCGTTGAGTACGAGCAGGACGCGCCCGGTGGACAGCAGCAGGTCGCCGAGCGACTCCTCCAGCGGCACCTCGCGGGGCGGGTCCCAGCGCTGGAGCGTGACCCGCTGGCCGTGGGCTTCCAGGCGCTGTGCGATCCAGTTGGCCCAGGGCCGGTGGTAGCCGGGGAAGACCACGAGGAAGTGTTCCGGCCCGTCCTGGCCGCCACGGTCCGCCGCACCGGCCCCGCCCGAGCGCCGCTGATCCACCATCTGCACGTCTCCCTGTCCTACTCCGCCAGTGCCCGTCGACCGACTGTCACGGCCGGTCGACACAGTGTCACTCAAAGCCCTGCCGAGCCGCACCGAGGCTCGCGTGGTGTTCTCGCATGTCCCCCGCGAACTCCCTTCCCGCAATGGTCAGTTCATCGGATTCAAGCAGTACGGACAATGCTTGTGCCACTTGTCCGCGATGCCGGCCGAACTGTTCGGCGGCCCGCCGCCGCCAGGGAGCCGGGACATCGGCGGCGGTGGCCGCCCGCCGCCACAGATCGGTGAGCGCCAGATGGGCGTACGCGCCCTGGAGCACGCCCGCCACCGGCCGGGGGTCGGGCCGCCAGGCGACCCGGTGCAGCTCCCCGCCGCCGGGCCGGTACAGCGGAACGCGTTCGTGCAGGGCGGCCAGTTTCGTGTGGTGGGTCTCGTGGACCAGCACCTCGGCCAGTTCGTCGGCCCCGGCCGGCAGGGACGTCAGTACGCCGCCGGGCGCGGTCCGCAGCCGTCGCTCTCATCGGGCGGGGCCCGTCGTACGCGGCGGGGTCCACGGGGGCGAGGGGCACGACCACCCGCTGCACGGCCCAGGATTTCGGCGGCTCGCCCGGGGTCCGTCCCCTCGATCAGGGCGAGGGCCTGCCTCCACAGCCGCGGCCAGGGTTCGCGGGCGACGGTGGCGCGGTCCGCGGCGGGCATCGTGGCGGCGGCGCCGGGCGGAACCCGTTAGGGGTCCAGGTCGTCAAGGACGATGGCGGTTCCGGGCAGGGTGCGCAGCCCCGACCAGCCCGGCCCGCCGCCGCAG
The DNA here is from genome assembly GCA_003719395.1 of Streptomyces altiplanensis. GTDB lineage: Bacteria > Actinomycetota > Actinomycetes > Streptomycetales > Streptomycetaceae > Streptomyces > Streptomyces altiplanensis. The sequence continues at coordinate 7,400 of RHMC01000260.1, forward strand.
GAGG
>RHMC01000261.1 GCA_003719395.1 Streptomyces altiplanensis
GGCCGCCGGATGTCCGGGCGCACCGCTGTCCCGTTCGAAAAGCCTCTCTTCGAGCCCCCGTCCCCGGCCCGGGCGCTGCCGTCGGAGTCTGCCGCGCACACGTCACAGTTCCCGCACGGAGCCTCGTAGGACTCGCCGAAGTAACCGAGGAGGAAGCGGCGGCGGCAGCCGGTGGTCTCGGCGTACGCCCGGACCATCTCCACCCGTGAGCGTTCCAGCTTCCGCCGCGCCTGCGCCGCCTGTGCCGTCGCCCGCTCGGCGGGCGTCGTCCGCCGTCTCGTCCGGGGCGGCGCGCACTTCCCCCTTCTCGTCCGTGGTCGCCGCCCCCACCTGTTCGAGGAGGTTGGCCGCCGCGGTCACGCGGTTGCGCGACAGGCCGGTCTCCTCGCTGAGCTCCTTCAGCGCGAGGGGGCCGCCGTGCTTGTGCAGACGGGCCGCGACCTCGGTGAGCGTGTCCTCACCGGGCGTGCGGGCGGCGAAGAAGTTCTGCATGCCGGTGTCCTCCGGCCGGTAGTGGAGTACGGCCACGGCGGGTGCGCCGTCACGCCCGGTCCGGCCGGTCTCCTGGTAGTACGCGTCGAGGGACCCGGGCACGGAGGCGTGGAGCACGAACCGCACGTCTTCCTTGTCGATGCCCATGCCGAAGGCCGAGGTCGCGGCGACCACGTCCGTCTCCCCGGCCAGGAAGGAGTCGTGCACCCGCGAGCGTTCTTCGCCGCGCAGGCCGGCATGGTAGGCGGCGGCCGTCAGGCCCAGCCCGGCGAGTTCGGCCGCGTAGCTCTCCGCGTCCTTGCGGGTGGCCGCGTACACGATTCCGGGCTTGGCCTCCGCCGCCGCCCTCTCCACCACCGCCCGGCGCTTGTCCTCGTCGTCCAGGAAACGGCAGACCTCCAGCGCGATGTTCGGCCGGTCGAACCCGGCCGACGCCCAGCGCGGGATCCTCCATGCCCAGCCGCTCCACGATCTCCTCGCGCACCGGAGGCGCGGCCGTGGCCGTCAGCGCGAGGACCGTGGGCCGGCCCACCCGCCGGACCACCTGGGCCAGGCGCAGGTAGTCGGGGCGGAAGTCGTGGCCCCAGGCGGACACGCACTGCGCCTCGTCGACGACGAAGAGCGCGGGCCCCGCCTGCGCCAGGCGTTCGACCACGTCGTCCTTGGCGAGCTGCTCGGGGGAGAGGAACAGATACTCGGCGTCACCACCGCGCACCGCCTCCCAGGCCGCCGTGGTCTCCCCGGCCGCCTGGGCCGAGTTGACGGCGACCGCATCCGGGGCGCTGCGCCGCAGCAGCCCGGCGATCTGGTCCCGTTGCAGGGCGATGAGCGGGGAGACGACCACGGCCGGGCCGGGGAGGGACAGCGCGGCCACCTGGTAGACGGCGGACTTCCCGGCGCCGGTCGGCATGACCACGAGGGTGTCGCGGCCGGCTGCGACCGCTTCCATCGCCCTCAGCTGTCCGGGCCTCAGTTCCTGCCAGCCGAACACCTCGGTGGCCGTCCGTTCGAGACGGGCGGCGGTGGTGCGGGCGCCCTTTCCCGGTGGGGCGTGCCTCTCCTCTTCGCTCATGCCCTGCGGCTACCCCGCATCAGCTTGCCCACCTCCCCGGCGAGCGGCTCCCGCGTCGTACGGCGCGACGCGTGCGGCCCGTCCGGCGCAGGCGCGTCAGCGGCGGCGGGAGAGCGAGGAGTCCCGCACCACCAGCTCCGGCTGGAGCACGATCCGCTGGTGCTGGTGACTCTGTGTCCCGTCGCCGGTCTCCTCGATGAGCAGGTCGGCGGCCATCCGCCCCATCCGGAAGGCCGGCTGGCGTACGGAGGTCAGCGGCACCGCGGCCGCCGAGGCGAACTCGATGTCGTCGTAGCCGACCAGGGCCACGTCGTCGGGAACGCTCACCCCGGCCCCGTAGAGCGCCTGCAGCATCCCCAGTGCCAGCAGGTCGTTGGCGCAGAACACCGCGGTCGGGCGGGACGACATGCCCAGCAGCCGCGCACCGGAGTCGCGCCCCGCCGCCACGTCGAGCCGCTCGGCCTCGATCAGCCGCAGCCGCTCCGCCGGCAGCCCGGCCTCGGCCAGTGCCTGGAGGGCGCCCGCCCGCCGGTCCCGGCACTGGGCGAGGTGCAGGGGCCCGCTGACGTACGCGATCTCGGTGTGGCCCTGGGCGAGGAGGTGCCGTACGGCCAGCGTTCCGCCCAGGACGTCGTCGACGGAGACGGAGCACCCCTCGGCGCTGGGGGCCACCCGGTCGACGAGCACGTAGGGGATGCCCTGCCTCCGGAAGTGGCGCAGGTTGCCGCCGGTGGGGTCGACCGGAGTGATCAGTACGCCCCGCACCCGCTGCTCGCTGAAGAGGCCGAGGTACTCCGTCTCCTCGTCGGTGCTCTGGCCGCTGTTGCACAGCATCACCCCGAGCCCGGCCTCCCGCGCGGCCCGCTCGGCGCCGGAGGCGACGTCCACGAAGAAGGGGTTGGCCATGTCGAGCACGAGCAGGGAGATGATCCGGCTGCGGCCCGCCCGCAGCTGGCGGGCCGACTCGCTGCGTACGTAGCCGAGCCGGTCGATGGTGGACAGGACCCGCGCCCGCGTCTCCTCCGTCACCGACTCGGGGCGATTGATGACGTTCGAGACCGTGCCGACGGAAACCCCGGCGACCCGGGCGACGTCCTTGATACCCACCGACTGCGCCATCAGGCGGAGACCTCCACGCGCTCCAGTCCACTCAGACCGGCCGACGCCCGCAGACCGGGCAGAAGACTGCCCGTGGCGAGCGCCCGGTGGTGGGCGACACCGCTCGCGCTCCACGCGTCGGTCCCCTCACCGGAGTCGCGGCCGGAGCCGACACGCGATGTCGTGTTGCCGGTCCCCAGCAGCGGGCCGCCGACCACCTTACCTTCGCGGCGACGGGCCGGCGCTTTCCGCCCCTGCCCCGGCCGGGCCCGATGCGGGGCTGGCGGACGACGGCGGGTGTGCGGGCGAGGGTCATGGTGTCCTTCCGGTCTCCTCCGAGGGGTCCGCTAAGCCAGGTGGAACACTTCGGTGAGCGGCTTCATCGCCTCGTCGGGCCGGTCGCCGCCGGGGGCTTGCGCCGCGAAGGGGGGCCCTTCGCTCTCGAAGAAGGGGGCCATCTCGGCCTGCCAGCGGGCGTTGACGTCCGTGGCGGCCATGGCGGCCCGGGCCTCGGCGAAGTCCTCCGTCTCCAGGTAACCGACGAGCAGTCCGTCCTCGCGCAGGAAGAGCGAGTAGTTGTGCCAGCCGGTGGCCGAGAGGGCTTCGAGCATGTCGGGCCAGACCGCCGCGTGCCGTTCGCGGTACTCCTCGATGCGGTCCTGGCGGACCTTCAGCAGAAAGCAGACGCGCTGCATGTCCTCGTAGTGCCTCTCTCGTCCCGGGGCCGGAATCAGAAGTCCAACTCGTCGATGTTCTTCTCGCCGAAGACGGCCGGCGGGTCGTGGAAGTCCACCGGGGCGCCGCCCAGGAGCACCTGGCCGGTGTCCGGGCGGTGCACTCCGGCGAGGGTTTCGACGAGGGTGGGCTTGCCCGCGCCGTTCTCCCCGGCGCGGGCGTGGGCCTCGCCGGGGAAGAGCTGCAAGGACACGTCCTGCAGGGCCCGCACCGCGCCGAAGGACTTGGAGACGTCCTTCGGCGCGAGGACGGGGGCCGGGCCCGTGTCGGGCTGGTTCATGGGGGCTCCTCAAGGGCGGCGGTTACCGCCTCCCACATCGTGAAAGGTTTCAACGAGGTTCACCGGAAGCTAGACGTGGTGCGCAGATCCCGTCAATGGGTCGGTCCTTGAAACTTTCGCGGTCTGTTCAATTTGTGATGCGTGGGCGGCCGCCCCGCTTCGGGCTCTTGACAGGTGCTGTGGGCACCCATAGCTTCACGGCGATGAAACGATTCATGCATTCGCGTGGCACACAGGAGCGCTGACGATGACGAGCCGAGCCGACGTCTCCACCGTGAAGGCAGCCCTCAGAGCACAGGCCATCGAGACGCCGTCATGGGCGTACGGGAATTCGGGCACCCGCTTCAAGGTGTTCGCGCAGCGCGGGGTCCCCCGTACCCCGCAGGAGAAACTGGACGACGCCGCCCGCGTCCACGAACACACCGGCGCGGCCCCGACCGTCGCTCTCCACATCCCCTGGGACAGGGTCGACGGCTCCGGCGGATACGCGGAACTCGCCAAGTACGCCGAGGAGCGCGGCCTGCGGCTCGGGGCGATCAACTCCAACGTCTTCCAGGACGACGACTACAAGCTCGGCAGCGTCTGCCACCCGGACGCCGCCGTGCGCAGCAAGGCCCTGGACCACCTGCTGGAGTGCGTCGACATCATGGACGCCACCGGCTCCCGCGATCTGAAGCTGTGGTTCTCCGACGGCACCAACTACCCCGGCCAGGACGACATCCGGGCCCGTCAGGACCGGCTCGCGCAGGCCCTTTCCGCGGTGTACGAGCGCCTCGGCGACCACCAGCGGATGCTGCTGGAGTACAAGCTCTTCGAGCCCGCCTTCTACACCATGGACGTGCCGGACTGGGGCACGGCGTACGCGCACTGCCTCAAGCTCGGCGAGAAGGCGCAGGTGGTGGTGGACACCGGACACCACGCGCCCGGCACCAACATCGAGTTCATCGTCGCCCTGCTGCTGCGGGAGGGCCGGCTCGGCGGGTTCGACTTCAACTCCCGCTTCTACGCCGACGACGACCTGATGGTCGGGGCGGCGGACCCGTTCCAGCTGTTCCGGATCATGTACGAGGTGGTACGGGGCGGCGGGCTCACCTCCGACGTGGCCTTCATGCTCGACCAGTGCCACAACATCGAGGCGAAGATCCCGGCGATCATCCGCTCCGTGATGAACGTCCAGGAGGCCACCGCCAAGGCACTGCTGGTGGACGGCGGCGCGCTCGCCGAGGCCCAGGCGTCGGGCGATGTACTGGCCGCCAACGCGGTCCTCATGGACGCGTACAACACCGATGTCCGGCCGCTGCTCGCCGAGGTGCGCGAGGACCTGGGCATCGACCCCGACCCGATGGCGGCGTACCACCGCTCGGGCTGGGCCCAGAAGATCATCGACGAGCGCGTGGGCGGGGCCCAGGCCGGATGGGGAGCGTGATCCGTATGACACGGCAGCATGAAGCGGTGGACGCACTGCTGGAGCGCTCCCACCGGCTGGGAGCCGATCCGCGCAACACCAACTACGCCGGCGGCAACACGTCGGCCAAGGGCACCGCCGTCGACCCGGTGACCGGCGGCGACGTCGAGCTGATGTGGGTCAAGGGGTCCGGCGGCGACCTGGGCACGCTCACGGCGGAGGGGCTCGCCGCGCTGCGCCTGGACCGGCTGCGCGCACTGACCGGGGTGTACCCGGGCGTCGAGCGCGAGGACGAGATGGTCGCCGCCTTCGACTACTGCCTGCACGGCAAGGGCGGCGCGGCCCCCTCGATCGACACCGCCATGCACGGGCTCCTCGACGCCGCCCACGTGGACCACCTCCACCCCGACTCGGGGATCGCGCTGGCCTGTGCGGCGGACGGGGAGAAGCTGACCGCCGAGTGCTTCGGCGACAGCGTGGTGTGGGTGCCCTGGCAAAGGCCCGGCTTCCAGCTCGGCCTGGACATCGCCGCGGTCAAGGAGGCCAACCCCGGTGCCGTCGGCTGCGTTCTGGGCGGGCACGGCATCACGGCCTGGGGCGACACGTCCGAGGAGTGCGAGGCCAACTCGCTCCACATCATCCGCACCGCCGAGGCCTTCCTCGCCGAGCGGGGCCGCCCCGAGCCCTTCGGCCCGGTGCTGGAGGGGTACGAGCCGCTGGGCGAGGCCGAACGCCGGGAGAAGGCGGCCGCCCTCGCCCCGTACGTACGGGCCCTCGCCTGCGCCGACCGGCCGCAGGTCGGCCACTTCGACGACTCCGGTGCCGTACTGGACTTCGTCTCCCGCGCCGGACACGGGCGGCTGGCCGCGCTGGGCACCTCCTGCCCGGACCACTTCCTGCGCACGAAGGTCAGGCCGCTGGTGCTCGACCTGCCGGCGTCCGCGCCCCTGGAGGAGGCGGTGGCCCGGCTGAAGGAACTGCACGCCGAGTACCGCGAGGAGTACCGCGCGTACTACGAACGGCACGCGGAGCCCACCTCGCCCGCGATGCGGGGCGCGGACCCGGCGATCGTGCTGGTCCCCGGCGTCGGGATGTTCTCCTTCGGCAAGGACAAGCAGACCGCGCGGGTCGCGGGCGAGTTCTACGTCAACGCGATCAACGTGATGCGGGGCGCGGAGGCGGTCTCCTCGTACGCGCCGATCGAGGAGCGGGAGAAGTTCCGCATCGAGTACTGGGAGCTGGAGGAGGCCAAGCTGCGGCGGATGCCGCAGCCCAAGCCCCTCGCGACGCGGATCGCGCTGGTCACCGGTGCCGGCTCCGGCATCGGCCGGGCGATCGCGCACCGGCTCGTCGCGGCGGGCGCGTGCGTCGTGGTCGCCGACCTCGACGCACGGAAGGCGACGAGGTCGCCGAGGACTGGGTGGGCCGGACAGGGCGGTCGCGGTCACGGTCGACGTGACGAGCGAGGAGCAGATCACCGGGGCCTTCCGGGAGGCGCTGCTGGCGTTCGGCGGGGTCGACCTGGTGGTCAACAACGCCGGCATTTCCATCTCCAAGCCGTTGCTGGACACCTCGGCGAAGGACTGGGACCTCCAGCACGACATCATGGCGCGCGGCTCCTTCCTGGTCTCGCGGGAGGCCGCACGGGTCATGATCGCGCAGGGCGTGGGCGGTGACATCGTCTACATCGCTTCCAAGAACTCCGTCTTCGCCGGACCGAACAACATCGCCTACTCGGCCACCAAGGCCGACCAGGCGCACCAGGTACGGCTCCTCGCGGCGGAACTCGGCGAGCACGGGATCCGGGTCAACGGCGTCAACCCGGACGGGGTGGTGCGGGGCTCCGGCATCTTCGCGGGCGGCTGGGGCGCGCAGCGCGCCGCCGTCTACGGGGTGGAGGAGGCGAAGCTGGGCGAGTTCTACGCCCAGCGGACGCTGCTGAAGCGGGAGGTGCTGCCCGAGCACGTCGCGAACGCGGTGTTTGCGCTGACGGGCGGTGAGCTCACGCACACGACGGGGCTGCACATCCCGGTGGACGCGGGGGTCGCGGCGGCGTTCCTGCGGTAACGCTCCCGCTGTTCCCCGTCCTGCTCCGCCCCACCCCGCCGCCCCTTTCCCGCACCGGGGCAGGCCCCGGGCCCCGGACGCCCCCGGGCATGTCCTCAATCGCCGGACGGGCTTGATCCGGCTGCGCCGGATGTGCCCGTGCGGCAGCTTGCCGCCCCTCCGGTGTTCGAGGAGCGGGGTCTGGGGCGGGGCCCCGGTCCGGGACGCGGGGTGGGGAACAGCTCCGCCGCCCCTGCCCCGCCCCGTCACC
>RHMC01000262.1 GCA_003719395.1 Streptomyces altiplanensis
CACCATGAAAATAAGGTATCAAGTAACCCTCAAGATTTCTGGCGCAGCACACTAGCGGGCCTGCGCGCAAGGAGGCCCCCAACCGCCAGCGGGAACGCTCCCGCTTGTTCTGCGTCCTGTTGGACGGTGCCCGTCTCAGTGAGGTCGGCGGCCAGGTCGTCGAAACAGCGGGCCATCTGCCGCCGCCACCGGCGGTCCTGGCGAAAGGTGATCGGGGGCAGCAAGCCCAGGACACGGCCCTCGCCCCGCCCAAGAGGCGCATCATCCACGGCGGCGCCGTCCTGCCAGATCTGCTCGGACAGCTCCTCGAGCGCCACCCGCAGCACCGCAGCGGTTCGCGCCGGTCATCGCGTACCCGATCCGCCCCATCACGCCCTGTCCCGTGGAAAAGGGCGGTAGCCTCCGTTGTCGGTGGCGCACCGACCGGCACCTTCCGGGTATCTGCCGGGAGGTGACCGCACACGAGTATACGAACGGAACGCGGCGGGGGTACTGACGTGTTGGACGAGGCGCTGACGATGCTGGCGGCGGCGGGTGGCACCGCTGTCGTGCAGGCCGCGGGCACAGAGGCCTGGACGGGGCTGCGGCAGGCGGTGGGCCGGTTGTTCGGCCGCGGCGAAGAGGAGCACTCGGGTCGTACGGAGGAGCGCCTCGACGGGACGGCGGCAGCGTTGGAGGCGGTCGGTCAAGAGGAAGCGGAGCAGGTGCGGTTGCGGCAGGCCGTTGCCTGGCAGACTCGCTTCGAGGACCTCCTGGCGGGTGTGGACGGCCAAGAACGCACCCTGGTGGTGCACGAGCTGCGTGCGTTGGTCCAGGAGTACGCACCGAGCCCGGCAGGCGAGGGCGGCGTGTCCGGGAACACGTTCAACGGACCCACGGCCATCCAGTCCGGCAACCACAACCGGCAGGTCAACCGCTTCGGGCCAGGGGCATGACCTCCGGGTCCGGCAGGGGTGATGTGTGGGGCAATACGTTCCACGGTCCCGCCTTCATCCAGACCGGAGCCGGCAGCAGGCAGTACAACTACGTTGTCCAGCCCTCCCATCGGCTGCGCGAGCCACCGCCCGCACCCCAGGTGGAGGACTGGTTGGTCGACCGTGCCGAAGCCGATCAGGTCATCGCCGCGGTTTGCGCGCAGGAGGGCGGCGCGGTGGGAATCACCACCGCGCTGGAGGGTGCGGGCGGCTTCGGGAAGTCGACGCTGGCCAAGGTGGTGGCCGCCAGCGCGCGGGTGCGACGGCATTTCGATGACCGGGTGTACGTCTTCGGCATGGGCCGGGACGTGCGCCACAGAGCCGACATCGCCAAGAAGGTCTGCGAGGCCGCGCGCTTCATCACCGACGACACCACCCCTTTCGACGATCCGGATCTCGCCGGTGCCCACCTGGGGCGCCTGCTGGACCGGCACCGCGACCATCGCTTCCTGCTCGTGATCGACGACGTCTGGGAGGCAGAGCAGCTCGCCCCGTTCCTGATCGGCGGGAGTCGCTGTGTGCGCCTGGTGACAACCCGTCGCCTGGAGAGTCTCCCGCGCGGCGTTCAGCGAATCCGCGTCGACGAGATGTCCGAGGAGCAGGCACGGGCGGTGCTCACCTGGGAACTGCCGCCACTTTCCGGGGAGACGGTACGGGGGTTGCTGGCGGCCACTGGTCGCTGGCCGCTGCTGCTGCGCCTGACCAACCGCGTGATCGCCACCCAGCTCGATTCGGGTGCCGAACCCGTGGCAGCAGCTCACGGCGTGCTGGAACAGCTGGAGGGGAAGGGGCCTGCTGCAGTGGACGATCTGGCCCACTTCCCCGGCTTCTCCGAACCGGACGACCCCGAACTGCGGAGGAGACTGCTCGATGATCCCGAGCAGCGCAAGCGACTGGTGCGAGCGACTGTGGAAGCCGCGACCGGACTTCTGCCCGTGCAGAGTCAGCGGCGTCTGGCCGAACTCGCGGTCTTCGCCGCGGACGAGGCTGTACCCGTCTCTCTTGCGGTCACCCTGTGGCAGGCCACCTCCGGGTTCGATGACCTTCGGGCACGGCAACTGTGCAAGACGCTCCACGACCTGTCCCTGCTGACCATGGACAAGGCCGATGGAGGCCGGCTGACCCTGCACGACGTGATCCGCGACTACCTGCGCCACGACCTCGGGCCGGAACGCGTCACCGAGCTGCACCGCGTGCTGCTCGACGCCGTGGCGGCCACTGCTGCCCCCACCCGCGAACCCCCTGCCCCCGGTCCCTCGTCCAGCGGGGCCGCGTGGTGGGAGCTGACGGACGGATACCTGCTCGATCACGCCGTCGACCACATGATGGCGGCCGGGCACAGCAGTGAGGCCGAAACCGTGGCCTCCGACCTGCGCTGGGTCGAGGCCCGACTGAGCCGACGAGGCCCCCTCGCCCCATGGAGTGACCTCGCCCGGATTCCCGCTCCCGGCGCGCGAGCACGGGCCCAGGACCTGGCTCGCGCCATGCACCTGCTCGAAGGAACCCAGCCCGCCCACGCCCTCCGCGCGGTCCTCCGCAGCCGCCTCCAGCCCCTGGCCGCCTGGCACGATCAGGTCATCGCACAGGAACGCCGCCCCGGACCCCCCGCCCTGGTCAATGCCTGGCCCCCGCCGGACATGCCTGACCCCCGGCTCCGCCGCACTCTCACCGGCCACCTCGGCGAGGTGGACGCCGTGGCGATCGAACCCGGCGGAGCATGGCTCGCCACCGGCGGAGGCCACGACGGCACGGTACGCCTCTGGGACAGTGCGACCGCCGTCGAACTCGCCACCCTGGAGAGCCCTTCCGGTCGCGTGCGTGCGGTGGCAATCGCCCGGGACGGCGCTTGGCTCGCCGTCGGCCACGGTGACGGAACCGTGCGGATCTGGGACCCGGCCGCGGGACGGAACACCACCACCCTCACCGGCCGCTCGCGCCCGGCCAACGCGGTGGCGCTCGCCCCCGACGCCGACTGGCTCGCCGTCGGCCACGGCGATGGCACGGTACGGATCTGGGACCCGTCCACCGGACGGAACACCACCACCCTCACCGGCCACGCCGGGCCCGTGGTCACGGTGAGGGTCGCCACCAAAAGCGCCTGGCCGCCACCACCGGCCACCACGACGGCACCGTACGCATCTGGAACACCGCCACCTGGCAGTGCGTCGCCACGCTCGGCCGCGACCCCTGGGTGGAATCGGTGTCCATCGCCCCGACGGCACCTGGCTCGCCACCGGGGCGCACCGGTACGGTGCACATCTGGGACACGGAATCCGGCCGCGTCACCCGTACCCTCACCGACCCGGCGGGCCGGGTGGTGGCCCTGGTGATCGCGCCCGACGGCACCTGGTTGGCCACCACCACCAGCAACAACGAGCGTGACGGCACGGTACGGATCTGGGACCTGGCCACGGGTGAGAACACCGCCCGCCTCGGCTGCCCCGGGTGGGTGCACGCGATGGCGGTGGCTCCCGACGGCACCTGGCTCGCCACCGTTACGGAGACGGCGCCGTGCGCCTCTGGGACACCGGCGGTGATCGCAATGCCCCTCCTCCCACCGAGCGTGCGGGCTGGGTCAACTCTGTGGCCATCGCCCGGGACGGCACCTGGCTGGCCACCGGCTACGTGGACGACAGGAACGTCGTACGCGTCTGGGACCGAGCCACCGGCCGGAACATCAGCACCCTCGCGGGGCACACCGGCCGGATTCATGCCCTGGCGATCGCTCCCGACGGCACCTGGCTCGCCACCGCCGGCGCCGACCACACCGTACGGATCTGGGACACGAAGACGGGCCGGAACACCGTCGTCCACACCGCGGACGGAGGCGCCGTGAACGCGCTGGCGATCGCTCCGGACGGGGACTGGCTTGCCGTCGCCGCCTACTGTCACGTATCGATTCACGACCGGGCCACCGGCCGGAACCTCCCCGCCATCGAGAGCCCCAACTCCCTGGTGCGCGCTCTGGCGATCGCCCCGGACGGGACGTGGCTGGCGACCGCCGGGAATGGCGACGGCGCTGTCCGGATCTGGGACCCGGCCACCGGGGCGAACACCACCACCCTCGCCAGCCACAGGGCGGGCTGGGTGCAGGCGATGACGTTCGCACCCGACGGGACCTGGCTCGCCACCGCAGGGGGCGACGACGACGAAGTGCGCGTGTGTGGGACCGGGCCACGGGCGAGGTCGTGCCACCCTCAGCGGCCACTCGGGCCACGTGCGCGCGGTGGCGGTCGACCCCGCCGGCGCGTGGCTCGCCACCGCGACGACGGCACGTACGGATCTGGGACGCGACGACGGGACGCCCCCTGACCATGATGCGCGTCGATGGTCCGGTCTACGCCTGCACCTGGTCACAGAACCGCCGCCACCTGGCGGTGGGCGGCATGGGCGGGGTGTACCTGTACGAGTTCCGCCCCGGAATGTAGCCCTGCCGGACCGGTTGCAGCCGGGTGCGCCTCACTGGTCTTCGAACCGGTCGGTCGTGCTCAGTAGTGCGGCGCGCCCGAGCTTCGGGTCTTCGGCCCATCGGGACGCGTCACATCCGGATGTGACGCGTAGGTCCGTACCGGACCCTTACGGGACGCGTCCCTGCCGAGGCGGAGGGTAGTGCCGGGAGAATCCCCGACCAGCCCCGCCTCCTCCTCCGCCCTGAGCTCTTCACCTGGGAGTTCGTCGCCGACCTGTGGTCGGCGTACGCTCGCTGACGATCGGCGGGCAGGAGATCCCGGTGTCCTCGACGTGGTGGGCCGGTGCGGCTGTCGGCGCACGGACGCCGATTTATCACCGCTCCCGCCGCGCCCCCGGATCAGCATCGTGCTCTGGCACCAGGTTCCACCCGCGCGCCACCTGGCCCCGGTCCCTCATCCGGGGGGTCTGCGGGCTGCGGGCTGATTCGCCGAGTCGGTCCGGTCGTTGACAGCGGATGCCGACACGGTTGGTGTCGCCCTGTCGGGCGGGCTGGATTTCTGGCCGCGCTCCTGCACGTCTGCGACATCGCGGGAGACCGCCAGGTGAATCGCGTTCACCGGCGATCAGCGGGGATGACCGAGGCTGCTGGTGTGTCCCGCTGGTCCGGCGCCTGTTGTCGGATCCCGGGCTGTACGACCGGGGTCGGCTGGTGGTGGTCGATCCCGACCGTCACCGCGCGCCCGGTGTGGTCTGCTGCCGGGCCGAGGCTGGACGCGGGGCCCGAGGGCCAGGGTCATTGCATGATCGGGATCTGTCCGGGGTGATCATGTGAGGCCGAGAGCCGACAGCGGTCGGAGGTAGTCGCGGCTGGTGCGTCGGAGGGCGGCGGCGATGTTGGTCTCGCCGTTCTGGCGGAAGAGGCTGATTGTGAGGTTGCGCAGGCTGGCCATGGTGCGGGGCAGGGTCCCGGTGCGGACCTTGGAGTCGTCCTCGCGGAAGGTCCGGTCACGTACGTGGTGCAGGAGATTATCGATGCCCCAGTGGCCCCTGATCCAGGCGGCGAGCTCGGCCAAGGTGGCGTCGAAGACATCCAGGCTGGTGATCAGGTAGACGCGCTCGATCGTCAGCTTCCCGGTGGCGAGGTCGCGGCGCCATCGCACGACTTGGATCGCCTGGCAGGCGCCGGGGTAGTCGATGTGGCGGAACGCGGCGACCTTGAGACGGCGGATCTCATCGCGGTGGTGAGCCCGGTCGCGGGTGTGGTGATCCAGCGGGATATCGGCCCATGGCAGCTTCCTGACCTGCGCATACAGGCCGGGGTGGTTCTTCTTGACGATGGCCAGGTAGTGGGCTTTGCGCTCGATGAGGCAGGAGCCATGGCTGTGCTGGGTGTGCAGGGCATCACCGGTCAGCACCGTGCCGGCGAGATCAATCGTGTCCAACAGAGGCTGGAAGGCGGGTATTTCGTTGCTCTTGGAGGCGATCTGCCGCTGGGCCAGGACTACGCCGTGGTGGTCCATCGCGGCCGGCAGCTGGATCGCGGCCGCGGTCTGGGTGCGCGCACCTCGCACGGTCTTGCCGTCGACGGCGATGGCCCGCAGGGCCGGCCGCTTCGGGGGTGGCTCGGGTGGCGCCGGTGATGGGGTTCTAGCCTGCAGGTACGCGTCGACGGCCCCGTCCAGCGAGTCGACGTCGACGTGCTGGAGCAGGCGGCGGACGGTAGCGGCGTGCGGCACCGCCCGGAGGCCGGTGAGCGGGTCGGCCGGAAATCCGAGGAGTCCCAGGACGTACTGCGGCGTGTCTGTGATCCATTCACTGATCGTGATGAGCGAGCGGGCGCCGGTCAGCACCGCCGCCGCGGCCGCACAGAGCAGCGCGTGCGCCGGATACCGCCGCCCCTTCCGTCTGCGGGGATCGGGCACCAGATCCAGGAAACGCCGCAGGTCAGTGGCGTCCTCCTCGGTGGTCCGGGCGTCCGGAAGGGTCAGTTGTCCCAGCCCTGCGGCATGGGTGATGATGTTCGGGCAGGCATGGTCTCGCTCGGTTCTCATGGGTCTCGACAACCACATGATCACCAGCGCCGTGCCTGCTCTGCTTTCCGGGCTCTTCTCACACCAAGCTGGGACATGACGCCACGTCACACACGAGACCGGCGAACCGGACCGACTGCCTTCACGCAATGACCCTGGCGGCAGCCCCACATCGTCCGTGGCTACTTCGGCGGCCCCACCGTCCGCTACGTCCTGGACGAGAACCCATTGAGTTTCTGATCAATAGAACACCTACCGCTTCGGACCAATGGCCAACGGGATGGTTTTACCTCGTCAGCTGCCGAACACTTCCGGACGAGGTGTGCTCCGTTGCCAGACTGCGGTGGTCTTGGTGTCAGTGGTGCCGTCTAGGTTGTGCGCATGGCCACGTTTAAGGACTTCAACTTCAAGCTCATCGTCGTCGAGCAGCTGATGTACATCGATGAGACGCTCACGCCTCAGTTCTGCCTCGCTGACCTCCTGAAGGAGAAGGGGCTCAGCGACGCCCCCTGGGAGTACGCGCAGCAGCACGGCCTGGCGTACCAGGTTGTGCCCGAGGCACGCAGCTACTTCGCATCACTGGAGATCAGCGAGGAACTCCTGGCCGACGTCGAGGAGCTGTGCATGGACGGCGGTAACCAGGTGTACCAAGAGTGCGCCCCGGTCTGGGACGGCGAGGACGACTTGTTCGACGTCGCTTCCCTCGACGACCTCGTGCTGCTTCCCAACCTCCGGCGCGTCCTCGGCTCCGAGTTCCTGGGCCCGGAGTTGCGGAACGTCCTCAGCGCCCGCGGCATAGTCGCCGACTAGCGGTGGTTTGTTGACGGCGGGTCAGCGTCGTAGTAGGCCGGTAGCAGGAACGTCGCCTTGCTGCCTGGG
>RHMC01000263.1 GCA_003719395.1 Streptomyces altiplanensis
CTGGGGCGGGTGGTGATCCACAGGTTGGCGGTGGCACCGGCCGGCAGATGCGAGGCTGTCTCGGCCAGGGTTCGCAGGGCGGCGAGGCGGGTGACGGCCTTGGCGCAGGCCTGGACGGGGTCGCCGGCAGGTTGCTTGGCGTCGAAGATCAGGACGGTGTTCGGGGGCGGCTGGTCCCCCTCGAGCTGTTCCCAGTGCCGGGAGCCTGGTGGAGGGGGGCGAGGTGGACGTCGGCGCCGTTGTCGGTGAGGGCGTCGGCGAGAGTGCGGGTCAGATCACTGTCGGGGCTCTCACCGGCCAGAATCCAGCGGGCGCTCTGGTCGGCGGGGACGGGCGGCATGGCGGGGCGGGGCTGGGAGTGGTGGTCCGTTCGGTGCGGCGGGCGCAGATCACGGAGTACTCGAGGTCGGACAGGGGCTGGTCGTGCCCGAGCTGGACGACCTCGTCGAAGCCGCACTCGCGCAGCAGTGGCGCCCAGGCGTCGGCCGGCAGCAGGGGGGAGTACTCACGCAGGGTGGTGTCGGTGAAGTCCCAGAATCCGTCCAGGGGTCCGAAGCAGGGGGCCAGCAGACCGGGCTCGTGGGTTTCGTAGGCGAGGAGTTGTCCGCCGTCGGCCAGGAGACGGGTGACACGGCCCAGGGTTTCGCGCAAATCGCGGGTGGCGTGCAGGACGTTGGTGGCGATGACTACGTCGAAGGAGGCTTCGGTGAACCCCTGTTCGGCCGGGTCCTGGTTCATGTCCAGGCAGCGGTAGTCGACAAAGTCGAAGTCGGCGAAGCGCGCCTTGGCGTGGGGGAAGAAGCTGGCAGAGAGGTCGGTGAAGGTGTAGACGGTGCGTTCGGGCGGCAGGTGGGGCAGCAGCAGGGCGGTGCTGCTGCCGGTGCCGGCGCCGATCTCCAGGATCCGCAGCGGCCGGTCGGCGGGCCAGGTGCGGGCCTGCCGGCGTAGCAGGGCGCTCAGGAGCTGGTTGTGGAAGCGGGGCTGGACCGCGTCGCTGTAGAAGTACTCGATCAGATGCCGGTCGGGTTCGTCGAACAGGAGCGTCAATGGGTCGCGTTCACCGCGCAGGACGTCGGCCAAGTGCAGGCAGCAGCGGCCGAACAGGGCGATCTCGACTGCTTGGTGGGGGAAGTCCTGGACGAGGTTCTGGAACAGGTGCAGGGAAGGGGGTCCGTCGGTCTCGGGCAGGCGCCAGCGGGCCAGACGGTCGCCCTGCGCAGGTCGGATCTGGCGGACAAGGCCCCGGGTGGCGTGGGCGAGGAGCTCGGCCAGGCGGACGTGCTTGGGTCGCATGCCGCCCGCCACCAGATCACCGGTGTCGAATTCGGCTTGCCCCGGCGGCAACAGCTGCGCGAAGGCGTCGGCGATCAGGCGGGAACAGCACGCGCGTACGCGCTGCAGTTCGGCCTCGTGGCCGGCTGTGCGCCAGGCCTCCTCCAGCCGGTCGCGGTCGGGGAGGCATGCCTGGGCCAGGGCGGTGGGCGGGAGCAGGGGTGCGGGCTGTGCGGGTTCGGTGGGGGCGGCGCGCAGCACGTTGATCAGGTGCTGCACGGGTTCGGTGGGGGTGCTGCCCATGCGGCGCAGCCGGCAGCCGGTGAGCTGGAGGCATACCTGCCCGTCGGTGTCGGTGAGGGTGATGTCCCAGCACAGTTCCTGGGGGCTGCTGTGGCGGGTTCGGACGTGGATCAGGCCGGTGGTGGGCGGGGTGTGCCACAGGCGCAGTGCTTCGACGGCGACGGGGAGGAAGGGCAGGTACTGGCCGTCGGCGCCGGTCAGGCAGGCGCCTGCCTGCAGGGCGCCGTCCAGCAGGGCGGGGTGGACGTGGTAGCCGTCGGCGGGTTCGGTCAGGGCGTAGGAGGCGAGGGCTTCGCCGTCGTGCAGGCGCAGGTCGGTGAGGACCTGGAAGGCAGGGCCGTAGACGAGGCCGGCGTGCCGGGCGCGGGTGTAGTGCTCGGCGGCGTCCAGGGGGGTGTGGAGGCGGGTGCGCAGGGTGGCGGGGTCCAGAGGGGCCGGCGTGGTGGCCAGCAGGCGTCGTACCCGGGCTCGGGCGTAGGGCTGCCAGGGCAGTTCGTCGCGGGTGCGGGCAGCGATCTCCAGGGCCTGGTCTCCTTCGTGGAGGGAGACCTGGACGCGGACGTCGGTGGTGTCGTCGTCCCAGGGCAGGTCGAGGGCGCGGTTGATGAGGAGGTGGTTGACCTCGACGGGGGCGTCGTGGACGAGGCGGCCTGCGGCGAGTGCCATTTCCAGGTAGGCGGCGGCGGGCATGACGACGCCGCCGGCGACCTGGTGGTCGTTCAGCCACGGCAATCGGGTGGGTTCCACCAGGGTGGACCAGGCAGGGTGCTGGGCAGGGAGCCGGGCGCCCAGCAGCGGGTGCTGGACGGGGGTGGTCTCACCGGTGACGCGCAGCCACCACTGGGGGTCGCCGTGCCAGTGGCGTTCGCGTTGCCATGGGTAGGGCGGGCAGGTCCACGGTCCGGCCCGGGCGGGGGGAAGAAGGTGTCGAAGTGGGCGCGGGCACCGGAGGCCAGCAGGCAGGCGGCCGCGGTGTCGACGGCGGCCCGTCCGGGCACGCGCGGGTGCAGGTGGCGGTGGTCACGACGGGCCGTTCGAGGTCTTTGGTGGCCTTGCGCAGGTAGGGGCGCAGGACGGGGTGGGGGCCGATGTCGACGAAGGTGTCGTAGCCCTCGTCGAGCAGGGTGCGCAGGGCCGGTCCGAACAGGACGGGTTCGCGGACGTTGCGCCACCAGTAGTGGCCTGTCAGGTCCTTGCCGGGGATGACCGTGCCGGTGACCGTCGAGGCGAACGGAATGGTTGTGGCGGTGGGGCGCAGCTTGTGAAGGGAGTCCACAAGGCCGTCGCGGACGGGATCCATGGCGCGGCTGTGGAAGGCGTAGTCCAGGTCCAGCACGCGGAAAAACACCCCGCGCGAGTCCAGGTCGGCGCCCAGGGCTCGCAGATCGTCGTGGGGGCGCAGACGGTGACGTCCTGGTCGCCGTTGACGGCGGCGATCTCCAGAGTTCCGCCGTAGGGGGGCGAGTTCCTTGGTCGCGTCCTGCGCGGACAGGCCGATCGCGGCCATGCGGCCCTGGCTACGGGTGGTGGACTGCGCGCGGCTGCGTTCGGCGATCACCCGTGCGGCGGCGGGCAGGTCCAGGGCGCCGGCGACGTGAGCGGCGGCGATCTCACCGACGCTGTGACCCACGACCGCAGCCGGACGGATACCGCGGGCCTTGAGCAGCTCCACCAGCCCGATCTGAAAGGCGAACAGCAGCGGCTGGGCGATCTCGGTGGCTTCAATGCGCTCCGGGTCGGCTGCGGCCATCTCCTGGCGCACCGACCAGCCCAGGTGGGGGCGCAGAGCGTCGTCGACGGCAAGCGCGGCCCGGAAGACGGGTTCCTCACGCAGCAGGTCCGCTCCCATGCCGGCCCACTGGGAGCCGTTGCCGCTGAAGGCGAACACTACGCGGCCGTCCGTGACCGCCTGCCCGGTGGCGGTGGCGGCGGGCAGGGGCAGGGCGCCCTCGCCTACGGCCCGCAGCGCCTGGGCGGCCTGTTGGGCGTCGCAGGCCAGGACAACGGCCCGGTGCGGGTACAGGGTGCGCCTGCGTGCCCCCGTCCACACCGTGTCGTAGAAGGTCTCGGGGGTCTGGTCCTGGAGGTGCTGGGCCATGCGGGCAGCTGCCGCTTCCAGTGCCTGGGGGGTACGGGCCGAGACCACAACCGGCAGCAGGGCCTGGGGGTGTTCGCTCGGGACGGTCGCGGGGTGGGTGGGCGCGGCGGCCAAGACGACGTGCGCGTGGTGCCGCCGAAGCCGAAGGAGTTGACGCCCACACCGGCCGCTGCCCGGGCAGAGCCCTGGCAGCCGTGCACGGGTCGAGCCGCCAGCCCTCGAAGTCGATGTGGGGGCTCAGCGGTTGCGCGTGCAGGGTCGCAGGGATGTGGCGGTGGCGCAGGACGAGGAGGGCCTTCATCAGTCCGGCCATGCCGGAAGCCGCTTCCAGGTGGCCGGTGTTGCTCTTGATCGATCCGATCGGCAGCGGTCCGACCGTGCGGCGGGAGCCCAGGGCGCGGCCGATGGCATCGCACTCGATCGGGTCGCCCACCGGTGCCGGTGCCGTGGGCCTCGAGGTAGGACAGGTCGTCGGCGCGCACGCCGGCCTGGGCGTAGACCTGTTCCAGGAGGGCTGCCTGCGCCTGGGCGCTGGGCAGGGCCAGCCCGGTGGTGCTGCCGTCGCTGTTGACGCCGCTGGCCAGGATCACCCCGTGAATGCGGTCGTTGTCGGCGAGCGCGTCGGACAGGAGTTTCAACGCGACGACGCCGCCTCCTTCCGCCCGCACGTAGCCGTCGCCCTCTGCCGAGAAGACGCGGCAGCGGCCGGTCGGCGACAGCATCGAGGCGGCCGAGAAACCGGTAAAACCGAACGGGCTGAGCAGGACGCTCACGCCGCCGGCCAGCGCCATGCGGGATTGGCCCGCCCGCAGCGTCTCACACGCCTGGTGCAGGGCCGTCAGCGCCGAGGAGCAGGCGGTATCCACCGTCATGCTCGGGCCGTGCCAGTCCAGGAGGTGGGAGATGCGGTTGGCGGCGTTGGTCGCCGCGAGCCCGACCATCGTGTACGCGTTGGGGGCATCGGCGCCGGTGGATTGCAGGTCGGCGTAGTCGTGACTGGACATCCCGACGAACACCGCGGTGTCGGAGCCGGCAGCGACGGCCTGGTCGATGCCCGCGTCGTCCAGGGCCTCGACCGCCATCTCCAGCAACAGCCGGTGCTGGGGATCCATGCGCGCCGCCTCACGCGGAGAGATCCGCTGGAAGTAGCCGCTGTCGAACCCGGTCACGTCCTGGAGGAACCCGCCCGCGGCCGTGCAGCTCTTGTCGTTCCTGCGTCGCTGGGCATCGACGAACCGGCCGGCATCGAAACGGTCCGGCGGTACCTCGCCCACCAGGTCGCGTCCCTCCTGGAGTGCCTCCCACAAGTCCTGCGGGCCGTCGATACCACCGGGCAGACGGCAGGAGAGGCCCACGATCGCCACAGCGGGCCTGTCAAGGTTCGTGGGGGCCACGGTCACGGTGTTCTCCTGGTGCACAAGAGGGCTGGCGGCAAAGGCACGCTGCAGGCGAGCGGGGGGATCAAGGCGGGGCTTTTGCCGCCGCAGACGCCGCGAGCCTAGGGGGCGTGGGGACAAGCGCTGCAAAGCGTTACTGCAAACGGGGGAACGTCAGGCATAAATCCGCACCAGGTTATGAGCAGTTGGTCCGATCTGTGCCCGACTGAAACTGGCACAGCGTTCACCGCTGCGGGTGAATCGCATGACGCGTTCACCTGCTCTCACCTGCGTAAATGTCACAGCGGCGTCGATGGTTGGCCTGTCGACGTCTTCAGGGTCGGTGGCGGACGGAGCCCTCTGCGGCCACCGGTAAGGTCACCGACACCCTCACACCCCTCCCGCACCCGACCCGCGGGCCTGTTTCACCTGCGCGGGCGGACGGATCTCTGTGACCGCCGCCGCGACGGGCACGATCCTCCCGCCCAGGCGGCCGCAACGTTCTTGGAAGGTAAACCATGAGCAGTCCACCGGTTACCGCACCCGCCGTCCACACCGACGTGACCGCGTGCGGCTGGTGGCGCCCGTGCACGGTGCAAGTCGTGGGAGAAGTACCACAAGGGCAGCAGGCGCTGCGCTCCTTCCTCGACCGTCTGGTCGCCTCCTTCGAGACGCAGGGCCACACCGTCCTGGACCGCTCCCACGGCGATGTCGACCTGATGCTCATGTGCGGGCAGGTTCCCGACGGGCCAAAGCCCCTGCGGGAACGGATTCCCGAGGACTACCCGCCGCTGAGCGCGATGCTGCGCCGCCGGCACGGCCTGCGCCGCAACCCACGCCATGTCGTCGCCGTGGTCGAGGTGCCCGAACAGCTCAGCACCCTGCCCCACGGCGAAGTCATCGCCGCCGCCCGCACGGCCATGGGCCGCCTCGGCGCAGCCAAGGTCGTGTTCGTCTCCCGCGGAGATACTCCCGGCCAGGTGCGGGAGGTGACGCTGTGCACCATGGAAGGCGGCCACCCCACCGAGGTGAGCGACATCGCCGACCGCATGCGCGACCGGCTGGTCACCGCGGCCTGCGCCCGCCAGGTCGCCGAGGACTACGACACCGTCCGCGACGCCATCACCCCCCAGGCGTGGCAGGACAGCCCCGCTCCCGGACAACTGGCCGATGCCGGGCGGAGGATGGGCGAGCTGGGACTGCTCTCACCGCCACTGAAGGTGTCCGACTTCGTCTCCGAGCAGCTGGCCGACATGTACGAGCTCTACATGGGGATGCGGGGCTTCAGCGAGGGCATGCTGTTCGCCTTCGACCCCGACCTCGACTGCCTGGTGGTCAGTGCCTCGGGATCCTGGGACGTCGACAAGCGCGCCCTGAGGCGTGAGCAGACCGTGGCCGTCGAGCCACGCCTGGCAGACGGCCGGCGCCTGCGCGTCCTGGCCCCCACCGGCGTGCTGCCGATGCAGCCCTCGGTTGAAACCTGGGAGATCTGTGCCCTGATGGAGGCCTGCCCCACCGTCCGCGTCACCAAGGACCCCTCAGGCACCTGGCTGCTGGACCCGGACGGGGAACGCGAGGTCCCCCTCATCCGGGCCGGCATCCACGCCCATGTCGGCGTCGTCTCCAGCGACGACACGGTGATCGAGACCGTCGCGGCGGACCGTGAGCAGTTCCCCTACGGCTTCGGTTGCGGCACCGACCTAACCGTCGAGATCGCCCGCGACACCGTCCGCCGCTCCCACGCCGTCAACGACCCGGCCGACGAGCGGACCTATGTGCGCTGGCCCCTGCTGTACCACGGGGAGATGGCAGTCGAACTGTGGAAACCCGGCCTGCCCGCCCAGCCCTTCCATGGTCTGCTCGACCTGTACGGCACAGCAGTGCAGTTCACACCCGACGACGTCCCCCAGCCGGTATGAACCGGGCCGCCCCCCACCAGCCTCCACCACAGGCAGAGCCGGCCAGACGGAGGCGCGTCGCCGGCCAAGATCATGTCGCGGGCCGTCCGGTCAGTACTCCACGCCTGTCCGGTGCTCTCCACCCTTCGCCCCGAACCCAGCCTCCGGGGTCAGATCCCTCGCGGGGCACCGTGACCGGTACGGGCTTCGGAAAGCTGGACCTGGGCTGTCCGGTGCCAGCCCCGCCGCCTCGC
>RHMC01000264.1 GCA_003719395.1 Streptomyces altiplanensis
GGGCCCGGGCGGGCGGGAGCGGCAGGGCGGATGCCGGCGTGCCGCCAGGCGCCGCAAGGGCGCCGAGCGCCCGGAGGCACTGCGCCGCCTCGTGCCGCAGGCGCTGGTCGTCGCGTTCCTGGCCGGCGGAACCTCGGCCTTCGTCGCCCACGACAAGGCGGTGAAGCTGAGCGTCGACGGCGCACCCCGCACGATGCACACCTTCGCCGACGACGTCACCGAACTGCTGGAGGACCAGGGCGTCGAGGTGGGGGCGCACGACCTCGTCGCACCCGCGCCCGGCGCGGCACTGACGAGCGGCGACGAGGTGGTGGTCCGGTACGGCCGCCCCGTGGCCCTGACCCTGGACGGGCAGCGGCGCCGGGTGTGGACCACCGCCCGCACGGTCGAGGGCGCCCTGCGCCAGCTCGGGGTGCGCGCGGAGGGCGCGTACCTCTCCGCCTCGCGCTCCCTGGAGATCGGACGGACCGGCCTGGCACTGGACGTACGCACCGAGCGGGCCGTGACGTTCATGGCGGACGGGCGCGAACGCACCGTCCGCACGAACGCCGCGACCGTGCGGGAGGCGGTCGAGGAGGCCGGCATCACCCTGCGCGGCCAGGACACCACCTCCGTGCCGCCCGGCAGCTTCCCGCGCGACGGGCAGACGGTCACCGTGATGCGGATCAGGGGCACGAAGGAAGTACGTGAGGAACTCATTCCGTTCGCCGTCGAGAGGACGGCGGACCCGTCGCTCTTCAAGGGCACCGAAGCCGTCGTGCAGGCGGGGCGGTACGGCTCCAGGAAAGTCACGTACTCCGTGCGGATCGTCAACGGGGTCAGACAGAAGCCGAGAAGGATCGCCGAGGAGATCGCGCGGGAGCCGGTCACGCGGCGCGTGAGGGTCGGCACCAAGGAGCGGCCGGCCTCCGTCTCCGGGGCCGACGGGCTGGACTGGGAGGGGCTCGCCCGCTGCGAGTCCGGGGGGCGGCCCGGCGCGGTGGACGCCACGGGCCATTACGGCGGCCTCTACCAGTTCGACACGCAGACCTGGCAGGCGCTGGGCGGCCGGGGGCGGCCGCAGGACGCGAGCGCGGACGAGCAGACGTTCCGGGCGAAGAAGCTGTACGTGCAGCGGGGGGCGAGCCCCTGGCCGCACTGCGGGGGCAGGCTGCGGGGCTGAGGCGGAAGCGGGGCGGGCGTCGTCCTCCCCCCGGGCCCCCGGGGACGCTGCCGCGCCGGGGCGCCTCTCGGGCGCCGAACGTACGGGACGGCTGTCCGCGACGCCCGGAGTCACGTTCGGCGCCCCGCGGGAAGCGCCCCGGCACGCCCCCTCCCGGCACCCCGGCGTACGGAACGGCGCGGGGGCGGACCACGCGGGGCGAGGCGGGTGCCGGAGGCCTTTACGCTTGAGCGGTGAGCAGCACTGAGCCTTCTGAGACGCCTCCCGAGCCCCTGCACGACCTGCTGGGCCCCGCCGACATCCGGGAACTGGCGGCGGCGCTCGGCGTACGCCCGACCAAGCAGCGCGGCCAGAACTTCGTCATCGACGCGAACACGGTCCGCCGGATCGTACGGACGGCCGGCGTGCGGCCCGACGACGTGGTGGTCGAGGTCGGGCCCGGTCTCGGCTCTCTGACCCTCGCGCTGCTGGAGGCCGCCGAGCGGGTGGTGGCCGTGGAGATCGACGACGTGCTCGCGTCCGCGCTGCCGGCGACGATCGCGGCGCGGATGCCGGAGCGGGCCGGTCGGTTCGCCCTGGTGCACTCCGACGCGATGCAGGTGACGGAGTTGCCGGGGCCCGCTCCTACGGCGCTGGTCGCGAACCTCCCCTACAACGTCGCGGTTCCCGTGCTGCTCACCATGCTGGAGCGCTTCCCGAGCATCGAGCGGACGCTGGTCATGGTCCAGGCGGAGGTCGCGGACCGGCTCGCGGCCCGCCCCGGCAACAAGGTGTACGGCGTGCCGTCGGTGAAGGCCTGCTGGTACGCCGACGTCAAGCGGGCCGGTTCGATCGGGCGGAACGTCTTCTGGCCCGCCCCGAACGTGGACTCCGGGCTGGTGTCGCTGGTGCGCAGGAGCGAGCCGATCAAGACCACGGCGTCGAAGGCGGAGGTCTTCGCCGTGGTCGACGCGGCCTTCGCGCAGCGCCGCAAGACGCTGCGGGCCGCGCTGGCGGGCTGGGCGGGATCGGCTCCGGCGGCGGAGGCGGCGCTGGTCGCGGCCGGGGTCTCGCCGCAGGCCAGGGGCGAGTCGCTGACGGTGGAGGAGTTCGCCCGTATCGCGGAGAACAAGGGAGCGGCGGCATGACGGTCACGGTCCGGGTCCCCGCGAAGGTCAACGTCCAGCTGGCGGTGGGCGGGCGCGCCCCGACGGGTTCCACGACCTGGCGAACGTCTTCCTGGCCGTCGGCCTGTACGACGAGGTCACGGTCACCCCGTCCGACTCGCTGCGCGTCACGTGCTCGGGGCCGGACGCGGACCAGGTCCCCCTGGACCGTACGAACCTGGCCGCGCGGGCGGCGATCGCGCTGGCCGCGCGCCATGGTGTCCCGCCCGACGTGCACATCCACATCGCCAAGGACATCCCCGTCGCGGGCGGCATGGCGGGGGGCAGCGCGGGGCGCTCGGGCGCGCTGCTGGCGTGCGACGAACTGTGGGGTACGGAGTCCTCCCTGCCCGAACTGCTCGCCATCTGCGCGGAGCTGGGGAGCGACGTGCCGTTCAGCCTGGTGGGCGGGGCGGCGCTGGGGACGGGCCGGGGCGAGAACCTGTCCCCCCTCGAAGTCGGCGGTACGTTCCACTGGGTGTTCGCGGTGGCGGACGGCGGGCTGTCGACCCCGGCGGTGTACGGCGAGTTCGACCGCCTGACGGCGGGCACCGAGGTCCCGCCCCCGGTGGCGTCCCCGGCGCTCCTGGAAGCCCTGCGCACGGGCGACGCGACGGCTCTGGCGGGCGCGCTGGTGAACGACCTCCAGCCCGCCGCCCTGTCCCTGCGCCCCTCCCTCGCCGCCACCCTGGCCGCGGGGCACGGAGGCGGGCGCCCTGGCGGCCCTGGTCTCGGGCTCGGGGCCGACGACGGCGTTCCTGACGAAGGACGAGGAGTCGGCGGAGGCGGTGGCCGCGGCCCTCACCGCCTCGGGCACCTGCCGCACGGCACGGGTGGCCCAGTCCCCGGCGCCGGGCGCGACGGTACGGCCGTCAACCTTGTGAACCTTCCTGGCGTGATACCAGGATTTCCGTCTTCCGCAAGTCGTCAGGTGGTGTGGGCGCGAGCCCGGTCGGCACCCGGTGGGGCGGCGGCACTGCCGTCATGACAAGCGGTGTCCCCCGGGCGGGGGACCACAGCAACGCCTGTACCGACACGGAGGTCAGGACGGGCGGCCCGGTTCTGGGCACTACTACGTGCTTCTCGCCCGGGTTTCACACCGGCTCGCGCTTGCGCATACTGGTGGAAGCCATGGCGTTCCCGCTGGCCGGACGACCAGCCGGGTCGGGCCCGTAGATACGTCACACGAAACTGCGTTTCGGGTACTACCGGGACGAAGATCCCGTCGTTGACGGCAAGGGTGAGGATGTTCACCCCGCCCACTGCGTCCCGGTGGAGCACCAGGGGGCAGGCGTCGTTCTTGCACACATACATCCGCCCGCGTACCTTGCGCCGGGTTAGGCAGTACGGGCAGGTCTGCGAGGAGTACGCCTCGCTGATGTGCCTGATCTTCAAGCCGGTCTTGTACACGAGCTGGCGCTCCTGAATACCGCGCTCCCACTGCGACAGCTGCTGGCGGGTGGAGCGCGAGGAGCGCCGCTTCGTCTCGGTGTTCTTCTCGATGCCGCGCACATCTCCCACCACCAGGCGCACCGCCACCGATGTTCCCTGTGGCGTGGCCTGCTCGTGTGCAGTGACCTGGTCGCGAATGAAGGAGTTGGCCTTCGCGGTTACCTGGTGGTTGAAGTCGTGCAACCGGCGATCGGTGCGTGCGGTGAGGTTCTTCTTCGCCGCCGTGAGGCGCCGGTGACGGCGGGAACCGGGCTTACAGCGGGAAAGCTTTGCTTGTAATCGCCCCATGTTCTTGTTGCGGCCGCGTTTGATGGAGCGCGCTGACCGGCCGTTGATCACTGCCACCTCGAAGGCGCCGTCCGGGGCTACTGCGACGAGTGTCATCGGATTGATGACGCCCTCGTCCACCGCGACTGTGATCACCCGCACGTTGTCCGAGAGTGGTTTTCCGCTTGAGACGTCGGGCAGCGAGTCATCAGCCAGATGGTGGGCCACGCGCAGTGACCATGAACGGGCCGCGATGTCCCAGCACAGTTTGATCTCACCCCAGCGCTCAGGGGTAACCAGCAGACCGTTCCGATCGCTGAATTCCGGCGCCGCCACCAGGATCCGGCCCCGCCCACGGCCCAGTGACAGAGCCAGTTGTCCTCGCGGGGTGATGCGCCAGCCGAAACGGGCCGTGAAGACTAGCGGCCGGTACTTCTTCTCCCGCCAGGGAAACTTCGTTCCCACTGTGCTACGGGCCCGATTGGTGAGGGTGGTCGCAATCGCATCGGCCAAGTCGTAGGCGATGGCCTGCGCGGTGTGTGCGTGCAGTGGCCGCACCTCCGGTGGTTGGGAAGTGACGAAGCGGCGAATGTCCTCCCGCCCCGGCCGGACTCCGGCCTTCCACTGCTCGCGGACCCAGTCGACCGCATAGTTCCACAGCAGCGCTGAGGCATGACAGGCCGCATGTGCTCGCTCATGATCGGCCCGATTCAACCGGACGGGCACTATCGCCGTCAGCACGCGCCCACCCGTCTTGATCACCGTGATCCTGTCCCTCCGTACGTCAGATGCACGGTCAAGCGTCCGTGCGACAAGCTTCTTAACGCCTGTTCCACCCGCCTGGACACGCCCTCGACGGGAACAAATCAATGGCGCGCAGGAGGAGCGTGCTGTCTCAGCTGTGCCCGTTGAGGACTGGGCCCGTGTGGATCTCTGCGCGTGACGACTACCCTGGAGGTTGTTTAACCCCCTCGACTGGAGTGTCAGTGGCCGTCAACCTTGTTAATGTCGAGGCCGTCAGCAAGGTCTACGGCACCCGTGCCCTGCTCGACGGCGTGTCCCTCGGCGTCTCGGAGGGCGACCGGATCGGTGTCGTCGGCCGCAACGGCGACGGCAAGACGACCCTCATCCGCATGCTGGCCAAGCTGGAGGAGGCCGACGCCGGCCGCATCACGCACAGCGGCGGCCTGCGTCTGGGCGTCCTCACGCAGCACGATTCGCTCGACCCCGCCGCGACCGTCCGCCAGGAGATCATCGGCGACCTCGCCGACCACGAGTGGGCGGGCAGCGCCAAGATCCGCGACGTACTGAACGGTCTCTTCGGCGGGCTGAGCCTGCCGGGCTTCGAGCACGGCCTGGAGACGGTGATCGGCCCGCTCTCCGGTGGTGAGCGCCGGCGCATCGCGCTCGCCAAGCTGCTCATCGACGAGCAGGACCTGCTGGTCCTCGACGAGCCGACCAACCACCTCGACGTCGAGGGCATCGCCTGGCTCGCCAAGCACCTCCAGGGCCGCCGCTCCGCGCTCGTCTGCGTGACCCACGACCGCTGGTTCCTCGACCAGGTCTGCACCCGCATGTGGGACGTGCAGCGCGGCGCCGTCCACGAGTACGAGGGCGGTTACTCCGACTACGTCTTCGCGCGCGCCGAGCGCGAGCGCATCGCGGCGACCGAGGAGACCAAGCGCCAGAACCTGGTCCGCAAGGAGCTGGCGTGGCTGCGCCGCGGCGCCCCCGCCCGTACGTCGAAGCCGCGCTTCCGCGTCGAGGCGGCCAACGAGCTGATCGCCGACGTGCCGCCGCCGCGCGACACCTCCGAACTGATGAAGTTCGCCAACTCGCGGCTCGGCAAGACCGTCTTCGATCTCGAGGACGTCACCGTCCAGGCCGGGCCCAAGGTGCTGCTCAAGCACCTGACGTGGCAGCTCGGTCCCGGCGACCGCGTCGGTCTCGTCGGCGTGAACGGCGCGGGCAAGACGTCACTGCTGCGCGCCCTGGCCGACGCGGCCCGCACGCAGGGCGACGCCCAGCCCGCCGAGGGCAAGGTCGTCGTGGGCAAGACCGTGAAGCTCGCGTACCTCTCCCAGGAGGTCGGCGAGCTCGACCCGAACCTGCGGGTCCTGGAGGCCGTCCAGCGCGTACGCGACCGGGTGGACCTGGGCAAGGGCCGCGAGATGACCGCGGGTCAGCTGTGCGAGCAGTTCGGGTTCACCAAGGAGAAGCAGTGGACTCCGGTCGGCGACCTGTCCGGTGGTGAGCGGCGGCGGCTGCAGATCCTGCGGCTGCTGATGGACGAGCCGAACGTGCTGTTCCTCGACGAGCCGACCAACGACCTCGACATCGAGACGCTGACGCAGCTGGAGGATCTGCTCGACGGCTGGCCGGGGTCGATGATCGTCATCTCCCACGACCGGTTCTTCATCGAGCGGACCACGGACAAGGTGTACGCGCTGCTGGGCGACCGGACGCTGCGGAACCTGCCGCGCGGCCTTGACGAGTACCTGGAGCGCAGGCAGCAGATGATCGAGGCCGCGGGCCCGGCGCCCGCCGCCGCCACGCCCGTCAAGAAGAAGGCGTCCGGTGACGCCCGCGCGGCCCAGAAGGAAATGCAGAAGATCGAGCGGCAGCTCGGCAAGCTCTCCGAGAAGGAGACGAAGCTGCACGCCCAAATCGCGGACAACGCCACCGACTTCGAGAAGGTCGCCCTGTTCGACGCCGAGCTGCGTGAACTCGTCACCGCGCGCGACGAGCTGGAGATGCGGTGGATGGAACTGGCGGAGGACGCGTAGCAGATACGTAAAGCTGGATAACGGGCGCGTCACGGGCCGGTCCTCCCTTGGGAACAGGGGCGGGCCGGACCCTCGTCAGGAGGGGGGCGGGTGATAGAAAGAAGCCCCGCTCGACTGACGTAGATCTGCGGGGCTCAAGTCCGATTCGCTCCGTTCCGGAGGGATTAAGCCGCCGGAATTGCGGGGGAGGCCGAACGGGCGGCGGTCTCGTGTGAAGAGGTAAGCGCTGATGTCTCAGCCGCCCAACCAGCCGCCGCAGGGCGGCTTCGGAGCCCCCCAGGACCCCCGGCAGCAGCCGCCCCAGCAGCCGGCCCAGCCGCCGCAGATGCCCCCGGCCCCGCCCAGCAGCCGCCGGCGCAGCCCGGTTACGGCTACCCGCAGGCTCCGCC
>RHMC01000265.1 GCA_003719395.1 Streptomyces altiplanensis
AGGCCACAGCCCCTGAACTGAACCACCATCACGCCAAACGCAGTTGCAGTACTAGCCGACCAGGGCTCTTCCGACCGGCGGGACTTCGACGGCGGGACTCAGCGGTCCCGGTACGTGCTCATGTTGTGCTTGACGTGCTCCGAGAAGAACATCGGACCGACGGCGTCGGCCCAGGCCATGCCGTCCGGGGTCAGGGCCGACGCTCCGTTCCTCTCCCGCAGCCAGTGCCGTTCCCTCAAGGTGGTGAGCTGCGGACCGAAGTCGTCCTCGAAGCGGGTCCCGAACAGCTTCTCGTAGGCGGTGGGGCGCAAACCGCCGGCCTCCAGGAGGTGTTGGAGGACGTACATCCTGCGCCGTTCGGAACCGTCCATGGGGAACGCCCACTGCGCGCTGCGGAAGCGCTCGGTCGGCGTGGCGATGTAGTCGTCGATGATGCGCCGTACCTCTGGTACCGCGACCGCGTAGTCGGTGGTGTAGTGCAGGTCGGTGGTGAAGGAGCGGGCCCCGACGCCCAGTCCGACCATGCCGGCCTGCTGGTTGTACTCGCTGATGCCGCTGCCGTCGGTGTCGTCGGCGGCGGCAGTGCCGATGCGTCTGAAGACCCGCATGGAGGTCTGCTCGTAGCCGGCGGAGAGCAGGTGGTCGCGGCCGTGGCGATAGAGCCGCAGTCGCTGGTCGTTCCAGTCCTGGAGCGTGGTGGCGTGGCGGGTGCTGAGCCCGGTGAGCGGGCGTACGTACAGCGGGTAGAGGTAGACCTCCTCGGGTTCCCAGGCGAGGGCCGCGTCGAGGGAGACCTGGAAGGTGCGTTCGGTCTGGCCGTCGATGCCGTAGATGAGGTCGATGTTGAGGATCGGGAACTTTGCCTCCTTGAGGCGGGCGAGCGCGGACTCGACCTCCGCCCGCTTCTGCGGGCGTACTGCGGCGCGGGCTTCCTCGTCGATGAAGCTCTGCACACCGATGCTCAGTCGGGTGGCGCCGCGTTCGGCGAGCACGGACACGCGGTCGGCGGTCGCCGTCTGGGGGGAGGTCTCGACCGACCAGGAGGCGGCGCGCAGGTCGGCGCCCATCACGTTCTCGGCGATGTCGCACAGAGTGCTCAGTTCCCGCGCCGTCAGGTAGGTGGGGGTGCCGCCGCCGAACGCAGCGAGGGTGAACCGGATGGGGTCCCCCTTCGCCTCCAGTGCCTCGCGGGTGACGCGTGCCTGCCGCTCCAGGGTGGCGAGGAACGCGTTGGTGACCTCCTCGGGGGCTCCGGTGCGGGTGAAGAGGTTGCAGAAGCCGCAGCGCATCTCGCAGAAAGGGACGTGCACGTAGAGCGACAGCGCGTCGAGGCGTTCACGGGACCACAGTTCACTGAGGAGGGGGCCGTCCTCCAGGAGGCGGTACGCCTTCTGGTGGGGGTAGGCGTACACGTATTGCTCGTACGGCGTCTCCGGTTGCGCGTCGGCGGCACGGGGAGCCGGGAAGGTCGGCGCGGATAACTCAACGGGGCTTCTCATAAGGGGGGTTTGCCTCTCTTTCGCAGGGCATCGCATCACCGGTCGCGACATTCGGTCACCCTAGAGTCGCCGTGGAACGATTTCTGTAGTGTGATGTGGAGAAGCTTGGTTTCTGCGTATAGAGCTTTATATGTACTTTTTGCGGAATTATCGATTCCGCGCGTGCCGCAGGTGGAATCTGCGGTATTGGTGTCCGCCATGAAGAGACTCCTCATAGCGGCCGGCGGCGGTGGCGACGCGATCACGACCGCCATGGTCCACGCGGCCCTGTACGGCGCGGACGCTCCTGCCCTGGTCCTGACCTACGCGTGGGAACGGCTGGTCGTCGACCCGGTGCCGGGACCGCGCCGCGTCCGTGACTTCACCGGCACCGAGCGGGTCGCGCCCGAAGTCGACCTGATCACCCCCGCCACGGCGCCGCTCGCCCCCGTCGGCTCGCTGCTGCCCCGGCTCTCCGGCGAGCTGGCGCCCCGGTTGGGACTGCTCGACCCGTACGACGGCGTCGTCGGCCTGGCGCGCCGGATCCGGGCCGCCGCCCGCTGGTGCGGAACCGACCGCGTCGACCTGGTCGACGTCGGTGGCGACATCGTCGCCCGGGGGGACGAACCCACCCTGCGCAGTCCCTTGGGCGACGCACTCGCCGTCGCCGCCTGTGCGGCGGCGGACCTGCCGACGACGGTGTACGTCGCCGGGCCCGGCCTTGACAACGAGGTGCCCCTGCCCGACCTGTTGCCCCGTGTCGGCCCACCTGCTTTCGCCCTCGACGCCGCGCACACCCTGGCCGTGGGCGGGGTCTTCGACTGGCACCCGTCCGAGGCCAGTGCCCTGCTGGTCGCCGCGGCACGCGGGATACGCGGGGTCTGCGGCACCCGGGACTCCCCAAGGGCCGTGCTCCTGGACGATACGGCCGGTGGTGTGCACCGGCTCACCCTGGACCGCGTCCTCGCACTGAGCCCGCTGGCGCGGCAGCTCGCGGGCACGGCGGACCTGGAGGAGGCGGAGACGGTGTCCCGTTCGGTGTGCGGCTTCTCGGAGGTCGAACGCGAACGCCGACGCGCGGCAGCCGGCGCCACGACCGAACCCGTGGTCCGCCCCGGCGCGAACGCCGACGGGTGCACCGGTCCCGGCCCCGATGCCCGTCCCGATCGGGACGCCCGCACCGTCCGGACGCACTTCGCGGCCTGGGAGCGCGACACCCTGGCCAAGGGCATCGCTTACGTCACCACCCGCAGGATCGTCGAGGAACTCGAACTCGACGGGGCACGGGCCCGTACCCTCCTGGGCACCCTGCACACGTCCACCCCGACGCGCAGCGCGGCACCGCTGTGGCGACTGGCCACGGAGTGACGAGGGGCGCTGGGCGGCCTCCCGGAACGGGTCCGGAGGCCCATCCAGCCGGACCCGGTCGCCGGGTCGGGGTCTGTCAAATGAGCGGTGTAACTGCCGTGCGAAGCTGTGCGTCATGGCGCCTTTGATAGTCCGTGGACTTGATGCCGGCGAGCAGCTCCAGCAGCCCGGCACCGCAGCCCCGTACGAGCCGGTGCTACTCGGTGTTGGTAAGGGTAAAGATGAAGACGTTGGTGACGCTGTCGGCCCAGCGCCGGCACTTGAGGTTCCCGGGCAGGTTGGAGTCGGAGACTTCGATCCACCTGTCGTTCAGGACGAAGTGGACCGAGCCAACTGCCACGTAAGCTCCGGTGGACTCATCCCGGACGAACAGCGCGGTGGTCACCGGTTGCCCGGACGGGTCCATCTTTCCGATGAGGCTGAGGCGTGATCCGCTGGTTGTGGAGGGGATGATGACGCTGCCGACCAGGAAGGAATCGGCCTTGAGGCTGTGGCGCCCGGGTGCGGCGCCGGTGGCATCGGCAAAGCCGATCAGGATCCCGACAGTGGCGGAGTCCGCGACCAGAAAACGGGTCGGCCTGCCAATGTCGGTGATGTCCGGGCTGTCGGCCGTCAGCTCCGAACGCTCGCCGGATTCCCCTTCATAGTTCCAGAAGAAGACCTTCGCCCTGTTCCCGATCCGCACGGAGGCGAACTTGTCGGTCAGCGCATCGGGAAACAGGTTCTCATCAGTGCCTTGCGGATAGGTGTGAGCAGTCCCCGTGTAGTTCGGCTGGGTGTAGAACTCCACCTCGGAGTCGAGCATCGCGACGCCTTCCTGATCGGGCCCGGACCAGACGGGCCAACATCAGGCGCTCTACCCGCCACCGCATCACCGTCAACGACATTGACCTGAACGAGCGACGGATACGAACGCTCAGGCGTTCAAGATCATCACGGGCCTCTTTTGGTGATGCCCGGTAGCCCTCGGTGGTCTCACGCCCCGTGAAGGCGAAGCGGTGCTGCACGATGTCACCGCCCACGCCTGTCGCGCCCCCCTCATTGTGGCTGGGCTGCTCCTGAAAGGCCGGCGATCCGGAGCTGTCCGCAAACCTTTTCAGCATCGCGTGACGGTCATCGCCGCCGCGGTCCTCACCCTGGAGAGGCAGAACTGAAAAGGCTCCTTACCTTTTTGGCGGGTCGGTTCCGCTCATTCGTACGATCGGAAGGCAAGAGCGAGCATCACTGCACGGTGATCGACGCCGAGGGTGAGCGAAGACTGTCACGGCGGGTGGCCAACGACGAGACGACTCTGCTCGATGCGGTGCGGAAGCGGGCCGGGGTCGGGGTCGTCGTGGTCCGCGCCGTAGACACGGCCGTTCAGCAGCTGCTCATCGCCGTTCATCTCATCAGCGTTGCAGCCGCCACCGACAACGGGGCGTGGAGACGGCCTCGGGCCCGGCCGGGGTGCGGCCGGCGAGGCGGGTGCGGTGCTACTGGGGCTGGAGGGCGCCGCGGTCGATGAGGCCCTTACTCCAGGACCGCGCCGCTCCAGCGACCCCTTCCGGCCCCTGCGAAGCCACGAGGCCGGAAGGGAGCAATCTATGCCTTGTCGAGGAAGAACTTCTCGTCGCCGCCGCCGTTCGCGTTGTACTGGCAGTTCACCGTTCCGCCGGGGCCGGTGGCGGTGGTGACCCCGCTGCCGGTCACCATGCGCAGGAAGATGTTCGTGAAGGTCGCCGACTCGAAGGAGAACGAACCGTCGGTCTGGGCGCGCGCACGGAACTTCTCGTAGGGGCCGATGAAGGACTGGCAGTTGACCGTGCCCCCGCCGCTCATGCCGGTAGGGACCCCGGTGCCATCCATGCGCAGGAACACGCTGGGGAAGGCCACCGACTCGAACGCGTACGAGCCGTCGGCCTGCGGCCGGACCTTGAACGTCGTCCAGGCGCCGGGGCCGTACTGGCAGTTGACTTTGCCGCCGCCGGGATCGCTGGGGGCGGTCACGCCAGTCCCGTCCATACGCAGGTACACGTTCGAGTAGTGCGTCGACTGGATCGTGATCGGAGTGTCTCCGAGTTTCGCGAGGTCGGCTTCCGATAAAGCCATGCTGGCCGTTCCTTCCGTCTGGAGATATCGCGGACGAGTGGGATGAGCGCCGTCGCCGGCACATTTCGCGGCGCTGATGTGATGACGTGATGGCGGGGCTGCAGGAAGGTTCCCGTTCAGCGAATACCGCGGCGCGGCGGGGATCCTCTGGGTCGAACCGAATGGCCCTACCGGGTCCGTGATCGGCTTCCCGTGATCGTGAAGGGAGAAGTCCGCCAAAGTGCGAGATAGCATGAAGTGCCGCAGTAACACACGCTATCTACCTCCCTTTCCTGCATAGCAGGCTCCGGTACGGACTGTATGGGGGTGGGCACGGTCTGTCTACCCTCGGCGCTTCGAGGGGTGTGTGGTTCCCGCAGCCACCTTCCGGTGGGCCCGGCACACCGGCCTCATCCCCGCCCCCGACGTGCCGTCGTCCCGGTGGTCCCGGGCCGCCGTGGAGGCGCTGGACGCCGACACCATCCAGGTCGCGATGCCCACCCCGCCGATCTCCGGCGGCGCGGCGGCCGACCGGATCGCCGACGCACTCGGCACCCCGAACCCGACCACGCACGGCGAGAAGGCGAACGTGACGGCGTTCGTGGTGCGCCGGTTCGTCGACCGCGGCCTGCTGGTCGACCTGAGCGCGAACCCGGACGGGACGCTGCACCACCCCGGCCAGGTCGCGGAGGTCTGCCGCCGCGAGGACCTGGCGGACCTGGCCGCCGCCGACACCCCGCTCGGTCCTGAGCAGGCCGCCGCCCGGCTTCGGGTCCGCCGCGCCGACTTCGACCACATGGTCCGGCTCGGATGGGTCCGCTCCCCGCAGTCGATCGAGGTCCGCTTCGGCACCAGCCGGGCCGGAGCCGTCGACGTCGCGCTCTACACCACGGCGTCCGTCGACGCGGTGCCCGCCGAGCACCCCGAGGTTGACTGGGAGCGGCTGCGCACGGTGGAGAAGGGCCGACGCTCTCCGCTCGCGGCGCTGCGCCCGGAGCCGGCACCCGTACCGGCGTAAGCCCTCCGAGGTCCTTGCGCCCGCCCGCGTCCCACGCCGTCCAGGAGGGCGGTCTGGGGCGCGGGCGTTCTTCTTGCGTGCCGCTCACGCGTGCCCGGCAGCCGGCTCCCACAGGGGTCGGGCGAGCCCGGTCCCGTCGCAGTGGAAGCACCGGCCGCCTCCCGGCGTGCTGCGGGCACCGATGGTGCCGGCGGCGTGGCGGAAGAGCCGGGTGAGGCCCGCAGTGTGCGCCTCATGTATCGGGAGCTCCTGCCGTCTGCCGAGCGTGACCTCCAGCGCGACGCCGGGGCCGGTGAAGCGGGCATGCATGCCCCCGGTGATCGCACGGAGCGTCTCGTTCAGTTCGTGCATCGTCTCCGCGCCGGACAACTGCACGCGGGCCACGAGGACGGTGTCGGTGGCTGCGGCGAAGGACAGCCATCCGACCGGGCGGGCGAGCGGCCCGACGCGACCCACGGGGGCGGGATGGGTGTGCTGGAGCTCGGACAGAGCGTGCCACAACTCGCCCGGCAGATCCTGGGGTGCGGTCTCTTCTCGGCTGCGTCTCATACGGCCTGTGGTGGGCCTGCGGTGGGCTGGTGCCGTCGGATGGGCCAGCCCGTCTCGCCCGGTGGTGCGGTGACTTCGGGATCGGTCCCGCTGTGCGGCCTGGCGGCTGCCGACCGCACAGCGGGCACGCGGACAGGTCCGCCGGCGTGAACCAGCCGCGGCCCCGATCCGGCTCCTGGCCGTCCTCCGGGCGCCGGGCCGCGCGCCGGCTACCGGCGGCGTCCGAACAGGCCGCGGTTCTTCTTCGCCTCCGCTTCGGCCGCCTCCCGCGCCGCGGCTTCCTCCGCCTGGCGCTGCGCGGCTCGTTCCGCCCGCGCCTGTTCATGGTGTTCGGTCAGCCTCGACCCCAGCGGCATCACCCGGATCGCCCGAGCCGCCCTCGTCCTGCTCCAGTTGGAGCACGGCCGCACTACCTGAACGAAGATCACGAACCGTCACGAGACGTTACCGAGAAGGGTTCACTGAGCATTTTCAGCGTTGACGCTCCAGGGTGAGGATGGCGGCGGCGATGACG
>RHMC01000266.1 GCA_003719395.1 Streptomyces altiplanensis
CCCCGCCGAGACCGGCGGGCCTGGGCCACCACCCACCCCCCGCCCCCACCCGCCCACGATGGCATTCTGGAGACCTGAAGCAGGAGAAGGGCGACGAGACGGCGACGAGCAGTCCACACAGGCCCGGGACGCCGACGTCCTCGCCGGCGGCCGTACGGCCCATGCGCGCCGACGCCCGCCGCAACTACGAGCGCGTGCTGGCCGAGGCACGTACCGCCTTCGCCGAGCACGGCACCGACGCCTCGCTGGAGGACGTCGCGCGCCGCGCCGGTGTGGGCATCGGGACGCTCTACCGGCACTTCCCCACCCGGCACGCGCTGATGAGCGCGGTCTTCCAGGGCGCCGCGGACGAACTCCTCGCCCAGGCGCGGGGACTCGCCGACAGCGAGGCGCCCTGCTCGGCGCTCGTCACGTGGCTGCGCGAGATCATCACCCATGCGGGTGAGTACCGGGGACTCGCCCGCGAGCTCATGTCGGCCTCGCGCGACGAGAGTTCGGCCCTGGCGCGGTGCAGCACGCCGATGAACGCGGCGGGCGAGCGGTTGCTCGTACGGGCTCAGGAGAGCGGCTCCGTCAGGTCCGATGTGTCGATCGGGGACCTGATGCAGCTGACCAACGCCATCGCGCTGGCAGCCGAGCAGGCCCCGGACGATCCGGAGCTGGCCGACCGGCTGCTGACGCTGACGCTGACAGGTCTGCGGGCGGAGAGGTAGCGGCCGCCGGTACGGCGCGCCCGCCTCAGCGGCGGCGCAGATCGGCGACGCGCGCCCGTTCGGCCGGCCCCGCCTGCTGCTCCGCCAGGGATCCGGCGGAGCGCAGTTGCGCACCGCCCCCGGGGCGCCCGGGTGCGTACGCCGCAGGCCGGGCAGGGGCATGTCCCGGCGGGCTGGCGCCCCGGCGGGACACCGTCTCCCCCGGTACCCGCCGCCCCCGGCCCCGGCCCCGCGACGGTGATCTGCACTCCCTGGTCGGCCAGGGCCTGCAGCTCGGTGGCCGCACGGTCGTCGTGGGACGGCGGTTCGTCGGTGACCAGGCGGGTGATCACGTCGGTCGGCACCGTCTGGAACATGGTGTCGGTCCCGAGCTTGGTGTGGTCCGCGAGGACCACCACCTCGGCGGCGGCCTGCACCAGCGCCCGGTCGACGCTCGCGGAGAGCATGTTGGAGGTGGACAGACCGCGCTCGGCGGTCAGTCCGCTGCCGGAGAGGAAGGCGCGGGAGACCCGCAGCCCCTGGAGGGACTGCTCGGCCCCGCTGCCGACCAGCGCGTAGTTCGAACCGCGCAGCGTGCCGCCGGTCATGACGACTTCGACCCGGTTGGCGTGCGCCAACGCCTGGGCCACCAGCAGGGAGTTGGTGACGACGGTCAGCCCGGGAACCCGGGCGAGCCGTCTGGCCAGCTCCTGCGTGGTCGTCCCGGCGCCGACGACGACGGCTTCGCCCTCTTCGACGAGTCCCGCGGCGAGGTCGGCGATGGCCGTCTTCTCCGCGGTCGCGAGATGGGATTTCTGCGGAAAGCCGGACTCCCGCGTGAAACCGCCCGGCAGTACCGCACCGCCGTGCCGGCGGTCGAGGAGTCCTTCTGCCTCCAGTGCCCGCACGTCCCGCCGTACGGTCACTTCGGAGGTCTGGACGACGCGGGCGAGCTCACGGAGCGATACAGCCCCGTTGGCTCGCACCATTTCGAGGATCAATTGGCGACGTTCTGCAGCGAACACGAAACTGACAGTAACCTGACCGGCCGATAGTTCTCAGCAGTTTGCGCCGAATAGCAGAAGTTGTACGTAAACAGAGGGCCGGAGTGGTATACGCGGCGCACGCCGGTCGCGTGCGCGCGCTCGGCGGCGCCGACTACGCCTCGGCGGACGTCTTGCGGGTGTGCAGCTGCCGTGCCACCTCGGCGATGGAACCCGACAGGGACGGGTAGACCGTGAAGGCCTTCGCGACCTGTTCCACGGTCAGGTTGTTGTCGACGGCGAGCGAGATCGGGTGGATCAGCTCGCTGGCGCGCGGGGCGACGACGCAGCCGCCGACCACGATGCCCGTACCGGGACGGCAGAAGATCTTGACGAAGCCGTCGCGGATGCCCTGCATCTTGGCGCGCGGGTTGCGCAGCAGCGGCAGCTTCACGGCGCGCGCGTCGATCCGGCCCGCGTCCACGTCCGCCTGCGTGTAGCCGACCGTCGCGATCTCGGGGTCGGTGAAGACGTTCGCCGAGACGGTCTTGAGGTTCAGCGGGGCCACCGCGTCGCCGAGGAAGTGGTACATCGCGATCCGGCCCTGCATGGCCGCGACCGACGCCAGCGCGAACACCCCGGTGACGTCGCCCGCCGCGTACACGCCGGGCGCGGTGGTGCGCGAGACCTTGTCGGTCCAGATGTGGCCCGAGTCCTTCAGCCGGACCCCGGCCTCCTCCAGGCCCATGTCCGCGGAGTTCGGGATGGCGCCGACGGCCATCAGGCAGTGGGAGCCGGTGATGACGCGCCCGTCGGAAAGGGTCACCTCCACCCGGTCGCCGACCCGCTTGGCGGACTCGGCCCGCGAGCGCGCCATGACGTTCATGCCGCGGCGCCGGAAGACGTCCTCCAGGACGGCGGCGGCGTCCGGGTCCTCGCCGGGCAGCACGCGGTCGCGGGAGGAGACGAGGGTGACGCCCGCGAGCCGAGTGCCTGGTACGCGCCGGCGAACTCGGCGCCCGTGACACCGGAGCCGACCACGATGAGCTCCTCGGGGAGCTCGTCCAGGTCGTACACCTGCGTCCAGTTCAGGATCCGCTCGCCGTCCGGGAGCGCGTCGGGGATCTCGCGCGGGTGCCCGCCGGTCGCGATCAGCACGGCGTCGGCGGTGATGCGCTCCACCTCGCCGTCCGCGTCGGTGACGACGACGGTGCGCGAGCCGTCGGCGTCCTGCTGGCCCTCCAGGCGGCCGCGGCCGCGCAGCACGCGTGCGCCCGCACGGGTGACGGACGCGGTGATGTCGTGGGACTGCGCGAGCGCGAGGCGCTTCACGCGGCGGTTGACCTTGCCCAGGTCCACACCGACCACGCGGGCCGCCTGTTCGACGTGCGGCGTGTCGTCGGCGACGATGATGCCCAACTCCTCGTACGAAGAGTCGAAGGTCGTCATCACCTCG
The DNA here is from genome assembly GCA_003719395.1 of Streptomyces altiplanensis. Classification (GTDB taxonomy): domain Bacteria; phylum Actinomycetota; class Actinomycetes; order Streptomycetales; family Streptomycetaceae; genus Streptomyces; species Streptomyces altiplanensis. The sequence goes on from RHMC01000266.1 coordinate 3,132, forward strand.
GCCGTGGCGATCAGAGTCTTGGACGGTACGCAGTCGGTGAGCACCGACGCCCCGCCCAGGCCGTCACGGTCGACGACGGTCACCTCCGCGCCGAGCTGGGCGCCCACCAGGGCCGCCTCGTATCCGCCGGGTCCGCCACCGATGATCACGATCCGGGTCACGAAAAAGTCCGCCTCGCATTGTCAATCCCGGCCCGCCTGCCCGCTCGGCCGGGGATCCGGGGATCGCCCGGGGGGAATGCAGTACGTACTCCATTGTCCCGCACGCTTCAAAGTGCTTCGCCCCGGGGCCCTCCATCCGGGCACGGCGCTCCAAGGGCCCCGCCGCCCCACCCCCTCCCGTACCCTCGACCACATGTCGCTCTACGCCGCGTACGCCGGCAACCTCGACGCGCGGCTGATGACGCGCCGCGCACCGCACTCACCGCTGCGCGGGACCGGCTGGCTCAACGGCTGGCGGCTGACCTTCGGCGGGGAGGCGATGGGCTGGGAGGGCGCGCTCGCCACCATCGTGGAGGCCCCGCGTTCCCAGGTCTTCGTCGCGCTCTACGACATCGCCCCCATGGACGAGGACTCCATGGACCGCTGGGAGGGTGTCGGACTCGACATCTACCGCCGGATGCGGGTGCGGGTGCACACCCTGGACGGCGAGGAGCCGACCTGGCTGTACGTCCTGAACGGGTACGAGGGCGGGCTGCCCTCGGCGCGTTACCTGGGCGAGATCGCCGACGCGGCGGAGTCGGCGGGCGCACCGCACGACTACGTCATGGAGCTGCGCAAACGCCCCTGCTGACGCGGGACGCCGGGGCGTTTGTCCGATCCGCCAAAGCAACGATCGAAACACCGTCGGCAGCAACATCTACGCGCGTAGGGATTCACCGGTTACCCTCGTCGGCGTGAACGCATCTGTTATCCCTGCCCCCGCCGACGGAACCGCCGACCCCCACGCGGCGGCCGACGCCGCCGCACCCGCCTGCGCGAGCTGACCGGCGCCGAGACCCACGACGTCGCCCTCGTGATGGGGTCGGGCTGGGTGCCCGCCGCCGAGGCGCTGGGCGCGCCCGAGCACGAGTTCCCGGTCACCGAGCTGCCCGGCTTCCCGCCGCCGGCCGTCGCCGGACACGCGGGCACGGTCCGTTCGTACAAGATCGGCGACAAGCGCGCCCTGGTCTTCCTCGGCCGTACGCACTACTACGAGGGCCGCGGTGTCGCCGCCGTCGCGCACGGCGTCCGCACCGCCGTCGCCGCCGGCTGCAAGACCGTCGTCCTGACGAACGGCTGCGGCGGCCTGCGCCCGGGCATGCGCCCCGGCCAGCCGGTCCTGATCAGCGACCACATCAACCTGACGGCCACCTCGCCGATCATCGGGGCGAACTTCGTGGACCTGACGGACCTGTACTCGCCGCGCCTGCGCGCGCTGTGCAAGGAGGTGGACGCCACCCTGGAGGAGGGCGTGTACGTCCAGTTCCCCGGCCCGCACTACGAGACCCCCGCCGAGATCAACATGGTCCGCGTGATGGGCGGCGACCTGGTCGGCATGTCCACGGTCCTGGAGGCCATCGCCGCGCGTGAGGCGGGCGCGGAGGTGCTCGGCATCTCGCTGGTCACGAACCTGGCCGCGGGTCTGACGGGCGAACCGCTCAACCACGAGGAAGTCCTCCAGGCCGGCCGCGACTCGGCCACCCGGATGGGCGCACTCCTGGCCCAGGTCCTCGAGCGGATCTGACCCCAGGCGCCCACCGGGCGTGTCCTCGGACGCGAGGGGCCGGATGGTGCCCGCTGGGCGGCTTCCGGCCCCTCCGGCGTCCGAGTGGCGGGATCCGGGGCGGGGAACAAGCACGCCGCAGGCGAATCGGAACGCACACACTCGAGAGGTGGACCACATCGTGCAGCAGGAGCAGGAGCTGATCGCGCGGGCGCAGGCCTGGCTGGCCGAGGACCCGGACAGCGAGACCCGCGAGGAGCTCGGCAAGCTCATCGACGCCGAGGACCTGGGCGAGCTGGCCGCCCGGTTCGCCGGCACGCTGCAGTTCGGCACGGCAGGACTGCGCGGAGAGCTCGGCGCGGGCCCCATGCGGATGAACCGCGCCGTCGTCATCAGGGCCGCCGCCGGCCTCGCCGCGTACCTGAAGGCGAAGGGGCAGACCGACGGCCTCGTCGTCATCGGCTACGACGCCCGGCACAAGAGCGCCGACTTCGCCCGCGACACCGCCGCCGTCATGACCGGCGCCGGGCTGCGCGCCGCCCTGCTGCCCCGCCCGCTGCCCACCCCCGTCCTGGCCTTCGCCATAAGGCACCTGGGCGCCGTCGCCGGCGTCGAGGTCACCGCGAGCCACAACCCGCCCCGCGACAACGGCTACAAGGTCTACCTCGGCGACGGTTCGCAGATCGTGCCGCCCGCCGACACCGGGATCGCGGCCGAGATCGCGGCCGTGCGCTCCCTCGCGGACGTACCGCGCCCCGAGGACGGCTGGTTCACGCTCGACGAGGAGGTCCTGGAGGCCTACCTCGCCCGTACGGACGAGGTCCTCACCGCCGGGTCCCCGCGCACCGCCCGCGTCGTCTACACGGCCATGCACGGCGTCGGCAAGGACGTCCTCCTGGCCGCCTTCGCCCGCGCCGGCTTCCCCGAGCCCGTGCTCGTGGCCGAGCAGGCCGAGCCGGACCCGGACTTCCCCACGGTCGCCTTCCCCAACCCGGAGGAGCCGGGGGCGATGGACCTGGCCTTCGCCACCGCCCGCCGCGCCCGGCCCGACCTGATCATCGCGAACGACCCGGACGCGGACCGCTGCGCCGTCGCCGTGCCCGTGCCCGGCACCGACGAGTGGCGGATGCTTCGCGGACGAGGTCGGCGCGCTGCTCGCCGCGCACCTGGTGCACAAGGGCGCCCGCGGCACGTTCGCCGAGTCGATCGTGTCGTCGTCGCTGCTCGGCCGGATCGCCGACGCCGCGGGTCTGGCGTACGAGGAGACCCTGACCGGCTTCAAGTGGATCGCCCGCGTCGAGGGCCTGCGCTACGGCTACGAGGAGGCCCTCGGCTACTGCGTCGACCCCGAGGGCGTACGCGACAAGGACGGCATCACGGCGGCGCTCGCCGTCGCCGAGCTCGCCTCCGTGCTCAAGGAGCAGAACCGCACGCTCCTCGACCTGCTCGACGACCTCGCCGTCGAGCACGGCCTGCACGCCACCGACCAGCTGTCGGTCCGCGTCCAGGACCTCACCGTGATCGCCGACGCGATGGCCCGGCTGCGGTCCCGGCCGCCCGTCGCGCTCGCCGGCCTGACCGTCACCGCCGCCGAGGACCTGACGCACGGCACCGACAAGCTGCCGCCGACCGACGGCCTGCGCTACTACCTCGACGGTGAGGTGAAGGCCCGCGTGATCGTGCGGCCGAGCGGCACCGAGCCCAAGCTCAAGTGCTACCTGGAGGTCGTGGTCCCGGTGGCCGGCGCGAGCGAGCTGGCGACGGCCAGGGAACGGGCCGAGGGCATCCTCGCCGCGGTCAAGCGCGACCTCGCGGCGGCCGCCCGTACGGCGTGACACGGGACCGGCTCACGAACCCCCTGCGGCCTGCTCTTCCCCGCACCACCCGCTGCTCGTCAAGGCCGTCGGACGGCTCAGCGGGGTACTCATGGCGGCCGCGCTCGCGCCCGTGCGGTCCGGGGCGTACACGCATCCGGTCCGGCCGGCCCCGCCACGAGTCACCCCGCCCCGCCGGACAGATCACGGTGGCCGGGAGGGGACGTGCCGGGGCGCTCCCCGCAGGGCGTCGAACGCGACCGCCCCGGAGAAGTCCCCGTACCCGAACGTTCGGCACCCGAGGAGACGCCCCGGCGCGGCACCGACCCC
>RHMC01000267.1 GCA_003719395.1 Streptomyces altiplanensis
TGACGTCGAACGGCGCGTCCTTCGCGGTGACCATGAAGCCGGAGATGACGGTGGCCGCCCGGCCCTCCAGCTCGGTGTTGAGGCGATCGGCGTCGCGGGAGGCCAGCCAGGTCTGAGTGTATGGACCCAGGCGGAGCAGCGTGTAGGCGGTGCCGTCGCTGCGGCGTGCTTCGACGTGGACGCCGTAGTGGGCCGGGGCCATGCCGACGTCGTCGGGGAGGTCCAGTCCCGCTGCGGCGTGGGTGAGCGGCGTGTAGGCCGGGTCCCACACTCCGAGGATCGCGGCGGTCTCGCAGCGCAGCCAGCCGAACTTGCGGTAGCGTCGCCGTAGGGCGCGTACGAGCCGCCCGGGTGTTGCAGGGCAACGGCGATGAGGTCGGGTCCGTGGTCGTCGCCGGGCCGGGTGTGGGCCCGCTCGATGAACGGGCCGACCCTCACCGCGATGTCCTGGCAGTGGCCGGGCGTCCAGGGCTCCGGGGAGCGGAGGGCGGCGATGGCGGCGAGGTGTGCGCGGAACGCGTCGACGACGGTCTGGTCCACTGGTGAAGGGGCGGTGTTCCAGGGCTGCGCGATTCGGCCGCCTGAAGGATCCCGTACGAGCACCGACCCGCTGCCTGCGTCCGGGTGGCCGAGGCGCTCGCCCGGCGATTCCCGTGCCGAGACGCACCTACGGTGTGCACATACTGCCGTCCAGCTATGGCCGTGGCACCGTCTGCCTCCCAGGCGAGCCTCTCGTGAAGCGCCCTTGAGAGGCCATGGCTGATGCCTGGTTCAGATCGCGCTTTCAGGAATGCTCGTCAGATTGGTCTTCGAGGGACCGCTCTTTGAGAACTCCGACAAGGGCCGAGGCGACGAGGGCGACAGCGCCGTCGTCGTCGTGGGCCAGTTGGCGCAGGACCTCCTGCGCGGTGGTTCCCGCGAGCTCGACCAGCGCCTGGGCAAGGCGGATCCGCGTCGCGGAGTCCGCGGTGGGCGCGGCCAGTTCGTCGACCAGGGCGGTCGTGATCCGGTCCGTGCACCCGGGGTCCAGGGACAGCGTTCCCAGAACCTCCGCCGCGTCCACGTCGTTGGAGCCCTCCACCACCATGCTGACGAGTGTGGGCAGGGCCGCGGCCACGCCCTGCCTGCCCAGAGTCAGAGCAGCGTGCCTGCGCACCGTCGTGTCCGGGTCCCCGAGGGCGTCCGTGAGCACCGCGGTAGCACCCGGAGCCTCGGGCATCTCGGCGATCGCCAGCACCGCGCGCCGCCGGATGTCGGCGTCCTCCGAGTGCATGCCGGCATGCAGCGTCGCCACGCCGTCGCCGCCCGATCGGGCGAGCGCCCAGCGCAGGGCGCCTGCGACGTGCGGGTCGGATTCGGTCAGGACCGCCCCGGCCAGTAGTTCGGCGGGTACCGGCGCGTCCTCCGGCCGGGCCAGGACAGCCTGCTGTCTGTGCGCGGCGCTGGTCGAGTTGAGTTCCTGCATGAGTTCGACGATGCGCAGCACTCCCTGCCAGTCGGTGGGTGCCGACGCGTCGATCGCACGGAGCCGCTCGAGCAGCTCCTGTTCTCGCGTCAGGCGGTCCTCCGTCTGCCGGATGAGGTCGCTGACCAGGGCGGACGGCGTGAAGGCCTGGCCCTCCAGCGCGCGCCCGATCTGCTTGAGCGAGAGCCCGAGGGACCGCAGGCTCTCCACGTGGAAGATCCTGCGGACATCCTCGGCAGAGTACTCGCGGTAGCCACTGAGAGTGCGGCCCGTGGGCCGCACCAACCCCAGGGCGTCGTAGTGCCGGAGCATCCGGGTGCTCACCCCGGAGCGGCGGGCCACATCGCCGATTAGCAATCCACGCCCTCCGAAGCCTCTGCAGCCTTCGCGGCCTCCATCGGCTCGGTCGTCTCCGCGGGCTCGGCGGTCTCCGAGGTCTCGGTACCTGCCGACGCAGCCGCGGCGGCAGCAGCTTGTTCCGGGCCGAGTGCGACCACGCGCTTCGCCTCGTCGAGGGCCGCGTCGAAACCAGTCTCCGGGTTCTGCCGGAGCAGCTCGGTGACACGGGCGTGCGCGGCCACCGCCGGGTCGGAACTCCCCGCGGCCCTCTCCAGGGCGGGCTTGATCACGTCCCCGAGGTCGACCAAGGCCCGGCTCAGACTCAGCTGCACATTTCGGTCGCCACGGCCGAGCTGCAGAACCAGTTCGTCGGCCAGGTCCTTCTCCTCGTCCTCGGGCACGAGGACGACCGCGACGCGCCACGCAGTCCGCGCGACCTCGTCGTCAGCGTCCCGCAGCATGTCGCGGGTGATCCAGACCCACGTGCTCTTGTCGCCGATCTTGGAGAGTGTGTGCAGCGCCTGGCTGCGGGCCTGGGTAGGCTCAGCGGCGAGCTCCTGGCGGATCCGGGGCAGGCTGATCTCCGGCGGGAGACGGGTCAGCGCCCAGGACAGCATGTCTCGTACGAAGAAGTCCGGCTCGACTGCGCACCGCTCGACGAGCATCTCCAGGAACACAGGGTCGGGGTTCGAGCCGACCGCCAGGGCCGTCTGAAGCCGGACCGACGAGTCCTCGGCGCCCAGGGCGTTGGTCACACGGGTGTTCTGCGGGGTTACGTCGGTCGTGTTGATCGGGACCACCTCCTGCGCCCAAGTGAAAACCTTGTCACCGTGTCAAGGTCAAGTTCGTGACCGGCGATCTGGGCTGCGGCCTTCCATCGCATGGTCCACCGCTTGCGGCCGCTGCCGGTGGGATCCAGGCTCATCACGGCCAAGTACACGCATTTGAGGGCGGCTTGGTCGTTGAGGAAGTGCCCCCAGGCCCTCACGGACTTGCGGATGCGGGCGTTGACGCTCTCGATCGCGTTGGTCGTGCACACGATCTTGCGGATCTCCACGTCGAACGGAGGAAGGGCACGACCATGAAGGGGCCGACCCGGACGGCGAGGTCCTGGCACTGGCCGGGGGCCCAGGGCTCCGGGTCGCGCAGGACGGCGAGCAGCGCACGGAACTGGTCGACGGCGTCCTGGTCTACTGGTGAAGAGGCGCCAGGGGCGTGGCCGCAGCGGCGGAAGCGACGGATCATCGGGCGGTCTCCTGCTCAGCGTTGGCGGTGTGGGGGCTGGCGGGCGTCTTGAGGACGCGCGGCAGATGGACGTGCAGGTGCTCGACGACGACCTCGCGGCCGCGGTCCCGGAGTGCTCGGGCAAGGAGTTCGGTAAGACCGCTGGCACTTTTCCGGACTAAGGAATTGCGGATCGGCTGTGGTGCCTTTGGGCACTCAGCCGACCGCGGACTTTGCTTCGGCGGCTGTCGCCGAAGGGTCGGTGGACTACTCGTGGTCAGTGCAGAGGTGGGCGGTGAGGGCCGCGCAGGCCCACTCTTCCCAGGCCTCGGGGGACCAGCCCCGGTTGCGGACAAAGACCAGGTATAGCTCCGGGCTGAGCAGCCCGTACAGCAGGTCCGCAGCACGGGCGGTATCGACGTCGGGGCGAGCGTCGGGCTTGGAGGTCAGTGCCTTCGCTGCTGCGTGCTGGACGGTGTAGCGCGGGTCGGGGCCTGCGGGCCAGTGCGCGGCGATCTCCGCGTCCGTGGCCGCCGCAGCCGCGATCAGCGGCATGATCGGGGCGACACGCCGAGGATGTCGCGTACGCCCCGCACGTGGGCGCGCAGTTGCCCGGCCGCGGTGGGCTCGGCGCACGCGGCGCGGAACCAGTCCCGGTCCATCGTGGCGATCGGCTCGGTGTCGCCCGCGATGGACGTGTCGACGACGTCCTTGAACAGCGCGCGCTTGTTGCGGAACACGAAGTACACGGTCTGAACAGCCACGCCCGCGCGATCCGCAACCTCCTGAAGGCTTGTCGCGCCGTACCCCTGCGCGACGAACAGATCCCGCGCCGCCGCGACGATCTTCTCGCGGGTGAGCCGCGAGCGCTGGGCCCGCTTGTCGGGGCGCTTGACGTTCTGTCCGTCGGATCCCTTGGCCGCATCCATGCCGGGAGTCTATCTCTAGAGTCAATCACTAGAGGTGAACTCTAGTTTGTTGGAGGGGTAGCGATGAGTGAGACTCGGACAACTGTGGAGCTCGATCAAGAGGCTGCTGTGCGCCGGGAGTTGGAAGACTTCTATCGGGACGGCAAGCCGCCGTGGGACAGTGGCATTACGCCGCCCGAGCTCGTGGCCCTGGTAGAGGGGCCCGGCGCACTGATGCCGGGCCAGGACCTCGAACTCGGCTGCGGCACCGGGACCAATGCGGTGTACCTGGCTCGGCACGGCTGGCGGGTGACGGCCGTCGACCTGGTCGACCGCGCGGTCCGGCAGGCGAGGGAGAAGGCCGCCGCCGCCGGCGCGGACGTCGCGGTGCTGTGCGGGGACGCCACCCGACTCGACGAGGTGGGCGTGCCCGGCCCGTACGACCTGTTCTTCGACCTGAGCTGTTACTGCGGTATTCCACCGCACCGCCGCGACGCCTACGCGGCCGGTCTCACGAAGCGTGCCGCCCCCGGCGCACGACTGCTGATGTTCGGCTACGGGCCTGAGGCATTCGACGACCCGATCTCCGGCGTCACCGCCGACGAACTCGGCGCCAGGTTCGCTGGGTGGCGGCTGACCGACGTGACGCCCGGCACGAACCCGGTCCCGACGTTCTGGTTCACGCTGCACCGCGTCGCCGCCACGGCGTGAGCTCAGTCGCACCGGGCAGCTTCGGGCCGCGGACGTCGCGCGCGGTCGTTCTCGTAAGAAGCCGTCGAGGTCGAGGATGTCGCGGCGGCGGGCGGGTCGCGGAGCCTGTCGCGGACGTTCTCGATGCGGTCGGCGGCGGGCGGACGGGGGAGCCGTCCGGGCCGGTGGGCAGGCGCAGGCAGCCGAACGAGATCAGGCGGATCGGGTGCAAGGGGTTCTCCTGCTCGGTGGTGAAGGACAGGAACACCGGAGCGCCGCGCCCGGCCTTCCGGCTCGGGGGCGGCGCTCTGGTGTCTGGCGGCGAGGTCTCAGGCGGTCCTGGCGACGGCGAGGATCTCGGCGTGGTCGAACGCGAGTCGTTCCGGCAGGTCGTCCAGGGGCCACCAGCGGGCGGTGCGGGTCGTCGTCTCCGGCGACGATCTGGGTGCCGGTGGGAACGACGGCCGCGTACGCGACGGTGATATACCGGCCGCGCGGGTCGCGGTCGGGCGCGTCCCAGACTCCGATCGGGCGCAGGCTGTCGGCGGTGATGTGGACGCCGGTCTCCTCAGCCAGTTCCCGGGCCGCGGCCGCGAGGCTGGTCTCACCGGGGTCGACGTGGCCGCCGGTTCTTTAGGCTCCTCGGTGTTGTCGGTTACGACCGCGTTGGGAGGAGACTCATGGATGTTCTGGAGCACTGGAGCGTCGACTTCTACGACTTCACCGTCCCAGATCAGCTTGTCGACGATTCTGCGGTCGCCAGGGCAGCCCTCTCCTATGCGATGGGTTGAGGCCGCCAGTTGCCCCCGATAGTGCTGGTGGGAACCCTCCAAGTCCGGCTGGACATCGTTGTGCCGGTCAAGATCACCGTGCTCCTACCTACGGCCGCAGACTGGCAGGACGCGGTGGCCGAGGCGGCTGCCGCGTCCTCGTCCGTGACGACAGCTGGGACACCACACCGTGAGCGAACGCGTCATTGCGCCCAAGAGCCGGGGCTTCCTGTTTCTTGATTCCCATCCTGTCGGCTGCCAACAGCTGGTGGACGAGATGTGGCAGGCCGTTCCCGCCCCGGTCACCGCAGGCGGCGAAGGGCCGGTGGCGCTGGTCATCGGTTCCTCCGCCGGGTACGGCCTGGCCGCGACGATCGCGGGTCTGGCCCGGGCCGGGATCCGTGGCATCGGGGTGTGCTTCGAGAAGGCGCCCGCGCGCCGCACCGGCACGGCCGGCTGGTATCGCACTGCCGCCACCGCCCGGCTCGCCCAACAGCACGGGCGGGACATGGTCTTCCTCAATGGTGACGCATTCAGCGACGCGATAAAGGAGCAGGTCGCCGACCTGGTCGCTGAGCGGTTCGGAGGACGACTCGACTTCCTGATCTACTCGGTGGCCGCGCCTCGCCGCACCGACCCGGACACCGGCGATGTGTACGCTTCGGTCCTCAAGCCGGTCGGTTCGCCGTACACCACCAAGACCCTCGTCTTCGACGAGCAGGGCGCCCCGGAGGTGAAGGAGATCACCACCGCGCCGGCCGAGGGTGACGACATCGAGCAGACCGTGGCGGTGATGGGCGGCACCGACTGGGAACGGTGGGTCACTTTCCTGGCCGGCCGGTCCCTCCTCGCCGAAGGCTTCACCACGGCCGCCCTGTCCTACATCGGCTCGCCACTCACCGCGGCGATCTACCGGCAGGGCACCATCGGCGCCGCAAAGTCCCATCTGGAAGCCACCGCACGCACGTTGGACGAGCGCCTCGGGAAGACCCTGGGCGGCCGGGCCGTGACCTCGGTCAACGCCGCTGCCGTCACCCAGTCCTCCACCGCCATCCCCGGCATCGCCTTGTACGTCGGGCTGCTGCGCGGCGTCCTCGGCGAGGCATGGTGGCCCCGATCGGTCAGTTGGTGGAGCTGTGGGACCAGCTGACCGGCACCCGGTCCCTCGACCTCGACGACGAGGGCCGGGTCCGCCTCGACACCTGGGAACTCGACCCCGCCGTGCAGAACGCCGTCACCGAACGCTGGTCCACCGCCACCAGCGACACCATCACCGAACTCGCCGACCTCGACTGGTTCAGCGACGAAGTCCGCCGCCTCTACGGCTTTTCCGTCCCCTGCGTCGACTACACCACCGCCGTCGAAACCGACGTCCCCTGGCCCAGTCTCGCCCTCTGACCTGCGCCACGAACGCCCCCGATCGTGTCGAAGAACGAGGTCGCGGCGCCAGCCCGACAGTCCTGATTCCAATAGGTGACTTGCCTACTGAGGTTTTCAGGGTGGGGTCGGCGAGTTGATGGCCAGGCTTGTGGCGGTGA
>RHMC01000268.1 GCA_003719395.1 Streptomyces altiplanensis
TCACCCGCCGCAGGCGGCGGGGTCTGACCCGTCCGGCGAAGAAGGCCGTGCCCGCGGTCGACCTGCTCGGCCGCGACTTCACCGCTCGCGAGCCCGGCACACGGCTGGTCGTGACATCACCTTCATCGCCACCGCCGAGGGCTGGCTCTACCTGGTGACCTGGCTCGATCTGGCCACCCGCGAGATCGTCGGCTACTCGATGGCCGACCACCACCGGGCGTCCCTGGTCTCCGATGCGCTGGGGATGGCCGCCGGACGTGGCCGGCTCCAGCCCGGCTGCATAGCGCACTCGGACCGCGGCAGCGAGTACACATCCGAGGAACTCCGGCGTGAACTGCGCCGATTGGGGCTGCGGCAAAGCATGGGAAGAACAGGGTCCTGTTTCGACTGTGAGGATGATCAGGTACCGCTTCGGGCGGTGGCCTGGCCCGTGCTTCGACTGGCGTTGTTGCCTTGGCGTTGATCTGTCGGCCACTGCCTGGAGCGGCACTCGCTGCCGTCGGGCAGGGGACGTGTCCCGATAGGGGCCTTCGCGACAGGCATCGTCACAGTCTTGACCGCCCCGGCCCGGCGACGGTCACCAGCACCCGAGGCGATCAGGAGACAGGCGACCTTGCCCAACATCATGCAGCCCACAGCCCCATGTCACGTCCCGGCCGAAGCCGCCGAGGACATCCTGCTCGGGGTGGACACCCACAAGGACATCCACGCCGCAGTCGTCATCACCACGCTCGGCGCCGCTCTGGACGGCCTCAGCTTCCCGGCGACTGCGGAGGGATATCATCAACTCGTCTCCTGGGCACGCTCGTTCGGCATGATGCGGCGAGCCGGGGTCGAGTGCACCGGATCCTATGGAGCCGCCCTCACGCGGCACCTGCGGGACGAAGGCATTGAGGTCACCGAGATCAACCAGCCGGACAAGGCCGCCCGACGGCGCCACGGCAAGACCGATGCCATCGATGCCGAAGCCGCCGCTCGCGCCGTATTGTCCGGTCGAGCCACTGCCACGGCGAAGACGAGCGATGGCCCGGTGGAGATGCTGCGGCTGTTCAAGCTGGCGAAGGGGTCCGCGACCAAGTTCAGGACTCAGGCCATCAACCAGCTCAAGAGCGTCCTGGTCTGCGCCGACGCCGAACTTCGCGAGTCCCCGGCCGGGCTGAGCAATTCGAAGCTGTTCAAGCAGTGTGCCGAGCTGGAGGACTCAGGGCTCTCCGGGCCGGCAGGGGCCGCACGTCACACCTTGAGACTGCTGGCCCGCCGCATCCAGAACCTGACCGCGGAGATCAACGACCTCAACACGCGGACAACCGAAGCGATCAAAGCGAGTGCTCCTGGCCTGCTCGACGTCCACGGCGTCGGCCCGGACGACGCAGCAGCCCTGCTCATCGCAGCAGGTGACAACCCCGAACGCCTCGACAGTGAGGCGTCCTCCACCGCCCTGTGTGGCACCAGCCCGGTCGAGGCCTCCTCCGGCAAGACCCAGCGCTGCAGACGGTTTTCGCCGCCGAGCAGGGCGGCACCACAGTTCCACCGGACCGGTGAGCCGGGAACGGTCAGGGAATCATGACGCAATGGTTCTCGATCACCCTGCCGCTGCGATCCAGGCCACCACAGACAGCCAGCCGCGGATACGCCCTGAACTCCCGGTTGACGACGAACCGCCACCGTGACACACCTGCCCTGCTGTCCCGGTGATCGCCCACGAAGGCGCGCAATGTCCCCGGCAGTCCGTCCCTGGTGGTGACGGTGATGTCTTGGACGTAGTCACGGCCCTGATAGGCCGTGGCCACACAGATGTAGGCGCCGCACGTGGACTTGACCTCGGCACTCGCCGGTGGTGCGGTCATCAGCACCGCAGCACCGGTGGTGGCGAGAGCCACCGCAACCGTCACGAATCGTCGTCGCACCGGTGACAGCGACCGAACCGTTTTCTGGCGTGGGTACATCGCGAGGCCTCCTTTACCTGCTGGCGTTGTCCGACAGCGGCATCCTTCCCACTGCTGCGGCCCGATCCTCTACCTGGCAACGTCCGATATCCGTTCGAACTTGTCGGCAGTACCCCTGCCCGAGAAGGGAGTTGCAGGCCAGAATCGGTCACCGTATGGGACCCCGGTGGGTGGCGGGCTGGAACCGGGCCGGGTCCGTCACATCCTGTCCCCGGCCCGGGGCTTGTGGCAGCAGTGAGCCTTTTCCAGCTTGCTGCGCCAGTACGGCAGTCGGCGTGACAGATGGGTGAAGCCCCGTGCGAGCGCCTGGAGGACAACAGGATCATGCCGTTGCCCTTGGGCGCCTCGACTGGGCGACAACGTGAAGAGGGGCCTCCCCCTGAGTGGTGGACACGATCGACCTCACCGGCACCGCGATCACCGCCGACGCCCTGCACACCCAGCACGCTCACGGCACCTACCTCCGCGAACGCGGCGCCCACTACATCGCCCAGCTCAAGGCCAACCACCCCACCCTGTTCGACAGGGTGCGCCGTCTGCCCTGGCCCGCCATCACCCTCGACCACTACGAGCGAACCCGCGCCCACCACCGCCACGAGATCCGCAGGCTGAAGACCGCGGCCTTTGCCCACATCGACTACCCCGAAGCCCGCCAGGCCCTCCAAGTCGTGTGCCGGAAACAGGACTTCACCAGCGGCAAGCTCACCATCGAACGTGTCTACCTGATCACCAGCGTGCCTCCGGGAGCTGCGAGCGGCGCCCAGCTCGCCGGTTGGATCCGCGGCCACTGGAAGATCGAAAATCTTCTGCACCACGTCCGGGACCGTACCTTCCGCGAGGACGACTCCAAGATCTGTACCGGGCAACTCCCGTGCGTTATGGCCGGCCTGCGCAACCTCGCGATCAGCGTCCACCGCCAGGACGGACGCACCAATATCGCCGCTGCCCTACGCGAAGCCGCCCGCGACCGGAACCGACCCCTGACAGCCCTCGGACTCACCGGATGAACCCGGACAGGACTCGATCATGCAACGGACCCTGCCGGGGGTATTCCCGTCGGCACGGTGAGCGTCCAGTTCGGTGCCGGGGCCCGACCGGTGCGCAATCGGAGCGCGCTGGTCGCGTCCTTCGGGGTGACCACCCAGCCGTCCGGCGCGGTGACGGTGACGTGGGCGTTCCGCAGAGCCGCGCGGCCCTGGTCGGTCAGAGCGGTCCGCACTGCGGTCGACCGTGCTTCGAGCACCAAGGTGTCGGTGCCCGTGGCGCCCTGGACGGTGTCGGCGCGGTCACCGACAGCGGGGTGGCGGCGTCCGCAGGCGGGGTGGCGGCGACACCGACGCCCGCCAGGGCGAGGACGAGCCCTGTCAGTCCGGCTGTCAGCCAGTGTGCGGCTCTGGTCAGCACGTTCACTCCCTAGACAACGTTGTTGCATCGGTCGTGTCACACGCATGACGCGTTGGTGAATCGCAGGAACTCAACGTCAGCAGAAAACTTCACTAAAACGGTTTAGTCAATACTGTACGCGGGACGCGAGACCTTTCATGTACTCGATCTTTCTGAGCGTTCATGCGTCGTGGTCCTTCGCTTCCCCCACGCGTACCGCTTCCATCCGAGCCACGACTCGACGCCCGGCGGGGTCTCGGTCGCGGAAGCGTCGGGGAGTTCGATCTGCATCAAACGCCTCTGACGTCTTGTCAGTGAGGCGGGACACCTTTAACGTCTCGATTGCCGACGGAACCGGGCCCCACTTGCACCGAGTGTCCGCCGCGTTGCAATCGACCGGCCGCCGCTGCCGCTCACGCATCTCCCATGGCTGCCTCACGGTCGACAATACGCGGCGTGTTCCGACCGCCTTACCTAAAGCGCTCTAGTTCTTCTTCTTGCATGGAGGTGCTATGCCCCAGTTCCCCCCACCCGTACCGTGCGGTACCCGGTATGCGCGGGTTCCGACTGCTCCTCGCCCTCGTGCTCACCCTCGCCACGGTCGCTTCACTCGGCATGGCAGGAGCGAGCACGAGCTCGGCGGCCCCCTCTCCCCGGCCCGCCGCCGCTTGCTCCACCGCTCCGGTCAACCCGAACGCGAATGCCCGGGCGCGCAATCTGCTCTGCTACGTCGTGAGCCAGTACGGCAACCACGTACTGTCCGGGCAGCAGGAATCAACCTGGATCGGCGGCCCCGAGTACGAGATGGAGTACATCCGCCGCAACACCGGCAGGTATCCGGCGATCCGCAGTCTCGACTACGGAGACTCCAAGGACTTCGCCTCCCGTGCCATCGCCTGGTGGCGGGCCGGCGGCATTCCGATGATCGGCTACCACATGGGCGCCCCCACCAAGCCGGACACGTATGAGGGCACGCAGATGGCGGTCTCGATCAACGCCGTCCTCAGCCCCGGCACAGCCGAGCACGCGTCGTTCGTCCAGCGTCTGGACGGGGCCGCGGCGGAGCTCAAGAAGCTGAAGGACGCAGGCGTCCCGGCGATTTGGCGGCCCTTCCATGAGGCCGGGGGCACCTGGTTCTGGTGGAGCAAGGAAGGCGGCTCTCAGTACAACCACCTGTGGCGGTTCATGTTCGACTACTTCACCAGGACGAGGGGCCTCGACAACCTGATCTGGCTGCACGGGTTCAACGGCTCTCCGCAGGCGTCCTTCTACCCCGGCAAGTCCTACGTGGACATCGACGGCGCGGACACCTACGCCGGCAACGGCAATTACGATCCGCAGAAGGCGATGTACGTCAGCAACCGGGCCGTCGTCGGCTCCTCCATTCCGATCGCGCTGCACGAGAACGGGCCGATCCCCGACCCCGGCCGGCTGCAGTCCTCCGGCGCCCGCTGGGTCCTGTTCAACACCTGGCACGGCAACCATCTGACGGTCAGCAACTCCGTCTCGCACCTGAACACGGTCTACAACCACAGCTACGTCATCACGCGAGACGAGGTGCCCAACTTGAACCAGCCCTTCTCCGAGGCCCTTTCGCCGGTCCTCTGTACGGACACCTTCCCGAGGGCCTGTGTTCCCTGCCATGAACAGGTCCTCGGCCCTCCTACCCCCTTGGAGACCAAGGTGACTTTTCGACGTGTCCACGCCACCGCCCTGCGACTTCTCGTCCTTCCGGTCCTGACCGCGGTCCTCGTACTGCTCATTCCCACGCCCGCCCAAGCAGCGGATCCGGTTCGGGTCATGCCGCTCGGCGACTCCATCACGGGCTCGCCGGGCTGCTGGCGGGCGGCACTGTGGCAGAAGACCGTGGCCGGCGGACAGAGCGCCGACTTCGTCGGCACCCTGCGTGACCCCGGTTGCGGAGTCTCCTACGACGGCGACAACGAGGGACATGGCGGCTATCTGGCGACGAACATCGCCGACCAGAACCTGCTGCCGGGCTGGCTCTCGGCCACCAGGCCGGACGTGGTGATGATGCACCTGGGTACCAACGACGTATGGAGCAACATCCCCAGCACCACCATTCTCGCGGCGTACAGCAAGCTGGTCAGGCAGATGCGGGCCAGCAATCCGTCGATGCGGATCCTCGTCGCGCAGATCCTGCCGATGAACCCGAGCGGCTGCTCGGACTGCGGCCGGCGAGTGGTCAGCCTCAACGCGGCCATACCGGGCTGGGCAACCGCCAACAGCACGACCAGTTCGCCCATCACCGTGGTGGATCAGTGGTCGGGCTTCCGCACGGCCACGGACACCAGCGACGGAGTGCACCCCAACAGCTCGGGAAACACCAAGATCACCGACCGCTGGTATCCCGCGTTGTCCGGGGCGATACGCAGCCACCGGCAGCCCCTTCGGGCGGCCGGCACCACGTCGCGTGATACCCGCGACGACCTTCGCACCTCCCAAAGGGCCCCCACCCGCACGCGTGAGGAGCTACTGGTATGACGCAGCAATCAAACGGTCCGTCGCGTATCCGCAAGCCGGCCCTCAGGGCCGCGATCGCCGCCGCCACCGCCGCCACCGCGGTCCTGTTCTTCCCCGGACAGGCGCAGGCCGCGAGCACCTGCACCAACTACGGGACGATCACGCAGGGCAAGTACTACCTCAGCAACAACCTGTGGGGCAGCGACTCGGGCAACGGCTGGCAGTGCGTCTGGGACAGCTACCAGTCGGGCAACACCACTGGCTGGGGCACCAGCTGGAGCTGGACGAGCAAGACGCCCGCACAGGACAACTCCGTGAAGTCCTACACGAGTTCGGTGCTGGGCTGGCACTGGGGCTGGAAGACCTCCGGGACCCAGCTGCCTGTCCAGCTCTCCGCGGGCAAACGGGTCCAGGCGAACTGGAACTTCACCGTCACCCAGCGCACCCCCAACACCATGAACGTCGCCTACGACCTGTGGTTCCACAACAAGTCGAACGCCGACTGGCCGGATCAGCCCACCGATGAGCTGATGGTGTGGCTCTACCGCTCAGGAGGCGCGGGTCCCCTCGGGACCAAGGTCGCCACGGTCAACGTGGCGGGAGCGTCCTGGGACCTCTACGAAGGCGACATCGGCTGGAAGGTGCACTCCTTCGTGCGCACCAGCAACACCACGTCAGCGAACCTGAATCTGGCCGACTTCTCGAACGTACTTGTCGGCCGCGGATACATCAGCAGCTCCAAGTATCTGTCGGGCATCGAGGCGGGCACCGAGGTGTTCCGCGGCGACGGACAGCTGGACACCAACTCCTACTCGGTGTCCGTGGGGTAACGCGCGAGGGGCTGCGGGTGCCGTGCCGTCCTGTTCCACTCCACGCTGGAACAGGACGGCATCCGGGGTCACCTGGCCGAGGCGATGGTCCTATTGATCAGAAACTCATGGGGTTCTCGTCCAGGACGTAGCGGACGGTGGGGCCG
>RHMC01000269.1 GCA_003719395.1 Streptomyces altiplanensis
CGGCCCTGCGCGCGCCGGCCGGCGGCCCGGCGGCCCGCCGGGCGACATGCGTGCCCGAGCCCTGGCGGGCGGTGAGCCAGCCCTCGGCGACCTGGCCGGCGTACGCGTCGGCGACGGTGTTGCGGGCGACTCCGAGGTCGACGGCGAGCGAGCGGGAGGACGGCAGCCGGGCGCCGGGGGCCAGCCGTCCCGTGCGGACGGCTTCGCGCAGGGCGTCCATCAGGCCCGTGCGCAGTCCGCGGCCGCTCAGCTCGACGTGGAGGTCGACTCCGGCGGCGACTCCGGCGGTGACATCGGCGGTGACATCGGCGGTGACATCGGCGGCCGCCGCCGCATTGGCCCATGAATCCGTCACGGAAATGGACCATACCGGCGGGCCGACGCCCCCGTAGCGTCGTCCCCATGAGTACAGACACGAGCACAGACTCGACCACGGGCGCGAACGCCACGGCCACCGAGTACGCCCACGAGCACACGCCCCGCCTGGAGTGGGCGAAACTGGCGCCCGAGGTCTACAAGGCCATGATCGCGCTCGAGATCGCGGCGAAGAAGGGCCTCGACCCCGTCCTGGTCGAGCTGGTCAAGATCCGTGCCTCGCAGATCAACCACTGCGCCTTCTGCCTCGACATGCACTCCAAGGACGCGCTCGCCGCGGGCGAGACGGTCGAGCGGATCATCCAGCTCGCCACCTGGGAGGAGTCCCGGCACTTCTACACGGAGCAGGAGGCCGCGGCGCTCGAACTCACCGAGGCCGTGACCGTCCTGACCGAAGGGGCCGTCCCCGACGAGGTGTGGGAGAAGGCCGCCAAGCACTTCGACGACGTCCAATTGGCCCAGCTGACGGCCGTGATCGCGGTCATCAACTCCTGGAACCGGTTCGGCGTGACGACCCGCATGGTCCCGGGCCACTACACCCCGGGCGCCTTCAAGCGCTGACGCACGGCGAGGGGCCCGCTGCCGGTACGGGCAGCGGGCCCCTCGCCCCGCCTCGGCCGCCGCTCACTTCTCCGGCATCCAGGCCCTCCACGTCGACTCGTTCTCCTTGACCCACTTCTCGGCCGCGGCCTCGGGCGCCATCTTCTCGTCCGCGATCATCAGGGCGACCTCGTTCTGCTGCTCGGTCGTCCACCTGAAGTTCTTCAGGAACTCCGCCGCCTTGCCGCCGTTCTTCGCGAAGTCCGCGTTGAAGAACTTCTGGAGCGGCGTCTCCGGGTAGCCGCAGGCGATCTTCTCCGGGTCGGCGTCGCAGCCTTCCTTGTACTCCGGCAGCTTCACCTCGACCATCTCGATCTCGGCGTTCAGCCACTGCGGCGTCCACCAGTACGTCAGGAACGGCTTCTTGGCCTTGGCGTACTTCTGCATGGCCGTGATCTGGCTGGCCTCGGAGCCGGCGTAGGTCGTCTTCAGGTCCAGCTTCAGGTTCTTGATGATCGCGTCGTCGTTGGTGACGTAGTCGGGCGATCCTTCGAGGATCTCGCCCTTGCCGCCGCTCTCCGCGGTCCGGAAGTCCTCGGCGTACTTGTTGAGGTTCTTCCAGTCCGTGACGTCCGGGTGCTTGTCGGCGTAGTACTTCGGCACGAACCAGCCGATGTGCCCGGTGACACCGAGACCGCCGCCCCTGACCACGGTCTTCTTGGTGTCGACGTACCGCTTCTCCTCCTCGGGGTGGCCCCAGTCCTCCAGGATCCCGTCGATGTTGCCCCTCGACAGCGCGTCCCACGCGAGGACCTCGCCCATCTGCTGGGTCTTGACGGTGTAGCCCAGCTCCTCCTCCAGGAGGTACGCCGCCACAGCGGTGTTGGCCTGGGCCCCGACCCACGACGGGACGGTCAGCCTGACGGTCTTCGCGCCGTCGACGACGCTGCTCCTGCCGGTCTCGGCGGCTGTGCACCCGCTGAGCGCGAGCAGCCCGAGGGCGGCGGCGCAAGCGGTGGCCGTACGGAGTTTCCGCGTGTTCGTGCGCATGGTGAGGGGGTCTCTCTTCTCTGGCGGGGCGGGCGGCGGAGGGGCGGGCGGTCAGCCGCGCGAGCGGGAGCGGGCCGCGCCGGGCTGGTGAGCCGGTCGTGCACGAGCCCGAGGCAGACGATCGCCGCGCCGGCGGTCACGCCGACGCCCATCTCGCCGCGCGAGAGGCCCTTCACCACGTCGTAACCGAGCGCGCCGCCACCGACGAGGCCGCCGACGACGACCACCGCGAGCACCAGGACCACACCCTGGTTGACGGCGAGCTGGAGCGCCGGGCGGGCCAGCGGCAGCTGGACCTGGAGGAGCTGCTGCCGGGAGCCGGCGCCCATGGACCGTGCGGCCTCCAGCGCGGACGGGTCGACGTCCCTGATGCCCTGGGTGGTGATGCGGACGACGGCGGGCAGCGCGTACACGACGGCCGCGATGATCGCGGACGCGCGCGTGACGCCGAACAGCGCGACCACCGGGATCAGGTACACGAACTGCGGCATCGTCTGCATCGCGTCCAGCACCGGCCGCATCCACCGCTCGAAGCGTCCCGCCCGCGCCGCCGCGACGCCGAGCGCGAAGCCCAGCAGCAGCGTCACGACGAGCGCCGCGATCACCTGGGAGAGCGTGTCGAGGGACTCCGTCCATACGCCGAGCACGCCGACGGCGCCCATCGCGAGCGTCGAGGTGAGCGCGGTCGCCCACGACCCGGCCAGCCACGCCAGAGCGGCGACGAGCAGCAGCAGCGCCCACCAGGGCAGCCAGACCAGGCCGTCGCGCAGCGGGTTGAGCACCCACAGCGTGAAGTTCTCCGACCAGACGTCCGTGCCGCCGAGGACCGGGACGCCCGAGGCGAGGTGCTCGGTGACCCAGCCCTGGGCCCTGTTGACGGGCGTGGAGATGTCGTACATCCAGCCTTGCGGCCAGGTCTGCGCCGACAGCGCGCGGCCGGCCACGGCGGCGGCCGCGGTGGCCGCCGCGACCAGCGCCCAGCCGCGCCACCCGTGCAGCAGCCGGGAGGCGCCCGGCGCGGAAGTGCCGAGCCGCTCGCGCGCCGCCGCGGTCGTGCGGTCGAGCCAGACCGCGATCAGCACGATCGGGATGCCGGCCGAGAGCGCCTTGCCGACGTCGACCGTGGACAGCGCCGAGTAGACCTCTTCGCCGAGACCGCCGGCGCCGACGAGCGCCGCGATGACGACCATCGAGAGCGCCATCATGATCGTCTGGTTGAGGCCGAGCAGCATCTCCTACTGCGGGCCAGCGGCAGCCGCGCCGTCCACAGCCGCTGCCATCCGTTCGCCCCGAGCGAGGCCGAGGCCTCCAGGACGCCGGCGTCGGCGCCGCGCAGCCCGAGCGCCGTGAGGCGGGCCATCGGCGGGGCGGCGTAGATGACCGTGCAGAGGAGGGCCGCGGGCGTACCGGTGCCGAAGACGAGCACGAACGGCAGCAGGTAGGCGAAGGCCGGCATGACCTGCATCGTGTCGAGCACCGGACGCAGTATCCGGTGGAAGCGGTCGGAGAGGCCGGCCACGAGTCCGAGCAGGATGCCGAGTACGCAGGCGAGGCCGACCGCCACCACCATCAGCGCGATGGTGAGCAGGGTGGCGTCCCACATGCCGAGCACCCCGCAGACGGCGACATGACGGCCGCGGTGCCCGCCGTCTTCGCGCCGCGCCGGCCGAGTCCGGCGGCGCGCCACGCGAAGAGCACCGCCAGGGCGGCGAAGCCCGGCCAGCCGAGCGCGTTCAGGCCGTTGTAGACGGCGCCGACCGCGTCGGTGGCGGTGTTGGAGAGGTGCAGCAGGAAGTACAGGAACAGCGGGTGGGTGTCGCGGTTGTCGATGACCCACAGGTTGGCGTCGTCGAGCGGGCCCGACACGTCGACGGTCAGGCCGGCGGGCCAGCTGCCGCCGCCCCCCAGCACGATGCCGAGCGGTACGAGCACGAACGCGGCGGCGGTGAACGCGAGCAGCTTCCGGCCTGCCCGGTGACGTACGACAGCGGCGAACCGGCCCGGGGCGGGCCCTGCCGTCGCCCCGTCCTTCAGGGGCGCGGTGACGGCCGCCGTCATGCGGCGACCGCCTTCGTCGTGCCCAGGCCCGCGACGACGGCGAGCAGCCCCTGGTGGTCGACGATGCCGACGCAGCGTCCGTTCTCCATGACGCGGGCGGGCTCACCGGTGCGGGCGACGGTCTCGATGGCGGCCGAGACGGTGGCGTCGGGGGAGACGGACGCGCCGGTCTCGGTCTCGCGCGCGTCGTCGGCGGGTGCGCATGGCCGTGCGTACGGTCATGACCTGCTCGCGCGGTACGTCGCGCACGAAGTCCCGCACGTAGTCGTCGGCGGGCGCGCCGACGATCTCCTCCGGGGTGCCGAGCTGCACGATCCGGCCGTCGCGCATCAGCGCGATCCGGTCGCCGAGCCGCAGCGCCTCGCTGAGGTCGTGGGTGATGAAGACCATGGTGCGGCCCTCTTCGCGGTGCAGGCGGATGACTTCTTCCTGCATGTCGCGGCGGATCAGCGGGTCGAGGGCGCTGAACGGCTCGTCGAAGAGCAGCACTTCGGGGTCGACGGCGAGGGCGCGGGCCAGGCCCACGCGCTGCTGCTGCCCGCCGGAGAGCTGACCGGGACGGCGCTCCCCCATCCCCGCCAGGCCGACCTTCTCGACGACCTCGGCGGCCCTGGCGCGCCGCTCGGAGCGGCCCATGCCCTGGATCTCCAGGCCGTAGGCGACGTTGTCGAGGACGGAGCGGTGCGGCAGCAGACCGAAGTGCTGGAAGACCATGGAGGCGCGGTGGCGGCGCAGTTCGCGCAGCCGCGTCCGGTCCATGGACAGGACGTCCTCGCCGTCGATGACGACGGTGCCGGAGGTGGGCTCGACGAGGCGGGTCAGGCAGCGTACGAGGGTGGACTTGCCGGAGCCGGACAGCCCCATGACGACGAAGACCTCCCCCTTGCGCACGTCGAAGGAGACGTCACGCACGGCGGCGGTGCAGCCGGTGCGGGCCCGCAGCTCGTCGGCGGGCAGATCGGCGTACTCCTTGTGCGCGGGTACGCGGTCGGCCTTCGGCCCGAAGACCTTCCACAGGTTCTGTACGGAGAAGACCGGTTCGGCGGCGGTCATCACGCATCACCTCCCGGTGCGGTTGTCGGAACAAGCAGTTCGGCGCACTTCTCCCCGACCATCAGGACCCCGATCATCGGGTTCACGGCGGGCATCGTCGGGAAGACGGAAGCATCGGCGATGCGGATGCCTTCGAGTCCACGGATTTTCAAGTCCGGTGCACTACGGCACCTTCGTCCTCGCGGGCGCCCATGCGGCAGGTGCCCGCCGGGTGGTACACGGTGTGCGCGACCTTGCGGGCGTACTCGCTGACGTCCTCGTCGGAGGTGACCTCGGGGCCGGGGCAGACCTCGCGCTTGAGCCACTTCGCCAGCGGCTCGGCCTTGGCTATCTCGCGGGCGATGCGGATGCCGTCGACGAGCGTCCGGGCGTCGTAGTCGTCCTCGTCCGTGAAGTAGCGGAAGTCCAGCGCGGGCTTCACGGCCGGGTCGGCGCTGGTCAGGAAGAGCCGGCCGCGGCTGCGCGGCTTGGGGATGTTCGGGGTCATCGACACGCCGTGCTCGGGCCGTTCGTAGCCGAGGCGCTCCGGATTGTCGGTGAACGGGATCTGGTAGAAGTGGAACATCAGGTCCGGGCCGCGGCTCGCCGCGTCACGCCGTACGAACAGACCCGCGTCGGAGTCCATCGCCGAGTTCTCGGGTATCGGCCCGTCCGTCTCCCAGACGATGACCGACTCCGGGTGGTCGAGCAGGTTCTCGCCGACGCCGGGCAGATCGTGCACGACGGGTATCCCGAGCGCTTCGAGGTCGGCCTTCGGGCCGATGCCGGAGTGCAGCAGCAGCCGCGGGGTGTCCACCGCGCCCGCGCACACCAGCACTTCGCGGCCCGCCTCGACGAGCACCTCCTCGCCGTCCTTCGTACGGACGCGGACACCGGTCGCCCGGGTCCGTCGAACTCCAGCCTGTACGCCCAGCTCTCCAGCATGATGTGGAGGTTCGGCCGGTCGAGGAAGGGGTGCAGGTACGCGACCGAGGCGGACGAGCGCTTGTTGTCCTCCGGGTGGTACGCGAGGTCGAAGAAGCCGACGCCCTCGTGGAAGGGCTCCTTGTTGAACCCTTCGACGCGCGGCACACCGATGGCGCCCTGCGCGGCGTCGACGAAGTCGCGGGCGATGGCGTTCCGGTCCTTCTCGTCGACCGGCACGATGTTGTTGCGCAGCTTGTGGAAGTACGGCGCCATGGAGGCGGCGTCCCACCCCTCGGCGCCGGCGGTCGCCCACTCGTCCCAGTCGGACGGCAGCGGCTGGAAGGCGATGAGGGTGTTGTGCGAGGAGCAGCCGCCCAGGACGCGGGCGCGGCTGTGCCGGATGTGGGAGTTGCCGCGTGGCTGCTCGGTGGTGGGGTAGTCGTAGTCGAGCTCACCGCCCAGCAGGCCCATCCAGCGGCGCAGCGTGAGGACTTCGGGGCGGTCGATGTCGGAGGGACCGCCCTCGATGACGGCGACGCGGACGGACGGGTCCTCGGTGAGCCGGGACGCGATCACCGAACCTGCGGTTCCGCCGCCGACGACGACGTAGTCGTATACGGGCATGGGTTGCTGCTCCTCTTCGTGCGGGGGCGTCACAAAAGTGCTGTCGACGTCGGGGCATGGAGATGCGCTCGGGGGTTGAGGAACCGCTCGAAGATAGACCGTGCTCGATCGGGTCGAGGTCGGTGATGCCCATGGCGTACGCGACGATCG
>RHMC01000026.1 GCA_003719395.1 Streptomyces altiplanensis
GCGCCGAGCAGGCCAAGGCGGACGACGACGTCGTCGACGCCGAGATCGTCGACGAGGACAGGCAGCAGGGAGGCGCGGGATGAGCCGTCCGACCGACGTCCGGGGCCGCCCCGGTGCGCCGCTGGCGATCGTCCGGGACGGCCGGGCCGGCGGTCCCCCGGCCGCGCTTTCGCCCCCGCGCCGCCCCGCCGCGAGGAGCGGACCGGCCGGGCCGTCGGCGCGCCGCCCGGCCGCGCCGGGGACCGGAACGGGGCTCCACGGCCGCCCCGGGAGGAGGAGCTCCGCGCGGAACTGCGTGAACTCACGGCCGACCTGCAACGGCTGAAGGCCGAGTACGACAACTACCGCAAGCGGGTACGCCGCGATCGCCTGGCGGTCCGCGAGATCGCCGTGGCCAATGTGCTCGGCCGGCTCCTGCCCGTGCTCGACGCCCTCGCCGGGGCTGCCGAGCAGGGCGAGGTGACCGGCGGCTTCGAGCGTGTCTCCCGGGCTTTGCAGACCGAGCTGGCGGCGCTGGGCCTGCAGCGCTTCGGCACGGCGGGCGATCCCTTCGACCCGCTCGTGCACGAAGCCGTCCTGTGCAGCCGTACCGACAAGGCCGAACGCTCCACCTGCGCCGCGATCCTGCGCCCGGGGTACCGGGTCGGCGACCATCTCCTGCGCCCCGCCCAGGTGGTGGTCGACGAGCCGCCGGCCGATCCATGAGGCTCTGCCGCCGCCGGTCCCGGACCCCTCTCACCACTGACTGATCGTCTCGCGCGGAGCTCCGGAGAACCCGGCAGGCGCCGGCGGATCCTCGCCGCTGGAGTGAGCGGGACGGGCACCTTCCGGCGAGCTTCCGTGCGCGTTGCCGGAGGCTGCGCGTGGGGGTGCACACGGGGCTTGTGCGGTCAGGACAGGACCGTGGGAGGGGCCCCGTCCGGGGTGATGACCGCCTGCTGGCCGTGGTGGCAGTGGACGAGCCGGTCCGCCAGCCCGCGTGCTTCGGCTTCGGCGAGGAAGTGGGCCGGCGGCGACTTCATCACCGTGTAGTCGCCGTAGTGCACCGGCATGATCAGGCGTGGGCGCAGACGCCGGGCCAGCTCCGCACCCTGCGCACCGTCCATCGTCACCACCAGGCCACCGGGCAGCCGCGTGCCGCCGAGGTGCAGCACCGCCAGGTCCATGTCGGGGTAGCGGCGGCCGATCTCGTCCAGGCCGTCGAACAGCAGGGTGTCGCCCGACACGTACAGCCGGAGCCGCACTGGTCCCCGGGCGGGCCCGAACTCCAGCATGCTGCCCATCACCGGCGGCAGCAGGCGGCGCAGCAGCGGATGGCCGGCATGGCGGCCCGGCAGAGCGGTCACCCGTACCCCGGTGTCTCCGCGGGTGAGGGTGTGGTCCTGCCACTCGCGCAGTCCGACGGCGTGGTGGAATCCGTGGAGGCCCTTCAGCCGCCGGCAGGCGTGCGGTGTGCTGACGACGGGCAGTGACCGGTCCAGATGGCGCCGGGCGACTCTGTCCCAGTGGTCGCCGTGAAGGTGGGACAGGATCACACCGTCGAGGCGAGGGAGCCGGCGCACGTCGATGTCCGGTTCGGTGAGGCGGCGGCTGACCAGGCCGTATCCGAGGTAGGCGTACTGGCCGCGGTGCAGGAAGTTCGGGTCCGTGATGAGCGTCAGCTCGCCGTAGCGCAGCAGGACAGTGGCGTTGCCGACGAAGTGGATGTGGAGCGCGTTGTCGGGGTGTGTCATGACCGCTCTCTCCCTTCGGATCGCCCGGTTCACGGCTGACCGGTACCCACCTGCGCGGAGCCGACTCGGAGGCCACGGCTCACGGCGCACTCGTCAAGACGTGGGAAGGCGGAGCGGCTCTGCGCCGGGGCAGAGCCGCTCCGCCGCCGTTTCCTCAGGCGTCGGACCCGGCAGTCCGGCGGAAGCGTGCGTGGAGTTGCCGTGTGTGGTCCACGGGCCGGGGGGCGCCGGTGAGCAGGACCCTCGTGGTGAGGCGGGGGTCGGTGCTGGACGCGGCGAGGCGCAGTTCCAGCTCTCCCGGCTCGACGACGCGCCGTCCGTCACGGCCGGTGAACGAGGCGACGTCGGCCGGGACCGTCACCGTCAGCCGGCACGACTCGTCCGGCCGCAGCCGCACCCGGGTGTAGCCGACGAGGCGCTGCACCGGCTGCACGACCGAGGCCACGGGATCGTGCAGGTACAGCTGCACGACCTCGGTGCCTTCCCGGTCACCGGTGTTGCGCACCGAGAAGGCGAGAGCGAATGCGCCGTCCGTACCGCTCTCCTTGTTCTCGACGGTGAGACCGCTCCAGGAGAAGGACGTGTACGACAGGCCGTGCCCGAAGGCGAAGGCAGCGGTCGGGTCGATGCTCGACACCTCGGTGGCCTGGCCCAGCCGGGGTGCCAGATAGGTGGAGGGCTGCGCGCCGGGGCCGCGCGGCACGCTGACGGGCAGTCGGCCGGACGGGTTCGTCCGCCCGCTGAGCACCTGCGCCATGGCCGTGGTGCCCTCCACGCCGGGGAAGAAGGACTGCACGATCGCGGCCGCTTCGTCCACGGCGCGGCCGAGTGCGTACGGCCGTCCGGCGAACAGGGTGGTCACGACCGGTGTGCCGGTGTCGAGCAGCGCGTCGAGCAGCGCCTGCTGCACGCCGGGCAGCGCGAGGGAGTCGGCGTCGCACCCTTCGCCACTGGTGCCGCGGCCGAAGAGTCCGGCCCGGTCCCCCAGCGCCTCGTCGACGACGTCGGCGCCCTGTGCGAGTCGGACGGCCTCGGCGAAGCCGGACGTGTCGCCGCCGTCGACCTCCGCGCCGCGCACGGTGACGATCTCCGTGCCGGGGAACTCCAGCCGCAGGGCCTCGCGCAAGGTCGGCAGGCTGATCCCGGCCGGGATCTCCGGGTGGAGGACGCCGACGTGGGCCGGGAAGGAGTAGCAGCCGAGGACGGCCGTCGGTTCGTCGGCGTTGGGGCCCACGAGCGCGATCCTGCGCGGCTGCGCGAGGGGCAGCGTGCCGTCGTTGCTGCGCAGCACCATCGCCTGCTCGGCGACCTCCCGTGCCAGTTCCCTGTTCGCGTACGAGTCCAGGTCGACCTGCCGCGCAGCGCCGCCGTGTCGTCGAGGTCGGCCCCGGCCAGCGCCGGGGGCACGGGGCTCCACCCGGCGTCGAGCAGTCCGAGCTGCGCCTTCTGGGCGAGCACCCGGTACAGGGCCCGGTCGACGAGGGCTTCGGGGACCCGGCCGGCGGAGACGGCCTCCAGCAGCGGTTCGCCGAACGTCTTCACGGTGGGCAGGTCGACGTCGACGCCGGCGCGCGCAGTGCGGCGCCCGCGGCCTCGGCCCAGTCGCCCGTGACCCCGTGCAGGGTGGTGAGGAAGGCGATGCCGAAGTAGTCGGCGACGACCGTGCCCGTGAAGCCCCAGGTGTCGCGCAGCAGTCCGGTCAGCAGGTGTTCGTCGGCCGTGGAGGGGACACCGTCGGCATCGGTGTAGGCGGCCATGACCGACCGGGCCCCGCTCTCGCGCACCGCCATCTCGAACGGCGCGAGCATGACGTCGGCACGCTCACGGGTCCCCATGGAGACGGGGCCGAGATTGCGTCCGGCGCGGGAGGCGGAGTAGCCCGCGAAGTGCTTGAGGGTCGCGACGATGCCGGCGGATTCGAGGCCCTGGATGTACGCGGTGGCGACGGTGCCGACGAGGTAGGGGTCCTCGCCGATGGTCTCTTCGACGCGGCCCCAGCGGGCGTCCCGCACCACGTCCAGGACGGGGGCGAGACCCTGGTGCACGCCGACGGACCGCATGTCCGCACCGATGGCCGCGGCCATGCGGCGTATCAGGGCGGGATTGAAGGTGGCTCCCCAGGACAGCGGTACGGGGTACGCGGTGGCTTTCCAGGTGGCGAAGCCGGCGAGGCACTCCTCGTGGGCCAGGGCCGGCAGGGAGAAGCGGTTCGCGGAGATGATGCGCGCCTGCGTACGCAGGAGGGAGAGCGCGCCGAGAGCGGGGTCGACGGGGGCGGTGCCGAACGGGCGCGTCAGCTGCCCGAGTCCGTTCGGCAGCAGAGCGTCGAGGTCGGCCGATTCCTCCATGTCGTGCTGGTAGGGGGCCACTTCGCCGCCTTCGTCCGACGCGCCGACCCAGACGCCGAAGAGCTGGGCGACCTTCTCTTCGACGGTCATGGCGGCGATCAGGGCGGACACCCGTGTGCCGGTGTCGTGGGAGGGGTCGTTCCAGATGGGAGTGACGGGGGTTGTCTCAACTGCCACGTTGGCGGTCACTTTCCTCCGACGCCCATGAGGCCCTGGACCAGGGCGCGACGGGCGAACAGGTAGACGAGCAGGACGGGAACCGTGGACAGCACCACGGCGGCCAGCAGCCCCGGGATGTTGATGCCGTACTCGGTTTGGAAGTCGTAGAGACCCAGCGTGATCAGCTTGGTGGATTCGGACTGGGTCAGGACGAGGGGGAACAGGAAGCCGTTCCACGCCTGGAGCGCGGAGAACACCACGATCGTCGACAGCCCTCCCTTGGAGAGCGGGAGTACGAGCCGGAAGAAGATCTGCCGCGGCGGGGCGCCGTCGATGGCCATGGCCTCGTAGAGCTCGGGGGAGATGTCGCGCATGGCGCCGCTGAGGATCAGCGCGGAGATCGGCAGGCAGAAGGCGGCGGTGGGCAGGATGACGCCGATGAGGTTGTCGTACAGGCCCGCCTTGCTGATGAGGTAGAACATCGGGACGATCACGGCCTGTGCCGGAATGGCCAGGCCCAGCAGGAAGAGCCGGAAGACTCCCGAGGTGATCCTGGAACGGCTGCGTACGATGGCGAACGCCAGCGGCGGCACCAGCAGCAGCACCAGCGCGATCACGCTCGCGGTGACGATGAACGTGTTGACCAGGTACTGCCCGAACCCGCCGGAGAAGGCCCCGGTGTAGTTGTCGAAGGTGAAGCTCTCGGGAAAGGCCAGCGGGCCGTTCCGGGCGTATTCGGTCCTGGTCTGCACGGTCGCGGCGAGCATCACGTACAGCGGCAGGCCGACGAGGAGGAGCCAGACGAGTGAGCCCGCGCCGGCCAGGTAATGGGGGCGTCGCTTCATCACAGACCTTCCATCGCGCTGCGCATCTTGTCGTAGCCGGACACGCGCACCACGATCAGTGAGATGACCGTCGCGGCGACGACCAGGACGAGGGCGACGGCCGCGCCGGCTCCGAAGTCGAAGCTCTTGAAGGCTTTTTGGTACATGTAGTACGCGCTGATCGTGGTGTCGGTCCCCGGGCCTCCCTGGGTCAGGATGAGGACCGTTTCGAAGGTGGTGAGCCCGCCGACGACCATCAGGATCGTCGAGGTGATGACGGTGTTGCGCAGCTGCGGCAGGGTGATGTGGAAGAACTGGCGGTACCGTCCGGCGCCGTCGATCTCCGCGGCCTGGTAGAGCACCTTGGGAATGGCCCGCGCGGCTCCCTGGTAGAGCAGCGTGTGGAACGGCGTGAACTGCCAGGTGCTCACGAAGGCCAGCACGCCGATGGCGGTGGCCTGGCCGCCGAACAGGTTGCCGTCGCCGAACAGCCACGTGGCCTCGGACGGCACACCGAAGTTCGGGTCGAGCAGGGCCCGCCACAGCACGGACACCGCGGTGGAGGACAGCAGGAGCGGGATGAAGTAAATGGCCGACAGCACCGCGCGGTTGCGCTGCTGCCCCGCCGCCCAGACGCCGAGCAGGATGCTCAGCGGCGTCTGGACCGCCACACCGAGCCCGGTGATCAGGAGGCTCAGCCAGATGCTTTTGATCATGACGGGGTCGTCGAGGATCCTGGTCCAGTTGTCCAGACCGACGAACTCGGGCGACCCGAGGCCGCTCCAGCTCGTGAAGGACAGGACGGCGACCATGAGCAGCGGGGCGATCGCGAAGAGCGTGAAGAACACGGTGGCGGGGATCGCCCAGGCGAATCCCGGTCGGCCCACCTGAGCGGTGGCGGCGCGCGTGCTGCGCGACCGGGACCGGCCCCCGCCGGCCGCGGTGGAGGGGCGGACGCCTGTCGTCTGTGTGGTCATGGCCGGTTCAGCCGGTGGGGAGGGCCTGCATGGCCTTGATGAAGCCGTCCGCGTCGATCTGTCCGCTGAAGAACTGCTGGACGGCCTGGCGGATGGGTGTGCTGGCGGCCGGCGGATAGGCCTGGTCCCACGACAGCTGGAACGAGGGGGCCTTCTTGATCAGGTCGAACTGGTAGCCGGAGTACGCGGGGTTCGCCGCGGTGTCGAGGAACTTCTCGGTGTTCGTCGTGGTGGGCAGGTTGCCGATGGCCAACTGCTTCTCGACGAACTCGTCGGAGTACATGAGCTTCAGGAACTCCGCGACGGCCTCCGGGTGCTTCGTCTTCTTCAGCACCGAGTAGAAGTTGTTGGTGTTGCCGACGAGGTTGGCCGGGTCGCCCTTGCCGCCCTCGACGCCCGGGAAGGCGGTGTAGCCGAGGTCCTTCGCGGCGAACTCCGGGTCGGCGTCCTGCTGTGTGGCGTAGGCCCACGAGCCCATCAGCTCGAATCCCGCCTTGCCACCGGCCAGGAGCGCGGGCGAACCGCCGTCGGCGACTTCACCGAGTCGAAGTTGGTGCCGAAGGCGCCGGCGTCGACCAGTTCCTCGATCATGCCGAGGGCCTTCCTGCTGTCCGCGCTCTCCCAGGCGCTCTTGTCGCCTCCGAGCGCCTTCTCGAAGAGCTCCGGTCCCGCGACGCGGTCGTAGAGGTACTCGAACCACATCAGCGTCGGCCACTTGTCGCCGCCGCCCAGGGCGATCGGCGTGACACCTTCGGCCTTGAGGGCCTTGACCGCGTCGAGCAGCTCGTCCCAGGTCTTCGGCGCGGTCACGCCCGCGTCGGCCAGCACCTTCTTGTTGTTGAACAGCAGGATCGGCTGCGTGCCGCGCATCGGGACGCCGTAGGACTTGCCGTCGATGACGGCGGTGTCGAAGACCGACGGCAGGAAGTTGGACTTCAGGCCGGGGTCGTCCTTGATGAAGTCGTCCAGCGGCATCAGCAGGTCCGCCTTGACGTACGGCTGGATGCTGCCGCCGCCCCAGTTGAAGAAGACGTCCGGGGCCTGCGGGGTACTGATGATCGTCTGCAGCTTCTGCTGGTAGTCGGCGCCCGGGATGGTGTCCAGGACGGCTTTGACCTTCGACGTCTTGTTGAAGGTGGCGACGAGCTGCTTCTCGACCTTGTTGGTGGCGTCTCCGTAGACGAGGACGTGGAACTCGCCCTCGCCGGACGACGCCTCGCCTCCCTCGCCCCCGCAGGCGGACAGGCTCAGAGCCAGGACCAGCGTCACCCCGCCGGCGAGCATCCGGGCGTACCGCGCACGTATCTTCATCTCTGCCTCTCGAAAGTTTCGATAACTGTGCCGAAAGTTCCCGCAGTTCCGGACAGTATGGGAGGCCTCACCAGGGGTCAACGGGCGTGCGGCGGCGCGACCAAACCGTTACCGGGAAGTCGTGCCCTATCCTTCGAACATGCGCGAAGACGACGATGTGGACGGCCGGGTGACCCTGGCCGAGGTGGCGACGCAGGCCGGGGTCTCCCTCTCGACAGTTTCGAAAGTCCTCAACGGCCGTTCCGACGTCTCCCGCCCGACCCGCACCAAGGTCGAGCAACTGCTGGAGACCCACGGCTACCGCCGCCGTGCGCTCGGAGCGCCTCAGGCGCCCCTCATCGAGCTGGTCTTCCACGAGCTGGAGAGCGTCTGGGCGATGGAGCTCATCCGCGGCGTCGAGAACGTCGCGAAGGAGAACAACGCCAGTGTGGTGCTCACCGAGAGCGGCACCCGTCACGCGCCCGACCCGGACTGGGTCGAGGGGGTCCTGCGGCGCCGTCCGCTCGGCGTGGTCCTCGTCCTCTCCACCTTGCCCGACCGGGTGAAGAAGCAACTCAGGTCCAGGGCCATCCCGTTCGTCATCATCGACCCCGCGGGCGACCCCGAGCCGGACGTGCCCTCCGTCGGCTCGGCCAACTGGTCCGGAGGCATGGCGGCCACCCGCCATCTCATCGACCGCGGGCACGAGCGCATCGCCATCATCACCGGGCCCGAGGACATGATGTGCTCCCTGGCACGGCTCGACGGCTACCGCTCCGCCATGGCCATGGCGGCCTTGAACCCGACCCCCGTTTCGTGCGGTACGGAGACTTCCACGTCCAGGGCGGCTTCTCGCACGCCATGGAACTGCTCGAAGCACCGGACCGGCCCACCGCCGTCTTCGCCGGCAGCGATCTGCAGGCGCTCGGGGTCCTGGAGGCGGCGCGCCTCAAGGGGCTGAGCGTTCCGCGGGACCTGTCCGTGGTGGGTTACGACGACGTCCCGCTCGCCCAGTGGTCGAGCCCGGCCCTGACGACCGTCCATCAGCCACTGCGGCAGATGGCCCAGGAGGCGGCGCAGATGCTGCTGCGACCGCACGACCCGGACACGGCGGCCCTGCGCATCGAGCTCGCCACCAAGCTGGTGGTGCGGCAGAGCACCGCACCACCAGCCGGCGACGTCTGACGGGCGGCGCCGGCCGCCTCCCCCCGAGGCTCCGCGGCGGACCGAGCGGCCGGGTCGCAGTCCCCCGGCGTCCACCACCGGCTTGTGCGGCACCACCGCCGGGTCCACCCTCCACAACCGCGGCACGCGTACACCCGCCGCGGCGATCCGGTGCGCGGTGGCGGTGGCAGTGGCAGTGGCAGTGGCGGACGTGTTGCGCTGCCACTGCGCGTTCATGGACTCGGAATTTTCATCGAAAGTTTCGGACCTCTTTCGGAATAGTGTCGCGTCACGCCGGAAGCGGCCCGACGGGGCGTCAGTCGCCACCACAGAAAAGAATGTTGCCCTCGATCCCACTCCCCCGGCGCACCGATCATCGGAACGGCGGTCCGGCATGCACGAGTCGTTCCGGGCGGACCTCTGCGCAAGTGGTTGACCCCCCAGGGAGCCGGCCGTAAGGTCTCCGCAGTCATTCGGAGAATTTTTCGAAACTTTCGAATGACTTGTCGGCTCCACCTCGTCCCACGCGCTCGTGAGGCCCGACCGGCGGCAGCAGCATCCGCCAGGTCCGTCCCGACCGTCCCGGTACCGCTCAACCGCTCGGTCCCTCATCTGCGCGACACGCATCCGCCGTTCGACGGAGGCGTCCGTGCCGCAATGCGGCGGACGCACGCTTCCGTCCCGCCAGAAGAGGATGAAGATGGTCACGAGTACTTCCACCGAACGCGGGCACACCCGTCCGCGCCGGCGCTCCCGCGCCCGGAACGCGCTTGTCGTCGCCGCGGCGTGCCTCCTCGCCGCGACGGGCACGGCAGCCTTCTCCGGCACGGCCGAGGCCGCGGGCACCCTCGCCTCCGCGGCGGCCGGCAAAGGGCGCTACTTCGGCACCGCCATCGCCGCGGGCCACCTGGGCGAATCCGCCTACGTCTCCACGCTGAACACGGAGTTCGACTCGGTGACGCCCGAGAACGAGATGAAGTGGGACGCCCTCGAAGGCACCAGGAACTCGTTCAGCTTCGGCTCCGCCGACCGGATCGTCAGCCACGCCCAGAGCAGGGGCATGAAGGTCCGCGGACACACCCTGGTGTGGCACTCCCAGCTGCCCGGCTGGGTCGGGGGCCTCGGCGCCGCCGACCTGAGATCGGCGATGAACAACCACATCACCCAGGTCATGCAGCACTACAAGGGAAAGATCCACTCCTGGGACGTGGTCAACGAGGCCTTCCAGGACGGCAGCAGCGGCGCCCGGCGCAGTTCGCCCTTCCAGGACAAGCTCGGCAACGGCTTCATCGAGGAGGCGTTCCGCACCGCCCGCGCCGCCGACCCCGGCGCCAAGCTCTGCTACAACGACTACAACACCGACGGCGTCAACGCGAAGAGCAATGCCGTCTACGCCATGGTCAAGGACTTCAAGGCGCGCGGCGTACCGATCGACTGTGTGGGCTTCCAGTCCCACTTCAACAGCGCGTCGCCGGTCCCCGGCGACTACCGGGCGAACCTGCAGCGCTTCGCCGACCTCGGCGTGGACGTCCAGATCACCGAGCTGGACATCGAAGGCTCCGGCAGCTCCCAGGCCACCAGCTACGGCAACGCGGTGAACGCCTGTCTGGCCGTCTCCCGCTGCACCGGCATCACGGTCTGGGGCGTCACCGACAAGTACTCCTGGCGCAGCAGCGGCACCCCCCTGTTGTTCGACGGCAACTACAACAAGAAGCCCGCCTACCACGCCGTACTGTCCGCACTCGGCGGCTCCGCCGGCGGGGGCGGCGGAGGCTCCGGCTGCACCGCGTCCTACAGCAAGGCCGAGGAGTGGGGCGACCGCTTCAACGGCAAGGTGACCGTGACCGCGGGCGCCTCCGCGATCAGCAACTGGACCGTGACCGTCACCGTGACGCCTCCGCAGAGGATCTCCACGACCTGGAACGGCACACCCAGCTGGAACAGCGGCGGAAATGTCATGACCATGAAGCCCAATGGCAACGGGAACCTGGCGGCCGGAGCGTCGACGAGCTTCGGTTTCACCGTCATGACGAACGGCACCACTTCGGCCCCCGTCATCGGCTCCTGCACCGTCTCCTGACCGCCCGGCACCGCCACGCTCCGGGCCGCAGCGGCAGAAGCGGCCCGGAGCGTGGCACTCCGCACGGTGCGGCCGTGCGTTTTTCACGCCCATCGCGTGACAGTCGGTGGTGTTCCGCTTCGGGCAACTCTGCGATCGTCAAACGTAGATGTTGCTCCGACGCTGTCGGAGCGGACCTTTCATCGCTTCGGCTCCGTACGCGCGTCCGTACGCGCGGCATGTCCGGTCCAGGAGCGGCCGGGACCCGGGACGGGAGGGACCCAGTGGACAAGCGCTACGAGGCCTACTGCCTCATGGACGCCCACTTCTACGACACGCCGGCTCGCGCCCGCGGTGGGAACACCGCGTTCGCGCAGGCCCGGCGTCCGGCTCCCGCCTCCTGGACCCGCTCGGAGATGGACAACTGGGTCGTGCTCCGCCCCGACGGCGTCACACTCCCCCTCCAGGGCTGGAAGATCCACGTCTCGGCGTGTCTCGACAACGCGGCGCAGATCCTCACCGAGGTCTGGAACTACTGTCTCCCGCGACGCATCCCCTTCAAGTTCCTCCCCAGCAAGGAGGAACTTTTGCTTGCCAACGCCAAATACGCGCACCGGGGGTCGAGCGGCAAGTTCGTGACGGTCTACCCGGCCGACGAGGACGGGCTGGAGCGGGTGCTCACCGAACTCGGTCCGGTACTCGACGGCCGGCCCGGACCGTACGTCCTCAGCGACCTGCGCTGGGGCGAGGGCCCGCTGTACGTACGGTACGGGGCCTTCGGCGAGCGGTACTGCGTCTCCCCGGACGGAGAGGTCGAGCCCGCGATCGAGGACGGCGAGGGCCGGCTGGTGCCGGACGTCCGGGGGCCGACCTTCCAGGTGCCCGACTGGGTGGACCTGCCCGGTTTCCTCGCCCCCCACCTGGCCGCGCGGGGCGGCGGCGTGCTCGCCGACCTGCCGTACCGCTTCGAAAGCGCCCTGCACTTCTCCAACAGCGGCGGCATCTACGCCGGTGAGGACCTGCGGACCGGGGAGCGCGTGGTACTGAAGGAGGCCCGGCCGTACGCGGGGCTGACGGCCGACGGCCGGGACGCGGTCGCCAGGCTGCACCGCGAGAGGGAGGTCCTCGAACGCCTGCGCGGCCTCGACTGCGTACCCGCGCTGCACGACCACTTCGTCATGGGAGACCACCACTTCCTGGTGGAGGAGTTCGTCGAGGGAACGGAGCTCAACCACCTCTTCGTCGACCGGTACCCCCTCGGCCTGCCGCAGGCGGACGAGGCGACGCTCGCCGGCTACACCTCCTGGGCCATGGGCCTGTACGACCACGTGGAGCGGGCCGTCACCGCGGCCCATGAGCGTGGCGTGGTCATCGGTGACCTGCAACCGTCGAACATCATCGTCCGCCCCGACGACAGCGTGGTACTGATCGACTTCGAGGGCGCGGCGGACGTGGCGGAGGGGCGGCGCCAGACCCTCGGCGCCCAGGGGTTCACCGCACCGCGGGAGCGGTACGGCTTCGCCGTCGACGACTACGCCCTCGCCTGTCTCAAGCTCTCCCTCTTCCTTCCGCTGACCGGCCTGTTCTCCCTGGACCCGGGCAAGGCGGGACAACTGGCCGAAGAAGTGGAGCGCACCTTCCCGGTCCCCCACGCCTTCCTCGACGAGGCCGTGCGGTCCGTCACGGGTGACGGCGGGGTACGGCCGGGAGCGGATGCGCGACCGCGACTGCGACCGGACCACGAGGGCTGGACGCGGGCCCGTGATGCGCTGGCCGGCGCCGTTCTCGCGGAAGCCACGCCCCAGCGGGACGACCGGCTCTTCCCCGGCGACATCGAGCAGTTCGCCGCGCCGGGCGGGGGCCTCGGCGTGGCCCATGGCGCGGCCGGGGTGCTGTACGCGCTCGACGTGACCGGCGCCGGCCGCCACCCCGACCACGAGGAGTGGCTGATACGGCGGGCCATGCGCCCGGAGCCGGGAAC
This sequence comes from Streptomyces altiplanensis, assembly GCA_003719395.1. Lineage (GTDB taxonomy): Bacteria > Actinomycetota > Actinomycetes > Streptomycetales > Streptomycetaceae > Streptomyces > Streptomyces altiplanensis. The sequence continues at coordinate 12,536 of RHMC01000026.1, forward strand.
CCGTCTCGGCTTCTACGACGGGCTGCACGGCGTCGCGTATGTCCTCGACCACCTCGGTCACCGGCACGAGGCGCTGAAGGTCCTCGACCAGTGCGCGGGTGAACGACGCTGGAAGGAGCTCGGCCTCGATCTGCGGGGAGGGCTGTCGGGCATCGGCCTGAACCTCCTCCACTTCGCGTCGGCCACCGGTGATCCCGCTCTCCACGACGCCGCCAGGACAACGGTGGACACCGTGGCCTCCCGGCTGGGCCCGGCCGACGCCGTGCCCGGGATCAGCGGCGACGGGCACCCATACGCCGCCCTGCTGCTCGGCTCGGCCGGGCCCGCGCTGCTCTTCCTCCACTGGTACGCGTACACGGGCGAGCCGGAGTTCCTCGATCTCGCCGCGACGGCCCTCCAGCAGGACCTGCGCCGCTGTCTCGTCCGCGAAGAGGGCGAGATGGAGGTCAACGAGGGCTGGCGGACGATGCCCTACCTCGCCGACGGCAGCGTGGGCATCGGCCGCGTCGTCGACGACTACCTCACCCATCGCGAGGACGACCGGCTGGCAGTGGCCGCGGCCGCGATCCGCAGGGCCGCCGAGGGGCAGTTCTACGTGGAGCCCGGACTCTTCCACGGCCTGGCCGGAATGATCCTCCACCTCAGCCGCGCGCACCCGCCCGGCACGGCGGCCGAACGCGATCCGGTCGTCGCCGACCAGATACGCCGGCTGGCGCGGTACGCCGTGGTGCACCGGGGCCGCCTCGCGTTCCCGGGCGAGGAGTTGCTGCGCCTCTCCCTGGACCTGGCCACCGGCAACGCCGGGGTGCTGCTGGCCCTCGGCGCCGCCCTCCACGATTCGCCCGTACACCTGCCGTTCCTCGCCCCGCCGTGCGCCGGTACGCGCGGCTCCCGGAGCACGCCCTCGAAGCCATCCCCCTCCCCCGTCCCCACGAAGTAGCAGAACGGAGGTGAAAGACATGACGATCCTCGACCTGCAGGCCATGGATCTGGGCACCCAGTGCGGCAAGCCGAAGAAGAGCTGCAACAGCAGGTACTGCGGTGGCGGCTGTGGTGGCAGCTACCTCAGCCTGCTGCTCTGCTGAACACCATCGGGGCGAGGACGCTCAGCGCGTCCCCGCCCCCTTCCTGCACGCCTACCGGGAGACGCCCATGGACCGACGCGCCGCAGACCGGCTGCTGCTGAGGACAGTGCGGCGGGGCGGCCCCTGGGTGGCGGTCATGGTGGCCACCTCGCTGCTGCTCGCAGGCATCTACACGGTGCTGCCCGCCCTCATGGGCCGTACGGTCGACGCCGTGCTCAGTGGCGGCGACACCACGGTATGGCTGTTCCTGAGCATCGCGGCGATCTTCGTGCTCATGGTGTGCGACATACTCGACGACCTCGTGGGCAAGCTGACCGAGGCGCGTTCCACCGCCTGGCTCCGCCACACCCTGTTCCGGCACGTCCTGGGCCTGGGCCCCCGTGCCGTGCGCCGCTTCGCGCCCGGAGACCTGGTGAGCCGGCTGGTGGGCAACTCCGCCCGGACCGGGCAGGTGGCGTCGACCCTGGTCTGGGCCCTCACGGACCTGGTGCCCCCGCTCGGCGCGGTCGTCGCGCTGGCGCTCATCGACCCCTGGCTCTGCCTCACCTTCCTGGTGGGGCTGCCCGTCGTACTGGCCCTGGTACGCACCTTCGTCCGCGACGTCTCCGACATCAACGAGCGCTACTTCGACGCGCAGGGCCGGGTGGCCACCCGGATCGCCGACGCCCTGGGCGGCATCCGGACCATCACCGCGGCCGGGACCGTGGACCACGAGGTGCGTCGCGTCCTGGGCCCGCTGCCGGAGCTGCGCCGGCACGGGGCCGGGATGTGGCGCGCCCTCGCCCGGGTCTCGTCGCGGGAGGCGCTGGCCGTCCCCCTGCTGGAGGTCTCCCGTGCTCGCGGTCGCCGGCCTGGAGCTCGCGCGCGGCCGGATCACGCCGGGGCAGATGCTCGCGGCCGGCGAGTACGTGGTGCTGGCCACCGGCATCAGCTCCCTGGTGTCGTCGCGAGCCGGCTCGCCATGGCCCGGGCGACGGCGAGCCGCATCAGCCGAGGTGCTGGCCGAGCCCCCGGTGGCGTACGGCACCGAGGGCCTCCCCGACGGACCCGGCCGACTGGAGTTCCGGGGCGTCACCGTACGGGGGCAGGGCGGCGCCGTACTGGAGGATCTTGGGCTGACGGTTCCCGGCGGGGCCCTGGTCGCGGTCGTCGGGCGCTCCGGGTCCGGCAAGTCCGTACTGGCCGCCCTGGCCGGGCGCCTCCTCGACCCGGACGAGGGCGAGGTGGTGCTGGACGGCGTGCCGCTGCGCCGCCTCGACCGGTCCGCCCTGCGGCAGGCGGTGGGCTACGGATTCGAGCGCCGTGCTGCTCGGCGAGACCTTCGCCGACGCGATCGCCTTCGGGCCGAGGAGCGTCGGCGCGGACGAGGTGGCGCGGCAGGCCGCCGCGGCGCGGGCGGACGCGTTCATCAGGCGGATGCCACAGGGGTACGGGACCCGGCTCGCCGACGCGCCGGTCTCCGGCGGCGAGGCGCAGCGGGTGGGGCTGGCGCGGGCGTCGTCCAGGCCGGGCGGGTGCTGGTGCTGGACGACGTCGCCGCCAGCCTCGACACCGTGACCGAGCACCACATCAGCCGGGTCCTCACCGGCGCCCTGGCGGGCCGTACTCGTCTCGTCGTCACCCACAGGGCCTCCACCGCCGCCCGGGCGGACCTCGTCGTCTGGCTGGACGGGGGCGGCGTCCGCGGGCGGGGAACCCACCGCGACCTCTGGTCGGAGCCCGGGTACCGGGCCGCGTTCCAGCCGGTCGTGTCCGGCGCGGGCCTCCCCGGCAGAGCCGCCGCGGCGGCCAGGAGCCCGGTGTGACCGGCCGGGCCGCCGGGCTGCTGCGGTCCTCGCTGCGCCGGCGGCGCAGGGAGTTCCTGCGGTTCGCCGGATGGTCGCTGGTGCAGACCGTGCCCGCCTTCCTCTCCGGGTGGGCGGTGGCCCGCGCCGTCGACGACGGCTTTCTCGCCGACCGGACCGGGGAGGGCTTCGCCTGGCTCGGTGTGCTGGCGGGCTCCGTCGTGATCGGGTCGTGGGCGACGCACCATGCCACGCTCTGTCTCTCGGCGCTCGTCGAACCGCTCCGGGACGAGCTGGTCACCCTCGTGACGTCCGGCACGCTGCACCGGTCCGCCCGGACGGGCGGACGGCCGAAACGGGCGGCGTGGCACGCCTCACCGAACACGTGGAGATCGCCCGGGAGGCGTACGGAGCGGTCGTCATGTTCGTGCAGGGCTTCGTCGTCACCGCGGTGGGCGTGCTGCTCGGCCTGGCCACCCTGGACCCCGCCCTCCTGATGTTCGTACTGCCGCCCCTCCTCATCGGGCTCGGGCTGTTCGCCGGGTCGCTGCGGGCCATGGCCGCGCGGCAGCGGGGCGTGGTGCTGGCCGACGAGCGCCTGGCCGACACCGCGAGCACGCTGACCGGCGGGCTGCGGGACGTGGTGGCGTGCGGCGCCGAGGAGGTCGTACGGCAGCAGGCGGGTGACCGGATCGACGCCACCGCACGGGCCACCCGGGCACTGGCGCGGATGACCGCCGTACGGACCGCGGCGCTGGGCGTCGGCGGCTGGCTGCCCCTCGTACTCGTCCTGGCCGCGGCGCCGTGCTGGAGCAGCGCGGAGTGACGGCCGGGGCGGTGCTGGGCGCGGTGACGTATGTGTCGCAAGGTCTCCAGCCCGCGCTGCAGGGGCTCGTCCAGGGACTCGGCGGCAGCGGTCTGTGGTTGCTGGTCACCCTCGGCAGGATCGCGGAGGCGGCCGAGGGGACGCCGACGGAACCCGCGGGCAGCGGGCCGGTGAAGCACCGGCGGGCGGGGGCCGGACCTGCGGAGACCGGTACCGCGGTGAACGGTACTGCGGTGAGCGGTACCGCGGTGAACGGTACCGCGGCGAGCGGCGGGCCGGCGGTGCGGCCCCGCGGCTCGGGTGTGGAGCTGCACGGCGTCACCTTCGGCTACGCCCGGTCCGCGGAGCCGGTGATCGACGCACTCGACCTCGTGCTGCGGCCGGGCGAGCACCTGGCCGTCGTGGGGCCGAGCGGGGCGGGCAAGTCGACGTTCGCCGCACTGGTGGCCGGGATGCTCGAACCGCGGGCCGGCCAGATCCGGCTGGACGGGGTACCGGTCCGGAACCTCGGCACCGACGGACTCGCCCGGCGCCGGGTGCTGATCCCGCAGGAGGCGTACGTCTTCGCCGGCACGCTGTGGGAGAACCTCACCTACCTGGCGCCGGGCGCCACGGTTCCGGCGGTGGACACGGCGGTGGACGCGGTCGGCGCCCGGCCGCTCGTGGAACGCCTGGGCGGTTACGGTGCGCCGCCGACGGCAGGAGCTGTCGGCCGGGGAGCGCCAGCTGGTGGCCCTCGTCCGCTCCTACCTGCCGCCCGCGGGGCTGCTCCTGCTCGACGAGGCGACCTGCCATCTCGACCCGGTCGCCGAGGCGTGCGCGGAGGACGCGTTCGTCCGCCGCCCGGGCACGCTGATCGTGTGCGCCCACCGGATCAGCTCGGCGCTGCGGGCCGACCGCATCCTGGTGCTGGACGGTGCGCGGGCCAGCATCGGTACGCACAGGGCGCTCATGACGAACTCCGCCCTCTACCGGGACCTCGTCGGGCACTGGGGGGTCACAGCCAGCCCGACTCCCGGGCGATCCGGATCGCATCGATCCGGTTCCGCGCTCCGACCTTACGAGTGATCGCCGAGAGGTGGTTGCGGACCGTTCCCACGGACAGCGACAGCCGGTCGGCGATCTCCGGACCCGGGGCGCCGTCGGCGGCGAGCCGCAGGACTTCCCGCTCACGCGGCGTCAGGGGGTTCTCCACCGCGTCGAGCACGAGCAGCGCCAGCTCGGGATCGATGTAGCGCTGCCCCCCGACCACCTTGCGGATGCCCTCGACGAGCCGGTCCGAGGGCCCGTCCTTCCCGATGAGCCCGGGGGGCCGCAGGGCCAGCACCCTGCGGAGCCTCTCGAGCGTCGGCGTCCCCGCCACCAGCAGCGTCCGGCACTCGGGAAGACGCTTGCACAGCTCGCCCGCCGTGGCGAGCGCCTCGTCCTGACGGGAGTCGACGTCGATGACGACCACATCGGGGCGGTACGACAGCGCTCGTGCGAGGATCTTCCCGTCTCCCCCGGCCTCCGCGACGACCTCCATGTCCTCTTCGCGCGTCAGGAGAGCGTCGAGCGCTCCGCGCAGGAGCCCGTTTTCCTCTACGAGAAGAACACGGATCACTGGCGCTCCCTGCTGTCGGACCTGTCTCACGGCGAATTATCCCCGCTCATGTCCGTAAATGCTGTTCGTCACGCCCCGGGGCCACGAGCTCGTACCGCGCGTCACCGTCACCTGCCCGCGTAAGAGGCCCCCTTGGCCGTGCCCACCACCTTCCGGCCGTCGGCCGCGCCGAGCAGTCCCGCGGCCACCCAGGCGTCCACCGTGGACTCCACGTGCCTCACCAGGGCCGGCTTGTTCGCGAAGGGGGCGGCGTCCCAGATCTCGTCGAGGAGCGTGGCGCCGTCGGGCCGGGCCGGGTTGGCGACGCCGGACTCCGTGGCGCCGAAGACGACCTGCGGCTCGGTGCGCCGGAAGTAGGCGTGAGTGGGGTCCTCCGTCCCCTCGGAGAAGGGCGCGAACTCGACACCGTCGAGGGTGTAGTGCAGCGGCTCGTCCGTCACGGGGGTGAGGCTGGGCAGCAGGTCGCCGGAGAGCGCGGCGTTGCGGTAGAGACCGAGGCGGAGGTAGTCCGTGCGGGCGTCCCGGCCCACGAGGTTGACCGGACCGTAGAACAGGGTCTGGACGGACGGGTCGTCCAGGGCCTTCTCCACCCGCAGCCGGAAGGGGACCCTCACGCGCACGGTGTCCCCGTCACGCCAGGTGCGGGACACGGCGAAGTAGCTGCCGGGGACCGGAGTCCCCTTCACCGTTCTGCCGTTGACGGTCACCCGGAAGCCGTCCCGCGCCCAGGCCGGCACCCTCAGCAGCAGGTCGAAGGCGGCGGCCCGGCGGCCCCGGACGGTGATCGTGGCCCCCTGCTCCCTCGGGTAGTCGGTCGTCTGGGTGACGGTCACGCCCTTCTCCGCCCAGGTGAGCGTGGTCGGGCTGTAGAGGTTGACGTACAGGGCGGTGCCGTCGGGCCGCGCGAAGTACACCGAGTCCTGGTACTTGGTGTGGCTCTCCATGCCGGTGCCCTCGCAGCACGTCGTACCCGCCTTGGGCGTGTAGTCGCGCACGTGTCCGGGCCGCAGCCCGACGAAGTAGGTGACGAGCGGCTTCTCCGCGTCCGGCCGGTCCTGCCTGGAGCCGAGGATCTGGTTGTGGAGCGCCCGCTCGTAGTAGTCCATGTACGCCGGGTCCTGCTCGTGGAAGAACAGCGTCCGGCTCAGCTTGAGCAGGTTGTACGCGCAGCAGGTCTCGGCGTTGGTGTCGCTGAGCGTTCCGGCGACGGCCCCGGGCGCCTTCCAGAACTCCGCGGTACTGGTGCCGCCGATGCCGTACATCCGGGTCGGGACGACCATGTCCCAGAAGTTCTTCGCCGCGGTGAGGTACCGCTCCTCGCCGGTCTCGTCGTACAGCCGGACCAGCCCGGTGAAGATGGGGATGTGCTGGTTGGCGTGCATGCCGTTCAGGATGTCCTCGCCCGCGGCACAGGCGTCGATGAGCCGGTCGAGGTCGAAGAGCCGGGCCAGCGCCAGGTGTTCACGCTTCCCGGTGACCGCGTACAGATCGCAGATCGCTTCGACGATGCCGCCGAACTCGCCGCTGGAGAAGATCCCCCACATGCGCTGCAGGGTGGTGGCGGGCAGCTTGGACAGCCGGGAGTACATCCAGTCGCACATGCCCTCGGCGAGGTCGAGCGCCCGGGTGTCACCGGTGCCCAGGTACGCGTCGAGGAGTCCGCGCAGGATCTTGTGGGCGGTGTAGTACGGCGCCCACACCACGGTGTAGTTGCCGGCGGTCATCGACTCCAGGGTGATGAACTGCGTCTCCGGGTACGCCGCGAGGAAACCGGGGTGACTCGGTGCGCCCCAGGTGCGGCGCAGGGTGGCGTGGAGTCCGCGGCCGGAGGAGTCGGCGAAGGTGGAGCCGCTCGTCTCGTCGAAGCGGTATGAGGCCAGGTCGCCGGCGCCCGCGGAGGACCGGTCGGCGGGCGTGTCCTGGAGTCCGGCGATCTCGGTGGCGGTCAGCGCCCGTGACCAGATGTCGATCCGGTCGAAGGCTCCGGCGAAGACGGGGTCGGCGGGGAAGTGCGAGCGGCCGAGCCAGTGGTGGGCGAGGGTCCCGAGCGCCGCCGGACTGAGGGTCGTCGCGGCGTTCCGGCCGACGGCGGCGCCGTTGACGTAGAGCGTCGCGGTGGTGACCGGTGAGCGTCACCGCGAGGTGGCTCCACCGGTTCAGCGGCAGCGGGGCGGTGCCGTCGACGCTCTGCTCGCCGCCGGGGCCGCTGGTGGTGAGGGCGAAGCGGGGGTGGCCGTTCGCGTTGCGGGCGGCCAGGTAGAGGTAGCGGGTGGTGTCGTCGCCGAAGTCGAAGACGCGGGTCCAGTCGGCGTCGTGCGTGGGCTTCACCCAGGCGGAGAGGGTGAGGGAGGGCGAGTCGCCGAGGACGCCGGCGGGCAGGTCGACGTACTGGTAGGGAGCCGCGCACGTTCTCGGCGCCGTGCCGAACCTCCCCGGGACGCTGAGCACGGCCGGATCGCGGCGCAGCGCCTCACGCACCTCGGTCAGGGCGCCGATCATGTAGCGGACCTTGTCGGAGTAGGCCGTCTCCCCGGTGCTCCCGTATGCCTGGGAGAGCATGGTGAGGAAGTGACCCGTGTAGTGGCCGCGGAGGTTTCCGTTCGCCTCGCCGTCGAGACCCTCCCAGCCGCCGGGAGCGACCGCGTCACGGGTGGAGAGCCCGGCGTTGGCGCGGAAGACCTGCAACAGCCGGTCGACGTCGTAGCCACGGCCGTGATCGAGCATCAGGTCGCGCTTGGCGGCGAAGACTCCGTCGCTGCCGAGAGTCACGTCCTTGAGCGCGAAGGGCCGCACTTTCCAGGCGGACGAGCCGGCGGCGCGACGCCGGCTCCACCGCCGGGCGCGGCGCGAGGCGGGGTCCGGGGCGCCGCGGTGGCCGGGGCCCCGGGCAGGGACAACACCAGTGGCACCGCCGCAACGAGCCTCGCACCGCGGAGAAAACGTCGTCGGTCCATGGGCGGCATGAACTCCTCATTTCGTCCGAGATATCGAACGTGGTCTGACTGGTCGATCGGACCGTAGGGCCGTGACGAAGACACGTCAACACCTCCGCGGCAACAGAAGGCAGCAGAAGTCACTGGGGAGCAGCATCGTCGCCGTGCCGGACCTGCCGGCCCTGCCGTCGCGAAGGCGCGTCAGCGCGGTCCGGCCACCGCCCGCGCCAGGGCCACCAGCTGACGGACGGCCGGATGCGGGGACGCGCTGCGCCAGGCCAGGAAGACGGGGGCGCTCGGGGCGTCGGTCAACGGCCGGTACGTCACACCGCGATGCGCGTGCGTCTGGGCGGTGGAGGCCACCGACGCCCCCGTGCCGCGGCCCGCGGCGATCGCGGTGAGCCAGTCGTCCGTGTTGGCCACCGTGACCGTCGCCGTGGGCCGGATCTCCTCGGGCCACAGGTCCGGCGTCGTCAGACCCGAGACCGTGTTCAGGACGACCGGTCCGGCCGCGAGGTCCGCCAGGGTCAGCGAGGCCCGCGCCGCGAGCGGGTCGTCCGACGGCACGGCCGCGACCCTGGGCTCCGTGAACAGCAGCTCGGTGACCAGGCCGGGCGTGTCCACCGGGCCGCGCAGTACGGCGGCGTCGACCTCGCCGCGGGCGAGTCCCGGCCGTACGGTCGTCGATCCTCAGCAGTTCGAGCGGGGTGTCCGGATGTTCCCGCTGCCAGCGGCGCAGCAGCGGGGTGGTGTACGGGCCGAGGGCCGACCAGGCGTGTCCGAGCCGCAGGGGCCGGTGCGGCAGCCGTCGGCGTCGAGCGCTTCGTCGAAGCCGGCAACGGCGGCGGCGGCCTTGTCACGGAAGGCCCGGCCCTCCGCCGTGAGGGCGAGGTGGTGTGTGGAGCGGTCCACCAGCCGCACGCCCATCCGCTTCTCGAGCGAGGCGAGGGTGCGGGAGACGCTGGGCTGGGTGAGGCCCATCCGGGCCGCGGCCCTGGTCACGTTGGACTCCTCCGCGATGGCGAGGAAGCAGCGGAGATGACGCAACTCGATGCTCATGCGTGTGGAGCATAACCGCAGCGAGAACGGCATTTCACGCACGACGCCCGGGCCCGTAGCGTGGGCAGGACGGGACGGGGCGAAGGGACCGGGGAGGCTGGAGTGAAGGACACGCGGTCCGCGGACGCGGGCACCGGCGCGCAGGCGGGCGCGGCGCGTCGTACTGCCGGAGGCGGCGGGCGCGGCGGCGCGGGCGTCCGGCGGCGCGGCCGCGCCGCCCTCCGTCGCCTCGGCGTTCCCTGGGCCTGTGGCGCTCGTCGTCGCGGGCGGTCTTTCGGTGCAGTTCGGGGCGGCCGTCGCCGTGCTGCTGATGCCGCGGGCCGGTGCGCTCGGCGTCGTCACACTGCGGCTGGTGCTCGCCGCCCTGGTGCTGCTGGCGGTCTGCCGGCCTCGGCTTCGCGGGCACTCCCGCGCCGACTGGGCCACCGTCCTCGCCTTCGGCGCGCCATGGGCGGGATGAACATGCTCTTCTACCAGGCCGTGGACCGTATCCCGCTGGGTGCGGCGGTCACCCTGGAGGTACTGGGCCCGCTCGCCCTGTCGGTGTTCGCCTCGCGGAGGCTGGTGAACCTGCTGTGGGCGGGGCTCGCCCTCGGCGGCGTGGTGCTGCTCGGCGGAGGGGGCTTCGACCGGCTCGATCCGGCCGGTGCGGCGTTCGCCCTGGCGGCGGGCGGCATGTGGGCGGCGTACATCGTCTTCAGCGCCCGTACCGGACGGCGCTTTCCGCAGGCGGACGGGCTGGCGCTGGCGATGGGGGCCGGCGCGCTGCTGAGCCTGCCGTTCGGGCTCGTGGAGGCGGGGGCGCGGCTGTTCGTTCCCTCGACGCTGGGGCTGGGGCTCGCGGTGGCGCTGATGTCGTCGGTCCTGCCGTACACGCTGGAGCTGCTGGCGTTGCGCAGGCTGCCCGCTGCGACGTTCGCGGTGCTGATGAGCCTGGAGCCGGCGATCGCCGCCACGGCCGGTTTCCTCGTACTGCGTCAGGCCCTTTCGCCCGCGGAGGGGCTGGCGATCGTGCTGGTCGTCGCGCGAGCATGGGGGCGGTGCGGACGCAGACGGCCGGAAGGACCCCGCCGGGGCCGTAGAGGCACGCCGGAGCCCGCCGGAGGCGTAGGCACACCGGAGAACACCCCGCGATGGTGCGGAACAGCCCGCCGGCCCCCCGGCGGGCTGTTCCGGTCAGGTGGCCGGCGCCGAGTCAGTGCCGGGTCTTGGTGTGCCAGACGGGGGTGCCCCTGCTGTCGTAGATCACCACGTTGCCGTCGGCCTGGACCGCAAGCCCGGCGCCCGGGTTACCGTCAGTCACCGAGGCCCACACCGGCCGGTTGTCCGGCGTGTAGATCACGAGGTTGCCGTCCTCCTGGAAGACGGCGCGGGCGCCCTGCGTGGCGGGGTTCTTCGAGGCCCAGCGGGGGTCGTCGTTCTCGTCGAAGACGACGAGCCTGCCGTCGCCCCGAAGCACCAGCTTCGCCTTGCCCGCGTCGACGACGTCACCGGTGTAGAAGGTGGAGACGGCGGAGACCTCGTGGTTGCCGTTCCCCGCGACCACGACCTTGATCTTCGGGGCGTCGTCCGAGAGCTCGCCGTCGGCCAGACGGTCGAGGGTCGTCAGCGACGGGGCGAAGGCGTACACGACTCCCTCGGACCGTACGAACTGCTCGAAGCACACCTGCCTGCCCACGAAGCTGACGTCGGTCGACACACCGATCATGGGGTCCGCGCCGACCTCCGGATCGCGCTGCGGGAAGCGCGTGTCGTTGACCCAGTCCTTCTGGATGAACTCGAACTGCCGGACCAGGTCGGCCTGGTAGCTGACGAAGACCAGACCGCGGGCGGCGTCGGGACCGTGGCCGTCCGCCCCCGCGGGGTCGAAGGGCAGACCGTACGGGATGCCGCGGCGCATGATGCGCCGGGAGTCGAGCGCGCCCTTCTCCGGGACGGGTCTGTCGCCCTTCTTCAGCGCGAGGCCGTCGCGGGGGCTGGTCTTGCGGAGGTGGGAGAACAGTGGGGTGATCTCCCCCTACAGATCGTTCGCGTAACTGATGTTGTTGTCGGTCGCCGCTTCCGGGTCGGAGGACATGCCGGCGTGCGGACACTTCGCCACGGGCGTGCCCGAACGCCAGCGCCCGACCATACGGGCCGCCAGCCACTCCGCGGTGGCCTCCGGGGGCACGGCCTTCGCGCTCTTCAGCTCCTTCAGCCGCGCCCCGATCTGCGCCCACCAGCCCGGAACGTCCTGGCCGGGACGGCGCACCACGTGGAACGAGCCGTTCTTCGCCCAGTCCGGCAGGTCGGAAGGCGTGCCTTCGACCGTCTCCTCACCGATGACGAACTCGCCGGCCGGGATGATCCGGGTTCCCGGGCTCCCCTTCTTCCACCCGGGGTTCTCGGGGTCGGGCAGGTCGAACCCCTCCACGGCCGGCTCGCTGATGCCGTCCTTGAAGCCGAAGTGCTCCTTGCCCCGCCGGTCTCCCGCCAGGGTCCCGCCGTCCTGCTCGAAGACGATCACGACCTTGTGGACGGAGGCTTCCTGCCGCTCCTGGGCGAGGGCCTCCCGCAGGTCCTCGACCTTGTCGGCCGCGACGGTGAGGACCGCGTGGACGGGCTGCGCGTTGCTGTCGCCGAAGAGCCAGTTCTCCGGGGAGTCGTCCCCGGTGTCCCCGAGCATTCCCGCCCGCACGGCGGATCCCTGCTTGAACGCGTGCTGTGTCGTGCCCTCCACGGTGTCGGGGAAGGGGTCCTTGCCCGTCAGCGTCCGGATGCCACCGTGAGTGAAACTGACGCTGCGCCATACGGCGTGGAGAGCCCTGGGGTCGTCACCACCGGTGTTCCTGCGTGCCTCGCTGAAGGCCGCGTTGAACGCCGCGACCTGCCGGGTCGTGGCGATGCGCGGCTTCAGGCGCCGCAGCCAGGTGCGCGCCCGCGTCGCGTCGTCGAACTTCAGGAACAGCAGCTGTGCGTGGTCCTTCTTGAAGCCGGCGAGCACATCCCCCTGGATCTCCGTGCTCTCCCGCAGTGCCAGATCGGTCATTCTTCCTTCACTTCCTGGGGTTTCTCGGGGTGGGATTCACGCGTCGTACTCCGAACCGGCTGTCACCTGACGACGGGAGGGCCGAAGGACACGAACTTGGCCATGCTGGGCACGCCCTCCTCATTGAGGAGGAAGAGCATGCAGTGGCCCGGAGGCGCGGCTCCGGCCGAGGGCGGCGCCTGCAGTTCGAGGGCGCCGTCGCTGCGGCTCTTGATGCGGACTTCGTTCCCCTTCGCCGGGTCCCACAGGTACGCCCGGCCGGCGTTCGCCCTGCCGATGACCTGGGTGAGGGGTCTCCTTCGTCGGGTCGGTCTCGATCCTCTCGAACGAGAACATCAGGACCTTGCCGGTGGGCAGCTGGGTCACGTGCACACCGAAGTCGGGGGACGGGAAGTACTCCTTGAAGGCCCCGTACTCCCGCGCGCCGAACGTGGCGTTGTGCGCCGCCTGCGATGTGGTGAGTGACTTCAGGCGTGCCGTACGCGTCGTCTGCGGATAGTCGCCGAGGTCCTCGGCCCGCATGCGGGCCGCGGCGTGCGCCTCGGCGTGCTCCTGACCGAGGACGGCGACCTCGGCCTTGTCCACCGTGGCCTCGCCGTCGGTGCCGGGTTCCGCCCCGCGGGAGACGGAACGAGGTTCTACGCGCGTCGTGGGCGACGGCCGGAAGCGCGGTGACGAGGGGGGTGGTCAGGGCGGAGGTGACGCCGGTACTGCCCGCAAGAGCCGTTTCGCCGAACCGCTCCTGCGATTCGGCGAAAATCGATTCTTCGATGTCATGGGGTTTGACCTGGGGCGGAGATGGGGCCCCGGCCGGGGCCTGAAGCGAACAGAGCAAGCATGTCCACTTGTTTCTCCGTCCCTCGCCCGCCGGCCCGCGTCCCTGGACGGACCCGACGGCAGTTACCGAGCGGTTTGCCCAGTTTGATCAGGGGTAATTGGATCCGGCCCCTTGGGCGCCGATGGAGTCGCTGCTAGGAGGAAGCGCACGATGAGTCAGACCGAACGCGTGGGGACCGGGACCATCACCACCAAAATCCCGGCCAGACTCGACCGCCTCCCGTGGTCGAGGTGGCACTGGATGATCGTGGTCGGGCTGGGCACCGTGTGGATCCTCGACGGCCTCGAAGTGACCGTCGTCGGCAATGTCGCGAGCCGCCTCTCGGAGGAGGGCAGCGGACTGCCGATCACGGACGCGCAAGTCACCGGGGTCGCCGCCGCCCTCTATGTGGCCGGCGCCTGTTCCGGCGCCCTGTTCTTCGGCTGGCTCACCGACCGGTACGGCCGCAAGAAGCTGTTCCTCATCACCCTGGCGGTCTATCTGGCGGCGACAGCGATGACCGCCCTGTCCTCCTCCTCGTGGTGGTTCTTCCTTTTCCGCTTCCTCACCGGCTTCGGCATCGGCGGCGAGTACGCGGCCATCAACTCGGCCATCGACGAGCTGATCCCCAGCAAGTACCGGGGACGCGTGGACCTCATCATCAACGGCAGCTACTGGCTCGGCGCGATGGGCGGCGCCCTGCTGTCGGTCCTGGCTCTCAACACCGACATCTTCCCCAAGGACATCGGCTGGCGGCTCACCTTCGCCCTCGGTGTCGTACTCGGCCTGGTGATCCTGCTGGTCCGCCGGCACGTGCCGGAGAGTCCGCGCTGGATGTTCATCCACGGGCGCTCGGAAGGCGCGGAGGAACTCGTCACCGGGGTGGAACGCGAGATCGAGGAAGAGACCGGGAAGCGCCTGCCCGAACCCGGGACGGCCATCACCATCGAGCAGCGGCGCAGTATCGGATTCGTCGAGATCGGCCGGACGCTGTTCCGCTCCTACCCCAAGCGCGCGGTGCTCGGCTTCGCGCTCTTCATCGGGCAGGCGTTCCTGTACAACGCCATCACCTTCGGATTCGGCTCGATCCTGGTGAAGTTCTTCGACGTGTCCAGCGGGTCGACGGGGTACTTCTTCGCGGCCATCGCCTTCGGCAACTTCCTCGGGCCGCTGCTGCTGGGGCGGCTGTTCGACACGGTGGGCCGCAAGCCGATGATCGCCGGTACCTACATCCTCTCGGGGCTGCTGCTCTTCGTCACCGCGTGGTTCTTCAACAGCGGCTGGCTCAACGCGACGACCATGACCGCGTGCTGGGCCGTCGTCCTCTTCTTCGCCTCGGCCGGGGCGAGTTCCGCCTACCTCACGGTCAGCGAGATCTTCCCGATGGAGACCCGCGCGATGGCGATCGCCTTCTTCTACGCCATCGGCACGGCGGCCGGCGGTATTTCCGGGCCGCTGCTGTTCGCGGAGCTCACGGAGAGCGGAGTGGTGGGGGACGCCGTACTCGCGTTCTGCATCGGCGCGTCGCTGATGGTGGCCGCGGGTGTGGTGGCGGTGTTCTTCGCCGTCGCGGCGGAGGGCAAGTCCCTCGAAGACATCGCGACTCCGCTGTCCGTCAGCGCACCGGCGAGCGGCGGAGCGCCGGGCGGGCGGACGGACGGGGACAGGGACGGCGGGGGAAACCCTCCCGGCGCCTTCACCGGCTGACCCGCCTTCCCGGTCGTGGGCGGCCCGCCCGGTCGCCGGGTCCGCGGAACGCTCTCACGGACTCGCGGCCGCCGACGCGCCCCCGCGCGGCCGCCGGCCGGGTACGGTCGGCTCGTGGAGCTCGACACATTCACTGATCTGCTCGATTATCCGATGTACGTCGTGACGGCCGCAGCGGCAGGAGAGCGGTCGGGATGCCTGGTGGGGTTCGCCTCCCAGTGCTCGATCCATCCGCCCCGGTTCATGGTGTGGCTGTCCACGGCCAATCACACGTACCGCGTGGCCCGACAGGCCTCGCACCTGGGCGTGCACCTGCTGCGTCGTGAGGACAGAGCACTGGCCGGGCTGTTCGGCGGCGAGACCGGTGACCGTGTCGACAAGTTCGAGCGCGTCGCGTGGCAGCCGCAGGACGGTGGCACGCCGGTACTGACCGACGCCTGTGCCTGGTTCGTCGGACGTGTCCTGGACTGCTTCGCGGGAGGAGACCACGTGGGTTTCCTCCTGGCACCGGTGGCCGGGTCCCCACGCCCGCCCGGCCGCGCCCGGCTGCTCGGCTTCACCGACGTCGCCGACCTGTCGCCGGGCCACCCCGCCTGATCAGGGCAGCGGCCGTCGGAGCGCGCGGCGCCGGGGGCGGTGGCCGCCGTGAGGGGCGGTGGGGCGAGGCGGGGCGTCACCGTGCCCGGGGGAGGACGCGGGCCGACGTCGAGGGAGCGGTCCTGAGCGGGCGTACGCCGCCGACTGGCCGTCGGCATCAACGCGGGCAGCCGTCCCCCGGCACGGTCCGGGTGCAGGAAGGGCAGCCGGCTCCATGGCACGGCCGCGGCCTCACCGTCCTGCTCGGAGTCCGGCCCCCACCCCTCGTCCGGTCCGGATGCACGGCGCCGAGGTGATCCGGGCCGCAGAGGGTAGACGTTCCGCAGTCGTTGCTGGACGAGATCTCCGGAGAGAATGCCATGGCCGTCAAAGCGACCGGATGGGCCCGCACGTTCCCCGCCGACAAGGGCGTACGCGAAGGGCGGAAGTGGACGCGCAGCCAGTTGGAGACCCTCCCCTGGGCCGCCGAGGCACCCGACACCGTGGACGAGATCGTACTGGCGGTCTCCGAACTCCTCACCAACGCGCACCTGCACGCCCGCAGTGACGCCCAACTGGTGCTGACCTGGGACAGCACCTGCCTGCATGTGAACGTTCACGACGAGGCCACCGCCGTGCCCAAGCCCAGGGACCCGGACCCGGGAGCCGTTTCGGGAAGGGGTGTCAGCATCGTGCAGGCCCTCGCCGACAGCTGGCAGACCCATGCGCAGCAGCACGGCAAGACGGTCACCGCCTGCTTCAGGCCCCCGCTCCCCGGGTCGTCGTCCGCGACGCCGCGGCCCGCGACGCCCCAGCGCCCCTGACCCGGCCGGGCAGGGGCCGGAGCTCGAGGGCCCAGCCGTTACGGGAGAGGCTTTCCGTCATCGGCACAGTGACTCCCGACGGGTGAGGTGCCTGACCGGTTCGGGTGACGTGTCCGAGGAAATCAAGCTGTCCGGGGCCGGGGACGCACAAGCACGCCCGTCGCACGGTGAAGATGAGACGGAATCCTCGTACGCACCGAAGGGACAGAACCATGCACCGTCGTTTCGCCCTTGCCCTCACCGCTTCCCTTGCAGCCGTCCTGCTTGCCTCCGGGACCGCCGCCGCGGCGCCCGCCGATGACACCCCCACCACCCTGACCCCGCGGGAGCAGGCAGGTCTGGACTTCGCCGGGCAGGTACTCGCCGCGCTCCTCGCGGCGGTGCCTCCCGGTAGGCGGGCCGTCGTGGCGGGCGAGGAGCTCCGCGGAGCTTGTGCGCCCGCCCGTCGAGTCCACCACTGCGGCGTCATCCGTACGGCCAACCGGTGGACAGCGGCAGCCGCACAATGGATACCGGGGGAGGATTCGGGCGTGGGGGCCGCAACCATTCGGCGCATCCGTGTGTCTCAATAGACAAGACCGGACAATGCGCATAAAAAACGGAAGTCGAGGACATCTGATGCCCCGTACCGCTTCGCGTGCCACCGCTGTCGCCACCGCGTGCGCCGCCGCAGTCGGCCTCGCCCTGACCATGGCCGCGACCTCTCCGGCCGCCGCCCAGCCGGACCGGGCCGCCGCGACCGCCCACGACACCCCGGCCGTGCGGACCGCTCCGACGGCCGAGCCCGCCCCGGACAGCCACTGGACCGCCGCAGAGATCCACCGCTTCCTGGTCGGCTTCTACGGCAAGCACGGCCCGTCCCCCTGGCAGCGCGAGCACCAGGTGGCGCCCGACCTCAAGGAACGGGCCGCCAACACCCCCGACTACGACCTGCTGCTGTGCGCCCAGAACACGCCGCAGAACATCTCGATCGGCAAGGTGACCACCGCGCAGTCGGCGCGGGTCGGCTGGGCGACGGTCACCACTCACTGGGGCGCGAACGACAAGCGGCACTTCACCGCGTACGTCGACCTGGACGCGGAGAAGCCCCTCAAGCTGCTGGATGTCTCCTGTCAGCTGTGAGCTCGCGCTGCGCGGCGGCGGCTGGTGGCCGCCCCCGCAGCCGGCCGGTGGGGTCAGTTGTCGCCGAGCAGCTCGTTCATGCGCGTGATCTCGGCGCTCTGCGAGGTGACGATGTCACCGGCCATGTCCTTGGCGGGCTTGTAGGCACCGTCGGACCGCTCGGTCTTCGCCATCTCGACCGCGCCTTCGTGGTGCTTGACCATCATCTCGAGGAACGCGGTGTCGAACGCCGCGCCGGAAGCCTTCTCCAGCTCGTCCATCTCCTCGGGCGTCATCATCCCGGACATGGAGTGGCCGCCGTGCCCGGCGCCCCGGCCCTCCTCGGGGACTTCCTCGCCCCAGGAAGTGAGCCACCCGGACAGCGTCCCGATCTCCGGGTCCTGTGCCTTCTTGATCTCCGCGGCCAGCTTCTTGACCTCGGCGGATTCAGTACGCGTCTGCGCCAGATCGGCCATCTCGACCGCCTGACGGTGGTGCGGGATCATCCCCTTCGCGAAGGCGACGTCGGCGGCGTTGTGCTCACCCTGTCCGGCAGAGGCCGGCGCGCTGGGCGAGGAGGTCTTGTGGCCGTCGTGGCCGGCGGAGCTGCCATTTCCCCCGCCGCAGGCGGTGAGTACGACGGCGGCGGTGGCCGCGGCCGCCACAGCGGCGGCACGGCGGATCAGGGAACGGTGTGCGGTCATGGTGGTGAGACTCCTGCGTGTGTGCTCCATGGGCATGGCTCTTGACGGCGGCACCGCCCGACGGGGGCGGGCGCAGCGGGCCGGCCTATATGCGCAGGAGTTGCAGTTCACTCAACGAGGGCGGGTCCCGCCCGCCCGGCGTCGCCGCGGGGACGAGGGCGGGTACGTCCGCAGTCGGGCACGCAACGGCCCCGGCCAGGGCCGGGTCGGGCACTGCGGGCGCTCCGCTCGTACCACTGGCAGCGCACGTGTCGTCGGCGTGCTCGGCATGTCCACCGTTACTGCCGTCGTCATGGCCGGCGTGGACGCAGTCCTCGCACTCGGCCGCGCCGGAGTGCGACGGGGCCGCAGCCATGACCGCGTGGCGGACCTCCGGCATGGCGGAGGACGGCGCCGGAGGGACAGCAGGACCCAAGCCGTGCATGGCCACCAAGCCGGCCAGCACGGCAAGCACCAGGAGCGCGTGCACCCGCAGCCCGCCACCGGGCCGGGCCTCGTGCCACGCCTGCCGTCTCATACCCGCATCCTAATCAGCGGCCCGGATCCCGCCGGCTCAGGCACCTTCACGCCACGCGGCAGGCCGTCCCCCGCCCCGGTCGGGCCATGGGTCCGAGCACGGCATCCCGCTCAGACGGCACCACCTGGATGATCAAAGCAGCGGTGGGGTTAGCATATGAGCGCCGCCTAGCTCGAAAGATAAACCTGTGACTGTCAATGACGACTCGTTCACCAACTGGAAGAACCGCGAGGAGATCGCGGAGTCGATGATCCCCATCATCGGGAAGCTACACCGGGAGCGTGATGTCACGGTCCTGCTCCACAGCCGCTCCTTGGTGAACAAGTCAGTGGTCAGCATCCTCAAGACCCACCGTTTCGCCCGGCAGATCGCCGGCGGAGAGCTCTCGGTCACCGAGACGCTGCCGTTCCTGCAGGCTCTCACCACGCTCGATCTCGGCCCTTCCCAGATCGACATCGGCATGCTCGCCGCCACGTACAAGGCCGACGACCGCGGTCTCTCCGTCGAGGAGTTCACCGCCGAGGCCGTCGCCGGCGCCACGGGAGCCAACAAGATCGAGCGCAGCGAGGGGCGCGACGTCGTCCTCTACGGCTTCGGCCGCATCGGCCGCCTCGTCGCCCGCCTGCTCATCGAGAAGGCCGCGGGGGGCAACGGCCTGCGGCTGCGCGCCATCGTCGTCCGCCCGGGCGGTGGCCGGGCCGCCGAGGATCTCGTCAAGCGCGCCTCGTTGCTGCGCCGTGACTCCATCCACGGCCAGTTCCAGGGCACGATCACCGTCGACGAGGCGAACAGCACGATCGTCGCCAACGGCAACGAGATCAAGGTGATCTACGCCGGCGACCCGTCGGAGGTCGACTACACGGCGTACGGCATCAAGGACGCCATCCTCATCGACAACACCGGCAAGTGGCGTGACCGCGAGGGCCTGTCGACCCACCTGCGTCCCGGCATCGACAAGGTCGTCCTGACCGCGCCGGGCAAGGGCGACGTCCCCAACATCGTGCACGGCGTCAACCACGACACGATCAAGCCGGACGACCAGATCCTGTCCTGCGCGTCCTGCACCACCAACGCGATCGTCCCGCCGCTGAAGGCGATGGCCGACGAGTACGGCGTCCTGCGCGGCCACGTGGAGACCGTCCACTCGTTCACCAACGACCAGAACCTGCTGGACAACTACCACAAGGCCGACCGCCGTGGCCGCTCGGCGCCACTCAACATGGTGATCACCGAGACCGGTGCCGCCTCCGCCGTCGCCAAGGCACTGCCCGAGCTCAAGGCGCCGATCACCGGCAGTTCGATCCGTGTGCCGGTGCCGGACGTCTCGATCGCGATCCTCAGCCTGCGACTCGAGCGCGAGACCACTCGTGAGGAGGTCCTCGACTACCTCCGCAACGTGTCGCTGACCTCGCCGCTCAAGCGCCAGATCGACTTCACCACCGCTCCCGACGCGGTCTCGAGCGACTTCATCGGCTCGCGCCACGCCTCGATCGTCGACGCCGGCGCCACCAAGGTCGACGGCGACAACGCGATCCTCTACCTGTGGTACGACAACGAGTTCGGCTACTCCTGCCAGGTCATCCGCGTCGTCCAGCACGTGTCCGGCGTGGAGTACCCGACCTACCCGGCCCCGGCGGTCTGATCTCGGCGTACTGCCCGGTCCGGTGCTCCCGGCCGACGGGTGGCGGTGGGCGGCAACAGGTCCCGATCGGCCTCCGGTTGCTCTCCCGCCGTCACCCGCCGTCCACCGCCCGCGCATGCGCACCCGTGCGCCGGAACGCCTGCCCTCATCGGGACAAGGGTCCTGAGCGCGGGACGGACAGGACTGACGCCACGCGGCGCTGAAGGCCGCCTTCCCGCTGAGGGCCGCTCGCTGCACGGCCTTCGGGGGTTCTCGCGCGGTTCCCGGAGGACGAGGCAGGGGGCCGGAGATCTCCGGTGCGCACTCCAGGAACGGCCCTCCGGGCGACCCGGCACTGGTGGTGGCGGTCAGAGGGTGCGGCGTACGCCCGCCTGGCGTTCGAGGTCGCACAGCTGCACCGTCAGATTGCCCTCGACGGCGGTGTGCGCGGGCCCGCTGCGGCCGACCGGCAGGACTTCCCGGCCCCGTATGTCCTCCAGCATCAGCGCGAAGGCCGCGTACATCGCGACCGCGGGGAGGACGGTGAAGGCGGCGGCGCGCTGGACACCGTCCTCGAAGAGACCCAGCTGCAGGCAGCCGACGATCACGGAGGCGATGGCCACGGCGTAGAAGCCGAGCGGTATCGGTGAGGCGATCGGGCGCAGATTGATACGGGTCGTCCGCCGCAGGCCGGGTTCGTGGTGCCTGCCGGTGGGAGCGGCCGGTTCACCGACCGCACTGTCGGGGGTGGTCATGGCGGAGCCTGACTGCTCGGAGGGGTCGGGGCGGGGAGGTACGCGCACTGTTCGCGCTGTTCGCGCGTACCTCCCCACGGTCGGCCGGTGGTTCAGCTCTTGTCCGGTGCCTCAGTTCTTCGCGAGCGCCCGGCGAAGCGTCTCGACCGCGAGGCCGATGGCCGACCGGGCGGCGTGGGTGCCGCGCAGGGCGTCGAGCATGACGAAGTCGTGGATGATGCCCCGGTAGCGCACCGCGGTCACCGGCACACCGGCGGCCCGCAGCTTGTTGGCGTACGCCTCGCCCTCGTCACGCAGCACATCCGCCTCGGCGGTGATCACCAGCGCCGGCCGGCAGACCGGTGAGCTGCTCGACGGTGGCACGCAGCGGGGAAGCGGTGATCTGCGTCCGCCCGGCCGGTCGGGCACGCAGCTCTGCCAGAAGCTGCGCATGGCGGCGCTGCCGAGGAAGAAGCCCCGGGCGAATCCGCGGTGTGAAGCAGTGTCCATGCCGGCGTCCGGGACCGGGCAGACCAGCACCTGGTGGAGGATTCCGACGCCTCCGCGCTCCTTGGCGAGCGGCGGCGGCGCGGCGGCGAGGGCCGGCCCCCGCGGACGCGCCGGCCACGGCGGTCCGGCAGCCGTCCAGCTGCCGGCCGGCACCGTTGTCCGCGATCCGGCGGGCGACGGTGTGGCGCTGCTCGACGGCGGACCGGGTAGCGCGCGGCGGGTGGCCGGTCGTACTCGGGGATGGCGCCCGCCGCGTCCGCGACGGGGGCTAACCGCGTTCGGTCCCGCCGGGTCCGGGCCGGGGCGCATGCCCAACAGGAAGCGCGTCACCCGTGTCCTGCGCACCGCGTACTCGTACACCACGAGGATCACCGCCAGTGAACCGGCCACGATCGCGGCGTACTTGACCGCGATCGGCGCGGGCCGTCCCACCACCGCGTACGCGAAGGCGACCACGACCGGCTGGTGCAACACGTACAGCGGCAGCGCGGCGAGTGTGAGGTATCCCCACACCTTTCCGCCCCGGCGCGAGGGCCGGCCCCGTTCACGGGGTCTGTCCAGCAGCCCCAGGATCGCCACCACCCAGCACCATCCCGCCGCCCCGAACAGCGCCCGGGTGACCAGCGCGAACGGACTCCACGCAGTGAACGGGTCGTCCCCCGCCACGAACCCGGGTGCGGTCGCGGCGAACAGGGCGAGCCCGAGCAGGCCGGCCGGTACGGCGAGGCGGCGCAGGGCGGCGCGGATCCGGGCGCGTCGGCCAGCGCGTAGCCGCAGAGGAAGAACAGCAGGTAGGCCCAGCGGTTCCAGCCCGCGTAGTCCTCCTCCATGCCCAGCAGCGCGTTGATCAGGGCCAGTGGCAGCGCGGGCAGCAGGAGCAGACCGGGCCGGCGTGCCGTCGCCGCCGCCGCGCGCTCGCCGCCGGCCGCGACCACTCCCGCGACCGGCACGAGGAGCAGGCAGAAGGCGAGGAGGAGTACGACGAACCACAGGTGGCCGGTCTCGAAGTAGCGACCGTCGACGACGAAGGGGAAGTCACCGGGATCCGGGCGGACGGTGAGGAAGCGGGGCCAGAAACGCCAGTACGACTCGTGGTAGCCGGGGTCCGCGGCCCGCAGCCGCAGCCACTGCGGGAGGGGGTTGAGGGCGAACGACGCGAAGAGCAGCGGGACGCCCAGGCGCAGCAGGCGTTCGCGGGCGAACCCGCCGGGGCCGCGGCGGCGGATCGAGTGCCGGCTGCCGAGACCGGCGACGAGGAACAGCATGGGCATCGCCCACACCACGCCGAGCCCCGCCAGCACGGTGACGGCGTCGGTCGTCTCCGCGTTCTTGACGTAGAAGTCGTCGTCCGGCGCGAAGACGAGGGCGGCGTGGAAGAAGACCAGGCCGAGCACGATCAGGGCGCGCAGCACGTCCAGTTCACGGCGCCGGGGGGCGGGCGCCGGCGGCTCGGCCTCCGTGTGCATTTCCCGCCTCCCTGCCTCCGGCCCAGTATGGGAGAGGGCGTGCACGGAGGACAGCGTTCCTCCGGGAGCGGCCCGGCCCCCGCACGCGCTCCGCGGCTCTCCCGCCGGCCGTCTCGCGGGTCCGGTCCGCGCAGGCGGGCACACTGCCGCGGGGACCCCGGCCCCTCCCCCTCCGCGCGGATCTCTCGGTGACCGGGCGGTCCGGGCCGATCGGTGCGACGTCACTCCGGCCGGGTCCCTCGCCCTCGCGCTGTACGCAGCCCCGTCCGGGCCTCGGGGTGCGGGGAGCGCGCAGGACCCGGCCGGTCCCGCCGAGTGTGCGGCGGGGGCCGGTCGGAGCGGCCCGTCTCAGGCCGTCAGGTGTGCCAGCACCGAGCGCATCGCGCGGTGCACGGCCTCGCGCGACTCGTCGGTCGGGTCCAGCACCTCGAAGTTGTGGTGGCCGTTCGGCACGTCGATCACCTCCACGTCGGCTCCGCAGTCCTCGGCCGCGGCCAGGAACTCCGCGACGGTGGCGGCGATCTCGGGCATCTCGAGCCCTGCCCGGGTGAGCACGAGGGGCAGGCCGCCCGCGTCCGCCACCGCGTCCGCCGGGCGGAACCGTCCCTCGGGCAGCCCCCAGTTCGGCAGCGGCGCCATGATCGGGTAGCTGGCCGCCAGGCAGCGCAGCCACGCCGGGGGCGCCTCCAGCCAGTCCGCCGCCATCGGGCCGCCGCCCGAGAAGAACCACAGTGCCACCCCGGTCCGGGTCGACCCGCGGGTCGCCCGGGCCGCAGCTCCACCTCGCGGTCGTGTCCGCGGCACTGCGCTCGTAGTCGGTGACGTCGTGGAGGCGGTGGTCGAAGGTCACGCCCACCACGCCCTGTCCGGCCGCGTACCGGGCGTACCCCGTCAGGGTCGGCCACTCCCGCGGGGTCGGGCGCGCCTCGGCGGGCACCGGGCCGCCGTGCACGAAGACCACCGCCGGCCGCGGGCCCTCGGCCGCGGGCAGGTACAGGTCGACGTTCCCGGTCCGCTCGCGGGCGGGTTCGGGCAGGTCCAGCAGGAACGGCCGCAGGTGCGGCGGCGGTTCGGTGGTCCCGGCCGGCTTCAGCCGGTGGCCCTCCCCTGCCGCGGCGCGCAGCAGGACCTCCGCCAGCTCTTCGGGACAGGACAGCATCGGCCAGTGCCCGGTGGGGAGTTCGAAGAACGTCACGCGGGGATCGGTCAGGGCCTCGAAGGCGGGGTCGCCGAAGCTCACCCGTATCTGGAGCATCTCGATGCCCGCGCCGTTACCGGTGCACAGCACTCCGGTGACGGGCACCGCGGCCACCGCGCCGGTCAGCCGGAGCGGCTGGAGCAGAGTGCCCAGCGGCTGCGGTGCGGCGCGGGCGGTGAGCCGGTCCAGCGCCTCCTCGGGGATGCCCGCGGTGCTGCCCCAGCGCTGCCACTCGTCACGGGCCGGGGGCGGCAGCTCGCCGGCCGCCCCGCCCCGTGCGGCGCGCTCGGCCAGTTGCTCGCGCAGGGTTTGGTCGGGCACCGCCGCCAGGGCCGGGACCCCGTCCTGCGGCATACCGGCGTCCAGGTAGACGATCCGGGAGACGCGCTCCGCGCGCCGGTCGGCGGCTCCCAGCACCGGGTGGATGCCGTAGTCGTGGCCGACCAGCACGATCTCCCGTCCGGCCGCGGCGTCGACGGAGTCGATCGCCGCCAGCACGTCCACGATGTGTGTCTCCAGGTCCGTGCCGGGACGCGCGGGGCCGCTTCCCGCGCCGAGTCCGGTGAGGTCCGGGGTGTGCACCTCGGCGCCCGCCGCGGCCAGTCGCGCGGCCGCGTCCTCCCAGACGTGTGCGCCGGTGAACGTGCCCGACACCAGGATGAATGCGGTCATGACCCTCTCCTCAGTACGCCGTCCGCGGTCTGGCCCGATGGCCGTCCGCGCTCGCCGGTACGGTAGGAACTCCCCCTGAGGGAGGTTCAAGTGTTCACATCGCGCGACGGCCTGTGCAGCATCGGAGAACTCGCCGAGCACGCGGGGGTCACCGTCAAGACCGTCCGGTTCTACTCCGACCGCGGTCTGCTGCCGGAGGCTTCCCGCAGCGCGGGGGGACACCGCCGCTACGGCCCGGAGGCACTCGACCGGCTGCGCCTGATCCGTTCGCTGCGCACCCTCGACCTGCCCGTTCCCGAGGTGCACCGGATCCTCGACGAGGAGGGCGCGGCGGGCCGGGTCCTGGAGGATGCCGTCGCCGGGCTGCTGCGTACGCTCGGCTCCCAGCTCAGGGCCCTGCGGTGGCGGGAGGCGGGGCTGCGGCTGGTGCAGGAGTGCCCGCCCGGGGAGCGGGCCGACCGGCTGCGGCTGCTCGGCGCCGTCACCACCCCGCCGAGCACCGAGGCGCTGGCCCGGTTCTGGCGCGCCTGGCTGCCGCCGCGGATGCCGGCCCGGGCCACCGCCGCGTTCCTGGAGGTGGCAGTGGTGCAGCCGCCCGACGACCCGTCCCCGGCGCAGGTGCTGGCCTTCGCCGGCTGTACGCGCTGGCGGCCCGCCCGTGCGGGAGCGTGGAGCGCTGCCAGCCGGAGGCGCACAAGACCGCGGGCAGCCGCGGGTCGGCCGTGCTGTACGCGGGCCTGGACGAGGCGTACGAGCTCGCGGGCGGGCAGCTGCGGCGGAACCGGACCCCGGCCCCGGGCGAGGCGCTGGACTGCTTCGTCGCCGCGTACGCGAGTGTCTACGGCACCCGGGACACTCCGGAGTTCCGCCGCCTGCTGGCCGGGCAGCTCGCCTCCGACCCCCGGATCGACCGGTACTGGGAGCTGGTGGCCGAGGTCGCCACCCCGCCGGGCGGACGGCCGGAACCGACCCCCGGAGTCGCACACGACTGGCTGCTTGAGGCCCTGGACGCGCAGACGGCCGCGTAGCGGGCTCATCGAAGTCCGCATCGCCCGGAGAGGTTCTCTGCGCCTCGGACGAAGGGTCCTGGCAGGTCTCCCCCGCCAGGGCCGAACGGAGGCATGCCCGCCCCCCGGCGAGCGGGACCGGCATGGGCGGCTACATTCCTGAATTGTCCGAGTTTGACTGCCTCATGCACATATCGAGGTGCCATGGGTGTACTGCGCGCTCATCCAGAGCTCGCCCTCTTCCTCTGCCTCGCAGTCGGGCACCTCGTCGGCAAACTGCGCATCGGCCCGATCACGCTGGGCGGCATCGCCGGGACGCTGATCGTGGCGCTCCTGGTGGGCGCCTGGTCCGGGGTGAAGGTGGCCGACGACGTGAAGACGGTGTTCTTCGCGCTGTTCATCTTCTCCAGGCAGCGGCCGAAGCGGTCTCGGTGAACGCCGACACGGCGAGCGGACGCTGGGAAGCGGCCAGGATCGCGACGACGGGAGCGGAGACGTCGGCGGCGAAAACCGAGGCTCTCTTCCCTCTTCGAGGCTGTAGGCGGCCACGTGGACGAGCCCGACGACGTTGTCGGTGGTGCCGGCGACGGTGACGAGGCCACCGCCGTAGGAGTGGCCGACGAGGACCACGGGGGCCGTCGATCCGGGCGGTCACGGAGGCCACGGAGGCGGCGTCGGAGGCGGGTCCGCGCAGCGGGTTGGACGGCGCGATGACCGGGATGCCGTCGCGCTGGAGCTCGTCTCGGTCGCCCGGTGGCCGGTACGGGCGGGGTGCCCGTACCGGCCGGCGGCCGTCCTTGCGCAGGGAGTGATCAGCCGAGCTCCGTGCGGAGCCACCGCAGCACGTCGGGGGTCACGGAGTCGGTGATGTCGCTGAACTCGTCGTGCTTCTGGAGGTACTTGGCCACGTAGGGGCAGACCGGCACTATGCGCTTCCCCGAGGCGCGGTACGTCGGTGAGCGCCTGCCGCACGAGGTGCGAGGCCAGGCCCTGGCCGGCGAAGGCGTCGTCGATTTCCGTGTGGTAGAAGACGCGCTGATCGCCGCGGTCGCGGTATGCGGTCAGGCCGGCGGCCGTACCGTCGAGCAGGATTTCGTAACGGTGTTCGGCATCGTTGCGCTCGACGGTCGGAGTGGCGGCTGGCTGGGTCACGGGAGTGCCTTTCAACTGGGCTCCGGGTCACGGCAGGTTCTTGCACGGTCTGGTGGTGGCGTTCAGCGAAACAGGTGCGGGGAGGTATTCCCCGCCGTACCCGTCGACGGCGCCGAATCGGTCGAAGACGTTCCGTCAGTCGGCCCGCCCGGACGGTGTCCTTGTGTGCTGCCTCGCCTGACGGCCGTCGCGCCCTTGGTCGTCAGTGGCGTACGGCGACGGCCGCCGCGGTGGTGGTCCCCCACATCGGCGTCGCCGATCCGCCAGCCCGGGAGGTCGGCGCCGGGGACTTGTGCCGTGCCCAGGTAGTCGGTGGAAAGGCCGCGCGCAAGCCCTGTGCCCAGCCCTTTCAGATACGCCTCCTTGCGTGCCCAGGCCCGGGCGAACGCATGGGGCCGGTCGGCGTCCTCGTACCCGGCCAGCTCCGCGGTCTCCCGCGGATGCAGCATCGCCGCGATCTCCTCGACGGTCCCGGGACGCGGGACCTCCTCCACGTCCACGCCGACAGGGGTTGCGGCAAACCCCAACAGCCCGAGACCGGCACTGTGCGAGACCGAGAAGTGCACCGGCTGCCCCTTCACGGCCGGCGCGTGCGGCCCGCCGCGCACCGGGCAGTCCAGCCGGATCAGTGGTATGTCCTGGGGCTCGGTGTCCAGGTAGCGGCTGAGCAGCATGCGCAGCGCGACGTGCTCGCGACGTACGTGTCCCGGTCCCCGGCCCTGCGGAACGCCTCCGCCCTGGCCGTCTCCGCGGCGTCCAGCACACCGGCCCGGGCCGTCGCGACTTCCTTGAACTCGGCTGCCCGTACCAGCCACAGCTGCGGTGCTCCCCCGGCCGGAGGAAGTGTCACGGGCTCCTCCCACCACTCACCGAGGAGGGGTTGAGGAACGGTCTTCGCCAAGATCGTCATGTGTGCAGGATAGGCGCACGGGAGTAACGGCCCACGGCCGATGGACCGTTCTCACAGGACGCGGCCCGCGGGCCGGACGCGACCGCACACCATGACGCCCGTCCCCTTTCCATGGCAACGGGCAGCCGAACACCGGCCGGGCAAGGCGCCGGCGGGGGCCGGCCGAGCCGACGGGTCCGCTACGCCCTGGCTCCCTCTGCCTCCTCCGGCTGCCGCTGTACGGGAGCGGTCTTGGCCGGCCTCCGCCGCCAGCCGGCCACCACTGCGGTCAGTACGCCGGCGCACAGGCCCCAGAAGGTGGATCCGATGCCGAGCAGGGTGAACCCGGAGGCCGTGGCCAGGAAGGTGACGACAGCGGGCTCGCGCATGTTCACGTCCGCGAGCGAGGACGTGAGTGAGCTGCCGATCGTGCCGAGGAGACCGATTCCCGCGATGCCCAGCACCAGCGCCTGGGGCATGGCGGTGAGCAGCCACCCCACGGCGCCGCCGAATATGCCGATCAGCAGGTAGAAGACGCCGGCCCAGACACCGGCCGTGTAGCGCTTGCGCGGGTCCGGATGTGCTTCTTCTCCCGTACAGATCGCCGCGGTGATCGCGGCCAGGTTGAGCCCGAAGCAGCCGAAGGGAGCCAGCAGGAAGTTGACACAGCCCGTCCAGGTGAGCAGGGGCGAGACGGGGGTGTCGTATCCGGCGTTACGCAGTACGGCGACGCCCGGCAGGTTCTGCGACGCCATGGTGACCACGAAGAGGGGAAGGCCCACACCGACCAGTACCTGCCAGGAGAATTCCGGGCGTACGAAGGAAGGTGCGGCCAGCGAGGCGTGGAATCCGCCGAGTTTCCACGATCCCTGTGCCCCGGTCGCCATCACACCGGCCACGAGGGCCACGATGACCGCGTACCGCGGGAGCCACCGCCTGCCTGCCACATAGACGGCGAACATGGTGAAGACGACGAGGAAGTTGTCCTCCATCTGGCCGAACAGGCCGGTGCCGAACTGTACGAGCACTCCGGCGAGCAGCGCGGACGCCAGGGCCACCGGGATCCTGTCCATGATCCGCTCGAACCAGCCGGTCACTCCGCTGAGCGTGATCAAGGCGGCCGAGAAGAGGAACGCGCCCACGGCCTCCGCCATGGTCACCCCGTGCAGGCTGGTCGCCAGCAGGGCGGCGCCGGGGGTGGACCACGCCGTGACCACCGGCGCGCGGTGACGCAGCGACAGGCCGATGCACGTGACGCCCATCCCCACGCCGAGCGCGAGCACCCAGGAGTCGAGTTGGGCGGTGTCCGCGCCCGCGGCCCTGGCGGCGGTGAAGACGATGGCCACGGAGCTCGTGACCCCGATGAGCGTCGCGAGGAAGCCGGCCGCGACCGCGGTGACCGGCGCGGCGGAGCGTATGGCCTGATTCAGTTTCATGGTCGGTCGTTTTCCCTGCTCTGTCGCGGCCTGCCGTGGGGCTGCACCGATGAGGGAGAGCACGGAGCGACCGTGATGGTGCCGAGCCCTCCGTGAAAGAAGACCTCAGCACCATAGGTGGCGCCCGGGGGTGCGGTGCGCGGCACCGTCGCGGTCGTGGGTTCGGCCCGCCGCAGTCCCTGCACACGGCTGACCGTATGGCATGGAAACCGGTCCTTGCCTTCCCCTCGTCGCCCTGCTGACGAAACTGACGACCAGCCCCCTGCTTCTCCTTCCGGACCTGGGCCTGCGCCGAACGGGGCGCCCGCGTGGCGCCGTACGGAGCGGGAGCTGCCCGTGGCGGGAGCCCGGCAGGGGGATGCGGGGCAGTGGACCGGACATGAGTGAACAGGACCCGGAGAAGGACGTCGAGGAGTGGGTGACCGGTGACGAGCCGGCCACCGGTGCGCAGCTGAGCTACCGGCACACCCTGGCCCGCGAGGCGCACGAGGACGTTCCGCAGAACCTCACGAAGGCCGAGGCGTCGCGGATGATCGAGCGCTTGCAGCGCGCGTCGCCGCGAACAGCCGGGCCGGAGGGGAACAAGGGCGGCGGCGTATGAACGAGGAGGCCGGAGGCCGGAGGCGGTCGCCGTCGGCCCGGCCCGGTCGGCCGTCCCGCTCGGCGGCAAGCGGCCGGGGCGGTCCGTCGAGCTCCTCGGCGGACGTGAACGGTCCCGCCGGCTGTCGTCGTGACCGGTCCCGTCAGCCGTCCGTGAACGGGACCGCTGCGGCGATCCCGTTCACGGCAGCGAAGTGGAGGTGGTCGAGGCTCTCGCCGTACGGCCAGTCCTCCGCCCGGTGGAAGCACAGGTCGGTGGGGATCGGCGCCCGGTGCAGGTCCGCGACGTGGGACCCGGGGGCCGGCCGCGCGGCTCGCCCGGGCCGCCTCGCCGTGCGCCTCGTACGCGGCGCGGGCCGTCAGTCCGGCTCTCCGGGCCCCGGGGCCTGCCTGCGCCGTACTCGCCCTTCGTGGACCAGCCGCCCGACCATCGCCCCGCCGTACACGACGAATCCCACCCCCACCAGCCAGGACTGCAGAACCAGCACGGTCCCGATCGGCCGTACGTCACCGCGTTCGACGCGATCAGCGGCGAGAAGACGAACTGGCTGAAGATCCGCAGCCCCAGCAGCCCCACCGCCGTCGCCACGGCCCCCGGCGCGAGCGCGCGCCAGCGGATCCGGCCGCAGAGCAGGAACCGCTGCGACCACCAGAAGAAGAAGAACAAGCCGATGAGATCACCGCCGGCGACCAGTACCGTCGCGACGACGGGGCGACTCGTCGGGGGCGGGCGTCATGACGAAGAGCAGCAGGGCGGCCACCAGCCCGGCCAGCCAGACGACATGACGCCACATCGTGTGCCACCGCGTCGTCGGCAGATCCCACACGCGCTCGTACCCGGTCTGCACGGCGGATCCGAACGTCACCCCGAAAGCGGCCAGCGCGGCGAGACCGAGCGCCGTTGTCTGCTGCAGCGCCTGGCCCGGCCGGCCGAACAGTTCCTTGACCTCCTCCTGCGACCTCTCGGACACGCCGAGCCCCGCCACGATCCACCGGGCGAAGCCGCGCCCGCTCGCGAGGTCGGCCTGCGGCGACGACGATCAGCAGCGGCACCAGGGTGAGGAAACTCAGTGCCGCGAAACCCATGGCACGGTGCATGAGTTCCACCTCGCGTCCCCGGGCCCAGGTGAGCGCGAGGACCGAGGCCCGCAGTCGCCGTTGGAGTCGCGGGAGCCGGCGTCCGTGCTGCGCGGGGCGGCCGTCGTGCGGCACACCGGGTTTCGGGGACATGCCCGGTCGAGTACCCGTAAGCGCCCGCGTCGCCTCCAGCGTGCCTCCGAACGGGTGCCATCCGCGCGTCCGCCCGGGTGGCCGAAGAACACCGGTGCTTCGAGGGGGCCGGGTGGGTAGGTTCCGCACATGACCGATGTCGTGGACGCGGATGAACTCCTGCGACGTGTGCGCAGGGCTCGTGACTGGGCCGGCCAGCAGGAAGAGCGCTGGCGGGCCCGGACGGACACCGTCGAGGGGGGCGACCCCCGGGACGCTCCGGCGGCAGAGATCTTCGCCGCCGCGTACGAGGCGGTGCGGAAGGTGCTGGACGAGGTGATCGATCCGGGAGCGAACGACCTCGATGGCTAGCGGAGCGGCCGGTGCCAGCCGCCGGCGGTCCGGGCCGGGAGAAGCAGGAGTGGCGTCGCGGCACGTTTGGGGTGATCTGCCGCAACCGGCGTGCGTACCCGGCGTTGATCAGCCCGCGTGATCGACGTACGCCCGCCCCGGGCCTTTCCGCCACTGCCAGGGGCCGGCCCGTGCCGTACGGAAAAGCCTTGCGCGACCAGATCGCCCGGCTCGACCTGTCCCTCGCCGGGTGACCCCCTCGTTCTGCTCACGAAGCCCGAACCGTCACACGGCATCATTCAGGCATGATCACCATTCATCTGAAGTACGAGGTCGACGCTGACAAGCTTGAGGATTTCGAAGAATACGGTCGCCGCTGGGTCCGGCTCGTCAATCGTTTCGGCGGGACGCACCACGGCTACTTCCTGCCGAGTGAGGGCGACAGCGACATCGCCTACGCCCTCTTCTCTTTTCCCAGCCTGGCCGCGTACGAGCAGTACCGCACAGACAGCATGTCCGACGCGGAGTGCCAGGAAGCGTTCGAACTGGCTCGTGACACCGGCTGCATCAAGCGGTACGAGCGCCGCTTCCTCCGGCCGCTCGACGGCCTGTCCTAGGCCGCCGGGAGGTGCGTGGTGCGACCCTGCCGCACGGCGGTGCGCAGCGCTGCGACGACAGCCGTGGTCGTCGGGTTCGCGGTCTCGGTGTGACGCGTCGCGGCGAACAGCAGGCGCAGGATCGGGCGATCCTCGATGGGCGCCGTGCGGATTCCGGGTGTGGCCGGGTCGATGGCCGTTCGGGGGACGAGCGCGGTGGCGAGGCCGGCCCGTGCGAGGGCAAGCTGGGCGGCGATGTCGGCGGTGATGTAGCGCGTCATGGGTGTGAAGCCGACCTGGTGGCAGGCGTGCAGGATGGCCTGTCCGCAGTCCGTGGTCGGCGGCGGCACGGCGAGGCTGTGCGTGGCCAGTTCCCGCAGGGCGACGGGCCGCTCTTCGGCTTGGCCGGCCGCGGTGACGACGAGCAGCGGATCGTCGAGCAGCGGCGAGACCTCGATGCCCCGGGGCGCGGTATCGGGCAGGTCGTGATACCGCTGCCCCAGCACCACATCGACGGTGCCGAGCGTGAGTTCCCGCAGTTGCGCCTGGTCGGCGAGAAGACAGGTCACGGTGAGCTGCGGGTGGTGCGAGCCCAGTGCGGTCAGCGCGGGGGCCACGATCCGGGCGACGGTCGACGGCAGCGCGGCGAGGGTGGCGGTGTCTCGCCGACCGTGCCCGCTCGGCGAGACACCGGCCTCGGTGGTCCAAGCGGTACAGGGCTTCCTCGGCCCCCACCTCGTTACCGCAGGCTGGCTGGCGGGACGGGCCGTGATGCCGGCGGAGGAAGCCGCCGCCTGCTATGCACAGGCCGTCCGGACGTGGGGGCGCGCCAACATCCCCGCCGACGTCGACGTGGAGCACTTCAACCGCTTGGCACAGCAGCTGATCGACGCCGCCGACGCCGACGCACTGTCTCTGTTCGCCGGCTGGCGCGGGCAACCCTGCCCCGGCAACGACTCGGTCGGTGCGGCCATGCAGCGCATCCACGTACTGCGGGAACACCGTGGCGCCTGCCATCTGGCGGCGGTGCGCCTGTGCGGACTGAGCGCCCGAGCGGCAATGGTCGTCAACCTCGGCGCCGCGCAGGCAACCCGCTACGGCTGGCAGGAGCCACATCCCATTGCCGCACCCCTGATTCCCCGATGGCAGCGTGCCGAGCAGCTCACCGATGAGCTGCAGGCGCCGCTCTACGCCACACTGACCGAGCGGCAACGTACCGAATTTGCCCAGCTCGTCAACGCGTTGACCGCCTCCCTGACCCCGTGATCGGCGTCGAGAACACCAACAGGGGCACGAAGTCCAGCCGGTCGTTACCACCGGTCCTGGACGCCAACCCAATTCAAATCCGACGAAAACCAGCAGAACACCCTCTCCCAGGTACTCAGCCAGGCCCGGCGCGTGTCTTGCCTGGTGGAATGGTGTGCGCCAGCGCCCCAGGGCGCGGCACGATCGCGGCCATGCTGATCGCTCATGAGGGTTGTTCGCCGACGGTCCACCCCACGGCCTATGTTGCTCCGACCGCCACGCTGTGCGGAGACGTGCACGTGGGGGCCGGGTGCCGGGTGCTGTTCGGTGCGGTGCTCACCGCCGAGGGCGGGCCAGTGGAGCTGGGCGAGGGCGGCATCGTGATGGAGAACGCGGTCCTGCGTGGTACCCGACGGGATCCGCTGATTCTGGGACGGCAGGTCCTGGTCGGCCCCACCTCCTACCTGACCGGCTGCCGGGTCGAGGACGAGGTCTTCCTGGCCACCGGCAGCCGCGTCTTCAACGGAGCACAGATCGGGACCCGCTCCGAGGTGCGGATCAACGGCATCGTGCATCTGCGCACTGTGCTACCCGCCGACTCGATGGTGCCGATCGGCTGGGTCGCCGCCGGCGACCCGGTGCGCATCCTTCCGCCGGAGGACCACGACGGGATCTGGGCGGTGCAGAGGAACCTGGACTTCCCCGGCTACGTCTTCGGCCTGGACCGCCCAGCCGACGGCGAGAGCCTGATGCCGGCCGTCTCCGAACGCTTCGGCCGCGGCCTCGGCCGCCACAGCAACGACCAACAGATCTGAGCCCCGCCGGAGGAGTTCGGTCCTGCCATCCACCGCTCGGCTCCACCAGGCAAACCGCGATGAGTGCCTGCGGTCAGTCTCGCGGCACGCCACTGACACCTTTGCCGTCGGCGAGCGACGGTCATAGTCGGCCTGTCAAGGGACCCAGCGCTGTTAATACTCGTGGCTCCCGTCCGGTCCCGACGGCCTGGTGCCTCTCGAACCGCTGTCGAAGTGCTGTCCTTCCTCGTGAACCGAGCCACCCCCGAATAAACCAGCAGGGTCGTCATCGGAAGCAAACCGCTGCTCTTCAACCAGATCGCGGGCGGCAAGTCACCACGTCTGTCACTCACCGAACTGGCCGGGCTCAGGGTCGACGTGGCCATCTACAGCACGCCGTGCCTGTTCGCCGCGCACCGCGCGATGGAAGAGGCGATGACCGGACTGAGGTCCGCTGACGGGCGTCTGCCCGCTGCGGAGGACGGCGGCGGCATCGGTGTCAGCGACGCCACGGTGCTGCTGACCGAGAACCTCCACCGCCACGGCATGTGCTGAAAGGGTGCTGAAAGGCTCCCCCGCCGGTGCGCGGGTGCGCAGGGAACGCACCGGCGCACCGGCCGCGTCAGGATTCCTGCCGCACCGGATGACGACCGCTCACTTGCCGCTGTCCTCCGCGAGGGTGTGCGCGACCAGCGCGTTGGCATGGCCGTGCCCGAGGCCGTGCTCGGTCTTGAGCCAGGCGACCAGTTCCATGTGCTTGGTCAGCGGTGATGATCGGATGAGGTCCTTCCACTCCTCGATCGGACGACCGTACTTCTGCTCGATCGACGGAAAGTAGCTGGCGGGACCCTTCACGGACTCGTTCATACGTGCAGTTTGACACTGGCGTGCGGGGATGGGTCCGTTCCCCGCAGAATTACGCTCAGAGAGCCGCGCACCTGCCCAGGTTCCGTCCGGGCGTCCAAGGGATCAGGCGGTGGATTCCAGCCATGCGGTGTACCAGTCGTAAAAGTCCGGCCCGGGAGACAGGCCACCCCAGTCGCGGTCGTCGAGCCAGACTTGCCCGGCGCATTCGCCGGTGACGACCAGGCGGAGGTACATCCCGCGGCCGGCCTCGGCGACAACGAGTGTCCCGCTCACCGAGTAGTCCTGGCTGCCGTTCTTTCCCGGCCCGTCGAACGCCCGGAGGCGGGGGAACGGCGTGGCCAGGAAGCCGGGCCGCCGGCCTTCCGCGCGTTCGTCGTGCGCCGCCCGTTCCTCGTCGAGGCGGTCGGCGAGGCGGTACAGCCCGGAGTACGGGCCGGCGCCCCCGTCGGCCACATCGGTGAGGAAGCTGCGGCAGGACTCAGGCAGCCTGACCCCGTACTCGAGCTCGTAACCGCGGATTTCGTGTTCCGCCAGGCACGGACGCAGTCGGTGGGCGTGGTCCTGGGCCCCGAAACGCTGGAGCCCGGGGTCCCCCGCCGCCGCGCGGCGTACGCGCGCGCACGGAAGCGCTGTCCCACGCCCTGCCTCGGTCGCTGCCGGACGAACGACCGGCCGAGCGCGCTTCCACCATGTGTTTCCCCTCATCGGCCCGATGGCGGTCTGCGGTGGTCCGGCAGACCGCGCGGGAGCACCTGCCCCAGGAGCCGGGCTCCGGTCCGGGCACGACCTGCTGACGGCGCCCGGCCGCACGGAACGAAGCCGGCCGCACGGCTTTGGCCTGGACGCCTTCAGCGTGGTGTTCGTCTTCCCGCGGGTGGTGCCGACGACGCGCTGCTGACCGGCCTGGGCTGCGTACCGAGAACGGCTGGGTGACCGCCGACGGCTCGGGCCGCACCAGCGTGCCCGGTGTGCGGGCGGTGGGCAACGTCGTCGACCCGCGCGCGATGGTGATCACCGCCGCCGGCATGGGCGCGGCAGCCGCCTTCGCCCTCGACCACGACCTCCTGGACGAGGAGGTCTCCCACGCTGTCGCCGATCACCGCGCGACCGTTCCGCGGTGATCACGGTCGGCCGGGAAAGTCCATGTCCCCCAGGTGGACGTGGACAGCCTCGAGCTGGGGCTGGCGCTGACGAGTCGGGCCGACGGAGCGGTTCGCGGCCCTCGCCGCCCACGGGTCCCCGGTGCGGATCCCTGCCGCCCTACCGTGCTGCCATACCGTCAGCTCGCCTTGGACGGACCCGAGGTGTCGACGGCCAGCGAGACGGCGAGCACGCCCAGCACGGTGCCCATCATGTAGCGCTGCACCTTGAGCCAGGAGGGGCGGCGGGCGAGGAAGACGGCGATCGCGCCGGCCGCCAGGACGACGGCGAGGTTGACCGCGACGCTGACGACGATCTGGACCGAGCCGAGAACGATGCCCTGGAGGAGGACGTGGCCCTTGTCCAGGTCGATGAACTGGGGAATGAGTGAGAGGTACATGATGGCGATCTTCGGGTTGAGCAGGTTCGTCATCAGCCCCATCGTGAACAGCTTGCGCGGTGAGTCGTGCGGCACGTCCTGTGGGGTGAAAACGGAGACACCACCCGGCTTGAGGGCGTTCCAGGCCAAGTAGGCGAGGTACGCGGCGCCCGCCAGCTTCACCGCGAAGTACAGCTCGGGTACGGCGGCGAAGGCGACCGACAGGCCCAGGTTCGCGGCGAGCAGGTACACCATGAAGCCGAGCGCCACACCGCCGAGGGAGATCATCCCGGCACGCCTGCCCTGGGTGATGCTGCGGGAGACCAGGTAGATCATGTTCGGGCCGGGGGTGAGCACCATGCCGAGGGCCACCATCATCACGCCGAGGACCCCGCTCAGTTCAACCATGAAAACGCCTCATCCGGTGTTGTGCGGTGCCGCCGTCCCCTGTCACGCCTCGGCGGCCTGCCCGAGCCCCTCCGCCACTTGCCGCGGTTCCTCGTCCGGGTGGCGCCGGGCGGCGTCCGACGGATCTGCTGGCCCCTCCCGCAGGAATGAATCGAGTCTATTGCGAGCAATTACTCGATGCAATGCATACATTGCTCTCGGTGCAATGTGGTGGTTGGATGGGACGCCGGACGAGAGCCACCTGGACAACGGGAGAGCCGTGAGGAACTACCAGAGCGTCGCCGACACGGTGGCCGAGGAAATCGGATCCGGCACCCTCCGGCCCGGCGACCGCCTCCCCCCGCAACGCGAGTTCGCGCGGCAGCACGGCATCGCCGGTTCCACGGCCACGCGCGTATACCAGGAACTGGCCCGCCGGGGCCTGACGGTGGGTGAGGTGGGACGCGGCACCTTCGTCCGGGCGGCGCCCACGGGGCCCGCGGCCTCCGCCCCCGCGCTCACCGAACCCGCCGACAGCCGTATCGACCTGGTGCTCAACGCCCGGTCGTACCCGGGCAGAGCGAGCTCCTCGCCGAAGGGCTCGGCGGGCTGCTGCGGCCCGATGCCCTCGGGTGCGCTCTGCGACCGGTCGGCGCGTCCGGCCTCCCGGCCGTCCAGGAGTCCGCCGCCGACGTACTCTCCTGCGGCGGCTGGCGCCCGGACCCGGCGCGGATCCTGTTCGCGGGCAACGGGCGGCAGGCGATCTCGGCCGTCGTCACCGCCCTGGTGCCGCCGGGCGCCCGGCTCGGCGTCGAGGAGCTCACCTACCCGGTCGTCAAGGCCGTCGCCGCCCGGCTCGGCATCACCCTCGTCCCGCTGGCCATGGACGGTGAGGGGCTGATCCCGGAGGCCGTCGAGGAGGCCCACGCCGCCGCCCCGCTGCACGCCGTCTACGTACAGCCGAGGCTGCACAACCCGCTGTCGCTCACCATGCCCGTCCGGCGCACCGAGCGGCTGGCCGACGTCCTGTTGAGACAGGGGATTCCCGCGATCGAGGACACCATCTGGGCCTTCCTCCGCGATGAACTCCCGCCGCTGGCCGCATACGCTCCCGAGTGCACCGTCCTGATCGACAGTCTGTCCAAGCGCATCGCACCCGGTCTGACCCTCGGCTTCGTGGTGGCGCCCGACGCCTGGGCGAGCGACATCCTCTCCACCCTGCGGTCGGGCGGCTGGGCCCCCATGCGGTTCGCCCTGGAGGCCGCCCACCGCTGGCAGCAGGGCGGCACCGTGAAGGCGCTGGTGGAGGCCAAGCAACGGGAAGCGGCGTACGGCAGGAGATCGCGGCTCGGCATCTCGCCGGATTCGCCGTACAGAGTGATCCGCGCTCCTACCACTGCTGGTGGCAGCTGCCCCGCCCGTGGCGCGCGGAGACTTTCGTCGCCGCCGCGGCCCGGCACGGTATCGGGGTGGTGCCCGCCCGCCCGCGTTCACCGTCGCCGCAGCCACGCCCCGAACGCCATCCGGCTGGGGCTCGCCTCACCCCGGCCCGATGTCCTCTCCCAGGCACTCGGCACGCTCGCCGGGCTCGCCCGGTCCTCGCCGGACGGCCTCGTCACCGATTGACGACCGACTGCGTGAACGCGGCTGAGAAGTCCGGCAGTCCGGAGTACGGACCGTCGGTGCCGCGGGCCGCTCCGCGCGTCTCCCGGCATCTCCGCTCGAACTCCTCGAAGCCATCGCCCCGTTGACCGTTCCACGAAGGAAGCCGCCTGGAGCACCGGCCACGAGCACGGGCGCTCCGGCCCGCCACCCGAACCGGCGGTCAGGCCGCCGTCCGCCTCGCGCCAGTGGATGGTGGCGGAACGGCCGTAGAGGAGGCCGACGACGGCCGTACGCAGGTGCCGGTGCAGATCGCGACGAACCTCGCGCCGGGGCGGACGGTGTCCAGAGTCAGAACACCGACACGGTGCACAGCCAGGGTCTTCGGAACGTGGCGATCACGCCGCCACCGGGGCCCTGCCGGTCAAGGAGGGGAGCATGTCCGAACTCATGGTTATTGGCTACGAGGAACGCTCAGCCGCCAACAAGGCATTCAAGGCAGTGCAGGAACTGCAGAACAATCTCGTCGTCCAACTCAACGGGCTCGCTGTCGTCTCGGTGGACGAAGACGGCGAGACTCATGTGGACACTCCCGCCAGGAGCGAGAAAGTGGCCAAGTCGGCCACTGCGGGTGCTCTGTGGGGCCTGGTCTTCGGGATGCTCATCCTCACGCCAGGTATCGGAGTGGTGGGCGCCGCGCTCGGTGGGCTCTTCGGCAAGCTGAGCCACATGGGTGTCGACAACGACTTCCGGGGAAAAGTTCAGTCCCTCCTCAAGCCCGGCTCCGCTGCCGTCGTGATCATGGCTTCAAAGATCACCGAGGACAAGTTCGCCGCTGCCCTGCAGCCCTACGGTGGGACCGTCCTTAAGACGCCGCTCGCGGAGCGGGACGAGAGAGAGCTTGCGGAGCAGCTCGCCGGCACTCAGTAGGACCCTGCTCGTGGCTGGACAGCGGAGACCGATTGGCGCTGCCCGAACGTGTCGGCCGGGCCGAGCATCGGGCCGCCGTCGAGGAGCGGTTCGGGCAGCCAAGCGCCGACGGCGCGTTCGCGGCGGGCCCGTGCCGAACGGAGCCGGTCGAGGCACAGGTGGGTGACGACCGTGGTCAGCCGTGCTTCCGGCACCTCGATCCGCTGCCGGTCGGCGGCCTGCCCGTGCAGGAACGCGTCCCGCGCGGCGTCTTCGGCGTCGGCGGCGGAGCCCAGCAGCCGGTGCGCCAGCGAGGCCGGCCGGTGCCGGCCGGCCTCGAACCGGCTGGTGCCGAAGCGATCGGCGGTGGCGCTGTCCACGCGGACCGCCCTAGGCGGCAACGGGGTTCTCTGCGGTCGCGTCCGGCGCGGCGGCCAGGCGGTGCTTGCGCCTGGGCAGGCCGAAGGTCGGGTGCGAGACGCCCCACAGCGAGATGTTGAGGATGCCCGCCTTGATCCGCGCGGCCCTCCGGCCGCCCATGTACTTCGGCTTCGCTCGCGCTTCGTCGTCGACCATCTGCAGGATTCCGTCCCGTCGGCCGAGGCTGATGTGATTGCCCACGTAGGGCAGCTTGACGTTCGCGGTCTTGCGGCCGGTCAGGCGTCCCACGATCGCCTCCGTGGCCT
The DNA here is from genome assembly GCA_003719395.1 of Streptomyces altiplanensis. GTDB lineage: Bacteria > Actinomycetota > Actinomycetes > Streptomycetales > Streptomycetaceae > Streptomyces > Streptomyces altiplanensis. Next base: position 52,550 of record RHMC01000026.1, read on the forward strand.
GCTGGCCGGTGGAGCCCGCCGAAGCGCAGGACATCGGCATCGGCGGCCGTTGTCGCCGATGACGTAGGCGCTGTCACCGGCGGCGTAGACGTCCGGGTGCGAGGCGAGGCATGGTGCGATCGACGACGATCCGGCCGTTCTCGGTGACCTCCAGCCCGCCGGCGGCGGCGATGGGGCCGACCGCGAACCCGGCCGTCCACACGGTCGCGTCGGAGGCCAGGGCGCTGCCGTCGGCGCACCGCACCCGCGTCGCTTCGACGGCTTCGACGCATGTGTGCTCCAGGACGGAGATGCCCAGCCGGTCGCAGGCCCGGCGCAGGTGGCTGCGGGCTCCGGCGGAGAGCCGGGCGCCCAGCTCTTCGCGGGCGATCAGCGTCACCGACAGGCCGGGCCGGGTACTCGGCGATCTCGGTGGCGGTCTCGATGCCGGTCAGCCCGTCGCCGACGACCAGCACACTCCCGCCCTCGTCCCGCCGGCCCAGGCTGTCCAGGCGCTCGCGCAGGCGCAGCGCCGAGGGCCGGCCGGCGACGTCGAAGGCGTGCTCGGCCACGCCGGGGACGCCGTGGTCGGAGACGTGGCTGCCGAGCGCGTAGAGAAGCGTGTCGTAACCGAGCTCGTCGCCGCCGTCGGCGCCGGCCACGGCGACGGCCTGGCGCTCGGGGTCGACGGCGGCGACACGGGCCAGGCGCAGCCGTATCCCCGTGCCCGCGAAGACGTCGGCGAGCTGTGGAGCCTTAATCTCCCGGCCGGCCGCGAGCTGGTGCAGCCGCAGCCGCTCGACGAAGTCCGGCTCGGCGTTGACGACGGTGATCCCGGTGTCCGCCGGGGACAGCCGGCGGGCCAGGTTCCCGGCCGCGTAGGCCCCGGCATAGCCCGCGCCGAGGATGACGATGTGGTGCTTCATGTGCTGCTCCTGTCGGTTCGCTTGCTCCTGGTGACTTGAGCGGAGCGGCGCCCCGATTACTGACAGGAAAAACATGTGACGTGAGTCACACGGCGGCAGGGCTGTCGCCCCACGATGCTCGCGACGCCGAGGCAGCGCAGACGCAAGCCGAGCTGAACGAGGTGGTCTGACGCCGATCGCTGTCGACATCGACATCGACATCGACGTCATGCTCGCCAAGCGGAAGATGTCCCTGAGCGAACTTGCCGAACGCGTCGGCGTCACACCCGCCGGCCTGGCCGTGCTGAAGAATGGCCGCGCCAAAGCCCTCCGCCTCACCACCCTCGCCGCACTCTGCGAAGCCCTCGACTGCCGGCCCGGCGACCTGCTGCGCCGGGAGACCGCGGACGCCGCGGGCGCGTGATGGCCACGGGCCGCCGGGACCTGCGACGCGGCGACCGTTTCTCCGTACCGGTATCAGACCATTGCGGGGCCGGCTCGGGGGTGGATCTCCCGGCGCAGCTCGGGGCCGGCGAGGTGGTCACGGACGAAGACGGGGCGGACCGCGCGGCCGAGTTCTTCGCGTGTGAGGACTGAGTACCTCTGCGGTGGGCAGGCGAGTGGAATGGCTGACCTTGGAGAGATCCTGCAAGTAACCATGCGCCGCCGTCGCCTGACCGTGCAGGCCCTCGCGGAGCGAACCGGAATCCGTACGCCACGGATCAGGGCGTTCGTGGAGGACGGGGCGAGCGGCCCCGTCCATCCCACGGAGCAGGAGCTGGCCGAACTCGCCGGCGCCCTGGGGCTGCCGCTGCCCGACGTCCTTCACGCAGCCCGGGTTCTCGGCAAGGCCCTGGCCTGACACTGTTCTGGTGTTCATGGCAGTGATCGCGGTGCTGCTGCCGGCGCTCTTCCTCTGCTTGGTGCTTGTGCTGGGCCGGTACGAGGAACGCCTGTTCGCGCCCTTGCCTGCCCGACGGCACCGCCACTCCCGCAGAGCCCGGCACGCGCGACGATGAGACAGAAGCCCGCCCCCTGCGCCGAGCCCCTGTCGCCGTTCTCGGGCCGGGTCCTGACAGAACGTCCGTGCCCGCCCACAGCCTTGCAAGCCGATGGGCGGGCGCGGAAACACACCAGCGGACGCCCCGAAGGCGCGTGGCTGTGCGGTCGGCGTCGGCGGTCGTCGTGTTCGGCGACGGCTTCGGCCCCGGTCCGCTCCTTGCGCATGTCACCGGTGGCGGTCCCCTCCTCCGTGTGCTCTTCGGGCATGAGGCGTACTCGTTCGACCGGTACCGCCTCGGTCTCGACGGCCGGCCGCTCCTGCTGCTCTTCGGTGACACGTACTGACGCAGCCTCGCCCGGCCGGCTTGCCGGCGCTCGGTACCGACGTGGAGTCACTCCTCGGAGCGGGTCGTCGCACCGTCACCGGAGGGCGCGGAGCGGACCTCGCCGCAGGCCGCTTCGGTGGCGGAGGCGCACTGGTACCCGTACCGGTGCCGGTGCGGGCCCATCCGCCCCGGCCAGACCTGTTGGCCTGTTGGCCTGTTGGCACTCTTCCTCCGAAGAACTCGCTGTGCCGACAGGGCAGCGCCGGGAGACCCGCACGAGACCGCATCCGTAGTCGCGAGGAGCGACGCCCGGAGCGGAGAACGATGTTCAGGACCCAGCGTTTCCGGTTACCCGGGTGCCATGGCATCAATGTGGCAGCGAAAGCATGACGATACGCGGCACCGGCGGACAGACCGTGGAACGGAGCCGGATTCCGGTACCGGCTCGGAGCCCGGTCCGGACCCTCAGGTGGAGCGCGACGCACCGGACCAGCCGACCGAGATGCGAACGAAGTCGTGGTGGGCGGTGCTCAAGCGGACGGTGGCGGAGTTCAAGGACGACGAGCTGGCCGACCGCGCCGCAGCGCTGACCTACTACGGGGTGCTGGCACTTTTCCCCGCTCTGCTGGTACTGGTCTCGCTACTGGGCATCGCCGGTGAATCAGCGACCAAGAGCATCCTGGACAACCTCAAGCAGATGACCCCCGGCTCGGCGCGGGACATCATCTCCAGCGCGGTCACCCAACTGCAGGGCAACGGCGGCACCGGATCCGTCCTGGCGATCGTCGGCCTGCTGGGCGCGCTGTGGTCGGCGTCCGGCTATGTGGCGGCGTTCATCCGCTCCTCCAACGCCGTCTACGACATGCCGGAGGGCCGGCCGGTGTGGAAGGTACTGCCGGTGCGGGTGGGCGTCACCCTGGTGCTGATGGTCATGGCGTGCGTCAGCGCGCTCATCGTGGTGTTCACCGGCGGACTCGCCCAGCACATGGGCACGGCGCTGGGCATAGGAGACTCCGCTCTGACGGTGTGGTCGATCGCCAAGTGGCCCGTACTGGTCCTCCTCGTCACCATCATGATCGCGATCCTCTACTGGGCCTCCCCCAACGTCAGGGGCCGCGGCTTCGCGTGGGTCACCCCTGGCAGCTTCCTCGCCCTGGTCGTCTGGATGATCGCCTCGGCCGGCTTCGCCCTGTACGTGGCGAACTTCGCCTCCTACAACAAGACCTACGGCACCCTCGCCGGAGTGATCATCTTTCTGGTCTGGCTGTGGATCACGAACCTGGCGGTCCTCCTCGGCCTCGAGTTCGACGCGGAGATGGCCCGCGAGCGGGCCATCATCGGCGGCCACCCCGAGCACGAGGAGCCGTACGTCCAGCCCCGCGACACCCGCAAATGGACCGACGACGACCGCAGGGAAATGGCCGGCAACTAGCCCGGCTCCGCCGGGCCCCGGCACACGCCGATCGGACTGGCGTAGGAACGCGGACGGCGGGGAAGCAGACGATCATGCGTCTACTTCATGACTTCCAGGGCCTCGACCGGCAGCTGACCCGCCGAGCCGCCTCCTGGGACTCGCCCTGGGCCCGGCAAGTGCTGCCGGCGGTTGAGTCCGCAGCGGAGAAAACGAAACTCTGGTGGGGCACCGCCCTGGTCATGGCCGCCACGGGCGGGCACACCGAGCGCAAAGCCGCAGCGGCGGGCCTGGCCAGCATGCTCACCGCGCAGGTGATCGGCAACGGGGGGTGCAAGCAGTTGTACGAGCGGCGCAGACCTCCCGTGGAGATGATTCCGCACGACGACGCCGAGGACCGGCCGGACAGCTCTTCCTTCCCCTCCGGACACACCGCGGCCGCCGTGGGCTTCACCGCCGCGGTGGCCCTCATCTCCCCATGGTGGGGAGCGGCCGCCTCGGTCCCCGCCGCGATGGTGGCCGTGGAGCGTGTCCACAGCGGAGCGCACTACCCCAGCGACGTCGCGGTCGGCGCCGCCATCGGACTGACCAGCGCCTGGCTGGTCCACCGCGCACCTCGGCTGCTCCGCAGGCTGCTGTAACCCCCTGTACGGGCTGCCGGCCACCCGCATGGCTGGGCAGAGCTCGGGTAGGCGGCGAAGAACGCCTCGTACCCGATACGAACGGAGAGTCAGGTGTCATGGCGGCACGCTTTGCGGTACGGCACCAGCCCGGCAAGGGCTGCCACTTCGCACTGATCCTCACCAGCGAGTACCACGAAACCCACCGCGCCCGCCTGAACGGCATCAACTCCGTCAAACGCAACGCCGACGCGCCCGTCCACGACGTCGCCCCGGGTGCCGGCAAAGGAAGCCGACGCCCGGGGCACGTCTACGGCGTGTCCCGGCTGAGCATGGAAAGGCAGGTAGGACGATGAGCACGTCCATGGACCCCCCGCCGCGTCAGAGCTTCGAGGCCGAGGCGCCGGTGAGTGAGCTGGTCAAGCAGGCGTCGGAGCAGGTCTCCCAGCTGATGCGGCAGGAACTGCGCCTCGCGCAGGCCGAGATGCAGCAGAAGGGCAAACGGTTCGGGATGGGAGGCGGCCTGCTCGGCGGAGCCGGCGCGGTCGGCTTCCTCGCCCTACAGGCTCTTGCCGCCACCGCGATCGTGGCACTGAGCCTGATGTGGCCGCTGTGGGTCTCCGCGTTGACCGTGACCGCGGTCCTGGCGGTACTGGCCGCGGTGCTCGCCGCCGTGGGCAAAAAACAGATCAGCCAGGCGAGCCCGCCCGCCCCTGAGCTGGCCATCGACGGCGTCAAGGCCGACGTCGCTGAGATCAAGGAGAAAGCGCACCGATGACCGTCAACCCGCAGGACAACGGCTCCACGCCCACCCCCGAAGAGCTGCGCGAGCAGGTGGAAGGAACCCGCGAGAAGCTCGGTCAGACCGTCGAAGCACTGGCCGCCAAGGCCGATGTCAAAGCCCAGGCACAGGAGAAGGCTGCACAGGTCAGGAGCCAGGTGCAGGACAAGGCCGCACAGGCACTGCACCTGGCGCAGGACAAGACCCCCGAGCCGGTCCGTGAGAAGGCCGCACAGGCCAAGGAGCAGATCGCGCAGGCAGCTGCCGCCGTGGCGGACAAGTTCCAGGAGAAGGCCCCGGACCCGGTCCTGGAGAAGGCGTATCAGGCAGCGGAGAGCACGCGCGGCAACCGTGGCCTGCTCATCACCGGAGTCGCTGCGCTCGCCGTGTTCGTCCTCGTGCGCCGTAGGAGGAGGGGACGCTGATGAAAGCGTCCAAGATCGCCTACAAACCCATCGGCCTGGCGCTGGGCGCCGTCGGTGGCCTCGTGGCCGGCGCCGTCTTCAAACAGGCCTGGAAAGTCATTGGTCATGACGAAGACGCCCCGGACGCCACCGACGAGGACCGCGGCTGGCCGGAGGTCATGCTCGCCGCCACCGCCCAGGGCGCGATCTTCGCCGCCGTGAAAGCGGCCGTCGACCGCGGCGGCCGCACCGCGGTGCGACGCCTGACCGGC
>RHMC01000270.1 GCA_003719395.1 Streptomyces altiplanensis
CTCCTGCCGTCCCCGGCACACCCGCCCCGCCCCGCCCCCTCGGTGAGGTCCGCTCCTGGCCCCGGTCGTTCGCCGACCGCCTCACCACCCCGCTCCCCGGTGTGAAGGCCTTCGCCAGATTCGCCCGCGAGGGCGCCATACGGCCGAGCCCCGAGGGCCTGCGCGACATCGCGCTGCTGCCCTACGAACCCGGACCGTTGCCCGCCGCCGGGATCTCCACCCTGGCCGTCACCTGGGCGGGCCACGCCAGTTGGGTCGTGCGCATCGGCGGGCTCACGGTCCTCACCGACCCCGTCTGGTCACGGAAGATCCTCGGCACGCCGGCCCGCGTCACACCCGTCGGCGTGCCCTGGGAGGACCTGCCGCGGATCGACGCCGTGGTCATCAGCCACAACCACTACGACCACCTGGACGCCCCCACCCTCAAGCGGCTCCCGCGCGACACACCGCTGTTCGTCCCGGCGGGGCTGGCCCGCTGGTGCCGGCGCCGCGGCTTCACCCGGGTCACCGAGCTCGACTGGTGGGAGGCCGCCGAACTGGGCGGCGTGCGCTTCGACTTCGTCCCCGCCCACCACTGGAGCAAGCGCTCCCTCACCGACACCTGCCGCTCGCTGTGGGGCGGCTGGGTGCTCACGGACCGCCAGGGCCGGGGGCAGAGCGTCTACTTCGCGGGCGACACCGGCTACGGCCACTGGTTCAAGGAGATCGGCGCCCGCCACCCCGGCATCGACCTCGCGCTGCTCCCCATCGGCGCGTACGACCCGCGCTGGTGGCTCAGCGACGTGCACACGGATCCGGAAGAGGCCGTACAGGCGTGCCAGGACCTCGGGGCGGCGCGCATGGCGCCCATGCACTGGGGCACGTTCGTCCTCTCCGCCGAGCCGGTCCTGGAGCCGCTGACCCGGGTGCGCGCGGCCTGGCAGCAGGCGGGCCGGCCGCGCGAGCAGTTGTGGGACCTGCCGATCGGCGGCTCACGCGTACTGGAACCCTGACGGTACGCCGGGGGAGCCGCGTCCGGCAGCCCGGTACTACGCGCCCCGCAGCCTGCGCCACACCGCCGGCGCCCCGCTGATCAGCAGCGTCAGCGCCACCGCCGCGACCACGCCCTGCCACGGCTCGGGGAAGAGCGAACCGCCGAGTATGCCGATCAGCTGGTACGCCGCCGCCCAGGCGAGGCACGCCGGGACGTCGCCCCGGGCGAAGCCGCGCATCGGCACGTCGACAGCAGGCACGCGAGCATCACCGGTATGCGTCCGGCCGGCACGAGGCGGGAGAGCACCAGCACCTGCGACCCGTGCTCGTGCAGTTTGCGCCGCGCCTGTTCGAGACGGTCGGGCGCGGCCCGGCCGCGCAGCGTCTCCAGCAGGCGGGAGCCGTTCTTCGAGCGGACCCCGCGCAGGCCGAGCCAGTACAGGCCTATGTCGCCCAGGAACGCGGCGGACGCGCGCCAGCGCGAAGACGACGAGCAGCGCGAACGGGTCGCTGTGGTGGAAGGCCACCACGGCGGCCGTGCTCACCAGCGCACCCGTCGGCACCACCGGCACCAGTGATCCCAGCAGCACCAGCAGGAACAGCGCCGGATAGCCGATCGCCTGCTGGGTCGACTCCGGGGGCACCTGGCGCACCACGTCCTGCACGAGCACGGCGTGGATCACCGGCCGGCCTCCGGCCGGACACTCTCGCCGTGTCCGAGCCGGTGCACCGCGACCTCCGGTGCGAGCCGCGCCGCCTGCCGCACGAACTCGTCACCCGGGGTGTGGAACTCGTGCGGCCTGACCCCGTCCATCCCGATCGGCCAGTACGTGCCGTAGTGCACCGGCACGGCCGAGCGCGGCGCGATCCGCGCGAGCGCCTGTGCCGCCCGCCGCGCGTCCAGGTGCCCGTGTCCCAGGAAGGGCCCCCAGCCGCCCACCGGAAGCAGGGCCACGTCGACGGGTCCCACGGCGTCGGCCATGCCGTCGAAGAGCCCGGTGTCCCCGGCGAAGTACGTGCGCGCCTCACCGGTGACGACGTAACCGAGCGCGGGGGCGCGGTGCGGCCCCATCGGCAGCCGCCGCCCGTCGTGCAGCGCCGGGACCGCCCGTACGACCAGATCCTTCATGCACCTCGGCGCCCGGCTCCACCTCGGTGATGCGCAGCCCGAGCCCGGAGAGCCTGCGCAGGCGAGGCACGGCCCGCGCGGCGCCGCCGCGGCGACGATCAGTGCGGTGCCGGGCGCGAGGCGGCGCAGCGACGGCAGGTGCAGGTGGTCGGAGTGCAGGTGCGAGACGAGCAGGCTTCGGCCTCGGCCGCCTCGGGCGGCGGCAGCGCCCCGCGCCTGCGGCGCAGGTGGGCGAGGCGCCGCGCGAAGAGGGGGTCGGTCAGCACCCGTGTCCCGGAGTCCGCGACGGTGCAGGTGGCGTGCCCCCACCAGGTGATCTCCACCGACACGAACGGCCTCCTCGCTGGGAACGTCTCCGGTACGAGCGTAGGCGGTGCCGGTCCGGGCAGTCACTCCGGACGACGGGAGGCTCTGTCACGCGTGCGGGAACTTTGCTCCTCCTCCCCGGGGCATGATCGGAGTAGGGTCGTCGGCGAACGCAGCCGGCGCTAGGGGTGGGGGCATGGACGAGGTACGCGTGGCAGTCATCGCCAGCCTGACTCCGCTCGAGGAGCTCGACACGGATCCGTTCCTGGTGGACACCCGCAGCCAGCAGGCCATGTGCGCGCGCTGGGCCGCCGACCAGGGTTATGTCGTCGCACGGCAGCTGCTCTTCTACGGCATGCGCCCCGACCACCCCGGGCTGTGGGCGGACATCGGGGCGGGCGCGGCGGACCTCTTCGTCGCGCCCAGCGAGCGCGTGCTGGCGCGGGCGCTGACCTCCGTGCCGGAATTCTCCGCGGAGTGCGAGCGCCGGGGCGTGCGCCTGGAGACGGCGGACCTCGACGAGCCCGCGTACAGCGCCGCGATGAAGGCCGGCGTGCACCGGAGACTGTCGATGCCCACGGCCGGGTACGACGGCTGCTGACCGTTTCCGGCCCACTGGTTCTCTTCGGTTTCTTCTGATTCTTCTGAACTTTCTTCTGAACCCGGCCGCCCTCCCCACCGGCGCGGACAGCCGGGGCGACCCCGTCCCGCTGTGCCACGCTGGGAAGCGGGCCCGGGTGCGGCCCGGAACGTGAGGTGGGGACGGCGTGGTCCGAGGGCGATGGCGCAGCGCGGTCAGCGCCCTGCTGCGGGTGATCGCGGTGAGGGCCGTTTCGACGCTCACGATGCTGGTGCTCGCCGGCATCCTGCCGGACTTCCAGCTCCAGGACGACGACGGCGACAGCATCACCCGGGTCGCGCTCACCGCGGTCTGGGGCGCCGGAGCCTTCGGACTGCTCGGCGCCCTGGTCTGGCCGCTGGCCGTACGCGCGCTGCTGCTCGTCCCCGCACTCGTCGTCGGCCTGCTCGCCTTCTTCCTCAACGGCTCCCTGCTGCTCGTCGCGCTCAGTCTCATCCCCGACGGGCGCGGCGAGGCCGACCCCGAGACGCGTGGTCGTCGCCGCCGTCATGTCCGCCGTCGCGTCGGCCACCTCCGGAGCGCTCGAGTGCGCGACGACGACGCGTACGGCGCAGGCTCTACAGGCTCGCCCACCGCCGCCACCGGCGGGCCGGCGACGACGGGCGCAACGGGCTGCCCGGCACGCTCTTCCTGCAACTCGACGGCGTCGGCCCGCGAGGCGCTGCGCGAGGCGGTCGCCGACGGACTGATGCCGACCGTCGCCGCCTGGCTCGGCGCGACGAGCCCACCCACCGGCTGACCCCGTGGCGCACCGACTGGTCCAGCCAGACCGGCGCCAGCCAGCTCGGCATCCTGCACGGCTCGAACTTCGACGTCCCCGCCTTCCGCTGGTACGAGAAGGAGAGCGGCGAGGTCGTCGTCTCCAGCCGCCCCGCCAGCGCCGCCCTGATGCAGCGCCGCGCGATCGAACGCACCGGCGACGGCGGGCTGCTCGCCTTCGACGGCGCGGAGCCGCGGCAACCTCTTCAGCGGCGGCGCCGACCAGCTCGCCCTCGTCCTGTCGATCGCCGCCAGGCGCGGCAGGTCCAACCGGTCCCGCGCCGGCTACTTCGCGTACTTCTCCGACCCCGCGAACACGGTACGTACCAGCATGTCCTTCGTCGCCGAGGCCGCCCGGGAGATCGGCCAGTCGACCGCCGCGTGGCTGCGCAGCGACAGCCCGCGCGTGAAGAGGGGCGGCTTCTACCCCTTCATCATCTAGACCGTCGTCGAGCGCGACGTGGTGGTCGCCGCGGTGCTCGGCGACATGCTCGCCGGACGTACCGCCGTCTACGCCGACCTCGTCGCGTACGACGAAGTGGCGCACCACTCCGGGCCGCACAGCCCGGACGCGCTGAAGGTCCTGGAACGGCTCGACCGGTCGCTGGGGCTGATAGCCAAGGTCGCCGAGCACGCCCCGCGCGCGTACCGGATCGTCCTCCTCTCCGATCACGGGCAGAGCCCGGGGGAGACCTTCGAGGGCGCGTACGGCTCACCCTCGCGAACCTCGTCAGGGCCGGCTGCGGACTGCCCGTTCCGCGCCGTGCGGCGCGCACCGTCAGCGCGTCGGAGGCGCGCGACGCCGTGCGGACCGCGCTGCACCGCCCGGTGGCCGACGACGAGGAGGAGCGCCCGGAGCCCGGCACCGACCCGGTCGTGCTGGCCTCGGGCAACCTGGGGCTGATCTCCTTCCCCGACGCCGCGGGCCGGGCGACGCGCGAGCAGATCGACCGGCACCACCCCGCGCTGCTGACGACGCTCGCCAACCACCCCGGCATCGGCTTCCTGCTCGTACGGAGCGAGGAGCACGGCGCACTGGTGCTCGGGTCCGACGGCGCGCAGCTGCGCCTCGACGACGACGGCACGGGGGACACCGGGCCGCTGGCGGTGTTCGGCCCGGGTGCCCGCCGACGCCGTACGCCGGACCGACGGCTTTCCCCATGTCGCCGACATCATGGTGAACTCCTGGTACGACCCGGACACCGGTCGCGTGCACGCCTTCGAGGAGCAGATCGGCTCGCACGGCGGCCTCGGCGGCGAACAGGCCCGGCCCTTCCTGATGTCGCCGTACACCCTCTCCCCGCCCGTCGCCGACGGGCAGGAGCTGGCCGGAGCCGAGCAGGTGCACCGGGTGTGCGGCGCTGGCTGCGCGAGTGCCAGGGGCCGCAGGTGCCGCTGGCGGCGGCGGAGGATCCCCGGTCAGAAGCGGAAGCGGAAGGACCTTTTCCGGTCAGGGGCACCGCCGACAGGATAAATCCGCCTGATTTGGTGCGCTGTTTCCCGTACCGGAGCATGGTCGGGCTTTGGCACGGAGAGAGGCGCACCCCCCCATGACCACCCGGACCACCCCACCCCCCCACAGTCACCCCGGCGGGCGACGCCGACGAGGGCGGCAAGCACGCCCGGCGCTTCGGGCTGCCGGTGGCGACCGCCCTGGTCATGGGCAACATCATCGGCGGCGGAATCTTCCTGCTGCCCGCCTCCGTCGCCCCCTTCGGCACCATCAGCCTGGTCGCCTTCGGAGTCCTGACCCTCGGCGCGATCACGCTCGCCCTGGTCTTCGGGCGGCTCGCCGAGAGGCACCCGCAGACCGGCGGCCCGTACGTCTACGCCCGCGAGGCCTTCGGCGACTTCGCCGGCTTCCTCGCCGCCTGGAGCTACTGGATCACCACCTGGGTGTCCAACGCCGCGCTCGCGGTGGCGGCCGTCGGCTACCTCGACGTCCTCATACCCGTCCATGGATCCGTCGCCGCCACGATCACGGCCGCGCTGGTGCTCCAGTGGCTGCCCGCCCTCGCCAACCTGGCCGGCACGCGCTACGTCGGGGCCGTCCAGCTCGTGGCGACGGTCCTGAAGTTCGCGCCGCTGCTGCTCGTCGCCGTCGGCGGGCTCTTCTTCTTCGATCCGTCCAACCTCGGCCCGTTCCAGGCGAGCGGCCAGGGCCCGCTCGGCGCCGTCTCCGCCTCCGCCGCCATCCTGCTCTTCAGCTACCTCGGCGTGGAGTCCGCCGCCGTCAGCGCCGGCGAGGTCCGCGACCCGCGGCGCAACGTCGGCCGCGCCACCATCCTCGGCACGCTGGGCGCCGCCTTCATCTACCTGCTGGGTACGCTCGCGGTCTTCGGCACCGTCGCCCACGACAAGCTGGTCGGCTCCACGGCGCCCTTCTCCGACGCCGTGAACGCGATGTTCGGCGGCTCGTGGGGCGGCACCGCCGTCGCCTGCGCCGCACTGGTCTCCATGGTCGGCGCGCTCAACGGCTGGACGCTGCTGAGCGCGCAGACGCCGTACGCCGCCGCGAAGGACGGTCTCTTCCCCGCCGTGTTCGCCACGAAGCGGCGCGGGGTCCCGACGGTCGGCGTCCTGGTCACGGCCGTCCTGGCCTCGCTCCTCACCGTCTACAACTACACGGCGGGCTCCGAGGGCGTCTTCGAGATCCTGGTCCTGGTCACGACCTTCACGGCCACCGTCCCGTACCTGCTGTCCACGGCCGCCCAGATCTACTTCCTCGCCTCCGGCCGGTCCGCCCGCGTCGACCGCCGCCGCCTGGCCCGCGACGCGGTCCGCGCGGCCCTCGCCTTCGGCTTCTCGATGTGGCTGGTCGCGGGCTCGGGCTACGCGGCGGTCTACCAGGGCGTGCTGTTCCTGTTCGCGGGGGTGCTGGTGTACGCGTGGATCGCGGCCCGCAAGGCCAGGGCCGCCGCCTGAGCGTCTGATCCCCCGGGGGCC
>RHMC01000271.1 GCA_003719395.1 Streptomyces altiplanensis
CACCGGGATCTGCTTCGGGGTGGCTGCGTTCGACGCCCTGCGGGGAGCGCCCCGGACACGCCCCTCCCGCCACCGTGGCACGCGACGCGGGGCGGGGGAGCAGGCTCCGCGCTAGAACAGGGGCAGCTGGCCGGGGAACGGCGGCAGCTCGTAGCCGTCCAGGGTGCGCTGCGACGCCGCGGCGCGAGCCGCGCCGCTTCGAACCGGCGCACAGGGTCAGCTCGGCGGTGGCGGCCCGGGTACGCGGGTCGTGGCGTACGAAGCGGCCCGCGACGACGGCGACCTCACGGCCACAGAACGGGCACGGGCGGCGCGGGGAAGTCGACGACATGGCCCTCACTCTGCCAGCCGTCAGCCGGCCGTCGGCTTCGGCCCCTGGAGCGCTCCATCTCGGCGCCGGTGGCGCTTCGTCGGCCGGCCGCGCCCCGGTCGCGCACCGCCACCGGCGCGACGAACTCGCGGGGCGGGGGCGGCGGGCTGTTGTCGACGTAGCACTCGGCCGCCGCGGGGGCGCCCACGCGCTTGCGGATGATCCGCGAGACGACCACGATCCGCTCACGGCCGGCGTGGAACAGCCGCACCTCGTCGCCGGCCTTCAGCGCGTGCGCCGGCTTGACCCGCTCGCCGCCGACGCGGACATGGCCCGCCTTGCAGGCCGCCGCCGCCTGGGAGCGGGTCTTGGTGAGCCGTACGGACCAGATCCAGACGTCGATCCGTACGGTCCCGGCGCTGGTCGTCCCCTCGTCTGAAGCCATGGGTCCGAGGGTACGACCGCCCGGCTGCTCCCCGGGCGCGAAGCGCACTACTATGCGCACGATCTCCCGTCCGGAGGGGACGCCTCCGGACTGGGACCACATCTCTGACTTGTCGCCAAATGTCGTGTCACACAAGGGGAACAGAGCATTCCAATTGTGCCCGGCACACCTCCGGAAGCAGCTGAGAACAGCATGAGCCACACCTCCGGCAGAGGGCTCCAGCCCAACGCCCTCGGCACCTTCGAAACGATCGTGATGGCCGTCGCGGGCAGCGCCCCCGCCTACTCCCTCGCCGCCACCACCGCTGTCCTCGTCGGCGCCGTCGGCCTCGCAAGCCCTGCCGCGCTGCTCTACTGCGCGATCCCCATGCTCGGCATCGTCCTGGCCTTCGGCCGCCTCGGCCGCATCGACGTGAACGCGGGCGCCACCTACTCCTGGGTGGGCCGCACCCTGCACCCCTTCCTCGGCTTCATCAGCGGCTGGGCGCTCGTCGTCGCCGCCACGATCTTCATGGTCGCCGGATCGCTTCCCGCAGGTCAGATGACCCTTTCCCTCTTCGACCCGGACCTCGCGTCGCACACCGCGCTCGCCACCGCCGCCGGCGCCGGCTGGTTCCTGCTGATGCTCGCCGTCGTACTCGGCGCGCCCGCCTCTCCGCCCGCGCCCAGCTCCTGGTCTCCGGCGTCGAGCTCGCGATCCTCGTCCTCTTCGTGCTCGGCGCGCTCCTCCACAACGGCGCGGCGGCCGCCTTCGACTGGTCCTGGCTCGGCTTCGGCCACTTCGACGGCTTCACCGGCTTCGCCGCGGGCACCCTGATCGCCGCCTTCTACTACTGGGGCTGGGACGTCACCAGCAACCTCAGCGAGGAGACCCGCGACAGCCGCCGCACCGCCGGGCTCGCCTCGCTGGTCGGAGTGGGTGTCGTCTTCCTGCTGTTCGTCGTCTTCACGATCGCCGTCAACGTCATCCTGACGAGCGAGCAGATCTCCGCGCACGACACCAACGTCCTCGCGGTCCTCGGCGAGGTGATCTGGCCCGGCGTCGGCGGCAAGCTGATGGTCCTGGCCGTGGTGCTCTCCACCATCGCCACCCTGGAGACCACCCTGATCCAGGTCACGCGCTCGCTCTTCGCGATGGGCCGCGACCGTACGATGCCGTCCGCGCTCGGTCTCGTGCACCGCCGCTGGAACACCCCGTGGGTCGCGGTCGCCGTCGTCGGCACGGTCGCGCTCGTCCTCTTCGTCGCCTCGAACGCGCTCGGCTCGACCGAGCAGATCATGTCGGACGCGCTCGCCGCGATCGGCCTCCAGACCACGCTGTACTACGGGCTCGCGGGGCTCGCGGCCGTCGTCGCCTACCGCAAGACGCTGCTGGCCTCCCCGAAGGACTTCGTCCTCGGCGGGGCCTGGCCGCTGCTCGGCTCGCTGTTCATGTTCTGCGTCTTCGCCGCCTCGCTCACCGAGCTCAGCGCGGCGGCGATCGCGATCGGCCTCGGCGGGCTGGCCGTCGGCGTCGCCCCGATGCTCTGGTACTGGCGGCAGGGCAGCGCGTACTACACCCCCGCGCGGCTCGACGCCACCCGCGCCATCCCGATCGAAGCGGTGCACGTCGGTTCCGGAACGGAGCGCGGGGGCCGCCGGGACCACGTCGACGCCGGATTCCCCACCGACTTCTGACCCCGGCTCCGTGACCACGGATTCCCGACCGCCGACTCTCTGACCAGGAGGTGCTCCGATGGCCGTACGCCGCCGCCGTTCCGGTTCCGGTCGCGCACCCGAATTCGACCCGGACTTCGGCGACCGGCCGCTGACCGCGGCCCGGCAGGACATCGTGATCGGCCGCTGGCAGGGCGTACGCGACCTGCTGCACGCCACGGGCGAGAACTGGCCCTTGCGCACCCACCGGCTGCGGCTGCTCGCGAACGCGGCCGCGAGCAGCTCCGTGGTGGAGACGTGGCGGGCGGCCGAGCCGGACAGCCCGGACGCCGCGGTGCTGCGGGCCGCGACCGAGGTCGTACGGGTCTTCAACCAGGCCATCGAGGCGGGGCGCGGCACCGAGATCGACCGCGCCCGTATCGACGTCGCCGTCATGACCTGCCTGAGCGCGGCCGACGCGCGCCCCGCCGACCCGATGCCCTGGGTGTCGCTGCTGACCGTGGCGCGGCTGTACGGCGACGGGGTCGGCCGGGCGGAGCTGCGCGAGTGGTGGGAGGAGCTGCGGCGCCGCGACCCGTACAACATCGAGGGCCATGTGCAGCTGCTGCGCTACCACTCGGCGCGCTGGCACGGCACGCACGGCCGGATGTACGACTTCGCCCGCGACGCGGCGGGCGCGGCGCCCGCCGGGTCGCCGCTGCCGGTGCTGGTGCAGATCGCCCGGGTGGAGGAGTACCGGTACGTCGCGGCGGCGGCCGGGGGCCGTCCGGTGCGCGGCTTCGACCAGCACTGGCACCACGAGCTGGCCGTGACGGAGGTACGCCGGACCCAGGAGCGGTGGCTGGGCGGGCGGCCGCCCGGACCCGCGGCCCCGGAGGAGGTCGGCGAGCTGAACTACCTGGCGCACGCGGCCTGCTGGGCGGGCCTGCCGGACGAGGCGCGGGAGGCCTTCGCGCTGCTGGACGGCGCGACGGCGCGGGTGCCGTGGGCGTACACGGGGGACGCGGCGGAGCAGTACACGAGGTGGCGCGACCAGGTGGGCGCGGAACGCGGAAGGGGCTGAAGCCCGCCGTCACCGGCACGCTCCAGCCCCTTCGGCGTATGGCTACACGCCGATGTCGCGGCCGTCCTTGCGGTAGACCGCCACGACCGACGGGCGGACGATCCTGCCGGGACCGTCGGGCCACACCGACGCCGGCTTCTCGACGCTCGCGCCGTCGACCTCGCCCGGGTGCTGGACCGCGACGAGCACGCGACGGTCCTGGATGACCGGACCGCAGGTCTCCGCGCCCTTCGGGACGGTCAGGAACTGCTTCAGCTCACCGCGCCGCTCGCCGCGCGTCGCCACGCCGAACAGACCGTCGTGGGAGCCGAGCTGGTTGCCGTCCGTGGACAGCCACAGGTTGCCGTGCGGGTCGAAGGCCACGTTGTCCGGGCAGGAGATCGGGCTGACCCTGTCCTTCGGGAAACCCGCGAAGTACGTCGCCGGGTCGTCCGGGTCGCCCGCGACCAGGAAGAGCCGCCAGGCGAAGCCGTCCGACGCCGGGTCGTCCCAGTGCTCGGCGAGCTCCAGGACCTGGCCGTGCTTGTTGAGGTTGCGCGGGTTGGCCTCGTCGGCGCCCGCCTTGCCGGGCTTGCCCCGGTCGGTGTTGTTCGTCAGGGCGACGTACACGCGGCCGGTGCGGGGGCTCGGCTCGACGTCCTCGGGGCGGTCCATCTTGGTCGCGCCGACCTTGTCGCCCGCGAGGCGCGTGAAGACGTACACCTCTTCGGCCGTCATGCCGGGGACGTGCGAGGTGGTGCCGGTGGCGAGCGGGATCCAGACGCCGCTGCCGTCGAACTCGCCGTCGTCGGGGAGCTTGCCCGTGCCGTCGACCTCGCCGGGGGAGTCGCCGGTGATCTTGGCGACGTACAGCGTGCCCTCGTCGAGAAGGGTGAGGTTGTGCTCGCGGGCGGCCCGCGAGTTGCCCTTCTTCATCCGCTTGGACGAGACGAACTTGTAGAAGTAGTCGAAGCGCTCGTCGTCGCCCATGTAGACGACGGGGCGGCCGTCGGCGGTCAGGCGGGGCTGGGCGGCCTCGTGCTTGAAGCGGCCGAGCGCGGTGCGCTTGCGGGGCGTCGAGTCGGGGTCGTACGGGTCGAGCTCGACGACCCAGCCCTGGCGGTGGGACTCGTTCGGCTCCTGCTTGACGTCGAAGCGCTTGTCGAAGAGCTCCCACTTGCGCTCGGTGGCGCCGGATCCGATGCCGTAGCGCTTGTCGGTGGCGCTGGAGCCGTTGGCGAAGTACTGGTTGAAGTTCTCCTCGCCGTGCAGGGTCGTGCCCCACGGGGTGGTGCCGCCGGCGCAGTTGTTGAGCGTGCCGAGGACCTTCCTGCCGGTCGGGTCGGCGGACGTCTTCAGGAGCGCGCTGCCGGCGGCGGGGCCGGTCAGCTCGAAGACGGAGGTGGTGTGGAGGCGGCGGTTGAGGTGGTGGCGGGTGACCGGCGTGAGCTTGCCGGACTTGCGCTCCTCCTGGACCACGACGACGGACAGGCCGTGGGCGGCCCAGGCGGTCTCGACCTGCTCGCGGGTGGGCTTGGCCGGGTCGTACCCCTTGAACATCAGGATCTCGTCCGTGTACTCGTGGTTGGCGACGAGTACCTGGCGGCCGTGCTCACCGGGGAGGGGGAGCAGGGAGAGGAAGTCGTTGTTGTAGCCGAACTGGCCGGCCTGCGCCTTGGCGGACTGCTTGTCCGGGTCGAAGGCGGGGGCGCCGCGGAGGATGGGCTCGCCCCAGCGGATGACGACGTTCTGGGCGTAGCCGTCGGGGATCGTGACGGCGTCGGCGGTGTTGGGCGCGACGGGTGCGAAGCGCAGTCCGCGGGCGCCGTCGCTCCTGCCCTTGCCGGCCTGGGGCTTCTGGCGGCCTTCCGCCGCCACGGCCTGCGGGGCGGCGGGGCCGGCGAGGGCCGAGGCTCCGGCGGCGGCGGCCACGGTCACCACGGCGGCGGCGCGCATCATCGACCGTCTCGACAGAGCACCGGCTATGACGTCACCGGCGTACTCGTTGTCGCTGGTGTTCGGGACGTCCTGGAAGCAGGCGTCTCCGCAGCGGTAACGACAGGTCAGCGCGGAGCGCCCACCCGAGTGCGGCGAGTTGAGCAGCGGCAGCAGATTGCGCACGGACCCCTCCAAATAGGCTGTACGGGCTGTGTTTCGGCGCGCCCTGCGCCGACATCGTGTTCGTGTCGGAATGTCTCCGGCCGCGACGTTAGGGGCGTGTGCGCGCGTTCCGGCGGCCGTGGGGTGAACGCCAGGTGAATGCGTGACGGCCGTGCGGGAGTTGACGTGGCGGCGAGGGCGCGTACGGAGTACGGGGCGCGGGGGCGGCCGCCGGGGCGGCCCGGAGGGTCGCACTGGGCGCCGGTGTTCGCCGGCGCGAGCCCCGCGCGCCCGGAACGCGCCCGGAACCGGAACGGCACGGCCGACCCTCCCGAAGATCAACGGGCGGGGCCGCTAACCTTACGTGTCCGCCCTGGCCAGGGTTGATCCCACGGGTGCGGACGTGCATCGCACCCAACTCATGCGAAAGGCCTCGCCCATGGGCATTCGGAGCTTGCTGCGCAAGGTGTTCGGACGCGATCGAGCGGAGAGCAACGAGCAGCCGCCGGCACGGGAGACCTCGACGGCAGCTTCCGTTCCGTCCCAGGCCGAACGTAAGCCGGACCCGGCCTCCGCGCCGGAACCGGAAACCGCGTCCGCCGAGGTCAGGGAGACGGTGGCCGCAGTGCCCGCCCCGTCGCAGGCCACGGCCCAGGAGGACGAGACGGCGGCGGAGAAGCCGGCCGGGAAGCCGACGGCGCCGGGCATCGCATCGGACCTGGTGGCGGCGGCCTTCGACAACCCGTCCGCGTCCCGCACGACGACTCCCCCGCCGGCGCCGAACGTCCCGGCCCAGTCCACCCCGGCCGACCCGGCCCCCGCGTCCCCCTCGGCCCCGGTCACGGTCCCCTCGCAGCCCACCGAGCCCGAGGCGAACGCGGCCGCCCCCCGAGCCGGTCGCGGCAGAAGCCCCCCGCCGAGCCCACCGCTGCGACGAGGCCGACAAGGCCGACGACGACGTACCGGCGACGACGACGTCGCCGCCGAGCCCGCCGAGGAGACCGCGCCCGACGCCGAGCCGGAAACCACCCGCGAACCGGCAGCCGATCCGGAACCGGTCGCCGCCGAGGCCGAGGCCGCCACAGAGCCCGCAGCGGCCACCGCCGCTCCGGAGCCCGAGCCCGCCGCCACGGAGCCCGACCCGGCCCCGAGCCCGAGCCCACCGAGGCCGCCGAGGCCGCCG
>RHMC01000272.1 GCA_003719395.1 Streptomyces altiplanensis
GGGCGGAACGGGGTGGGTGACCTGGGGCGGGGCGAGGTGGGGTGGGCGCTGCGCGGGGCTGTTCCCCTGCCCGCCCCTTCCCTGAACCGGGGCGGGCCCCCAGGTTCCCTTTGTCCTAGATCGCCGGACGGACTTGAGGTGGCCGGGCGGAAGTGAGGTGGTCCGGTCGGGTGAGTTACTACGTGGTGCGGCGGCGGAGGGTGGCCGCGCCCAGGACGAGGACCAGGAGGGCTACGGCCGCGACGATCGCGGCGTCCCGGACGAAGGTGAACGTCACGTCCGTGTGGCGCAGGACTTCGTTCATGCCGTCCACCGCGTACGACATGGGGAGCACGTTCGAGATCGCCTCCAGGGCCGGCTGCATCGTGTCGCGGGGGGTGAACAGGCCGCACAGAAGCAGCTGCGGGAAGATCACCGCCGGCATGAACTGGACGGCCTGGAATTCCGACGCCGCGAAGGCCGAGACGAACAGGCCCAGTGCTGTGCCCAGCAGTGCGTCGAGGAGGGCGATCAGGAGCAGCAGCCAGGGGGAGCCGACCACGTCCAGGCCCAGGAACCAGAGGGAGGCTCCTGTGGCCAGGGCTGATTGGACTACGGCCAGGAGACCGAAGGCCAGGGCGTAGCCCGCGATCAGGTCGGCCTTGGCCAGGGGCATGGCGAGGAGGCGTTCGAGGGTGCCCGAGGTGCGTTCTCGCAGGGTGGCGATCGATGTCACCAGGAACATCGTGATGAGGGGGAAGATCCCGAGCAGGGACGCACCGATGGAGTCGAAGGTCCGCGGCGACGCGTCGAAGACGAAGCGCAGCAGCGTGATCATCACTACCGGGACGAGGAGCAGGAGCGCGATCGTCCGGGGGTCGTGCCGCAGCTGGGTCAGGACGCGGGCGGCTGTGGCGAGGGTGCGGGAAGTGTTCATCGGGTTGCCTCCTGGCGGGAGTTCGCCTCGTCGACCAGGTGGAGGAACGCCTCTTCCACCGTGGCGCGGTGCGTACGGGAGCGGAGGGCTTCGGGGGTGCCCTCGGCCAGGATCCCGCCCTCGCGCATGAGGAGGAGGCGGTGGCAGCGCTCGGCCTCGTCCATCACGTGGGAGGAGATGAGGAGAGTGGCGCCGCGGTCCGCGAGGGTGTGGAAGAGGTTCCACAGGTCGCGGCGCAGGACCGGGTCGAGGCCGACGGTCGGTTCGTCCAGGACGAGGAGTTCGGGCGCGGCGAGGAGGGCCACGGCCAGGGACACGCGGCTGCTCTGGCCGCCGGAGAGGCTGCCGGCCAGGGCGGCCTGGTGCGAGGTGAGGTCGACGTCGGCGATGGCGCGGGTGACGGCGTCGTGGCGGGCTTCGCGGTGGTCGCGGCCTGGCTGGAGAACGGCCGCGAAGTAGTCCAGGTTCTGACGGACCGTGAGGTCGGCGTAGACGGAGGGGGCTTGGGTCACGTAGCCGATGCGGGGGCGGAGGGTCGCGTCGCCGGCCGGGCGGCCCAGGACTTCGAGGGTGCCGGTGACTTTGGCCTGGGTGCCGACGACGGCTCGCATGAGGGTCGTTTTGCCGCAGCCGGAGGGACCCAGGAGGCCGGTGATTCTGCCTCGGGGGACGGCGAAGTCGAGGTTTCGCAGGACGGTGCGCCGGCCTCGTACGACGGTGAGGCCGTGGGCGGTCACGGCGGCCCCGTCTGCCGTGACCGCGGGCTCGGGGGCGTAATTCATCATGTGTTGAATAATGCTCCCGGTGATGGCGTGCGTCAAGGACCCGGGCGGTTGATGCGCCGCCGGGTCGCGGCCCGGCGGCGGTGGGTCGGACCCGCGGGTCCGTGAACCTGTGGGTCTGTGGGGCCGTGGGGCCGTGGGGCCGTGGAGTCAGTTCCGGGCCCGGGAGGCTGCGGGCCAGGGCGGGGTGGCGGGATGTCGGGCGCAGAGTGCGGATCGTGGAACGTACGATCCGTTCCTTCACGAGGGCGCCGCGCGGCCGGCCGGTGAGGAGGCGGTCGTGGGGCGAGCCGTCGGCCGCGAGCGTCGGCGCGTACGACCGGATCTGGCCCTCGCGGCGGCCCGGACTCACGCACGGGATCATGTACCGGAACTTCAGGGACTCGGGCTCCTGGCACCGGGCCTCCGCGATGACGGATCCGGCGGCGTGCGCGCCCGTGGGCCGGGCCGCGGCGCAGGACATGCGCAGGCCGGCCGCCGAGTAACCCTGCGGCGCGGGTACCGGGGTGCGAGACCGAGCGCAGGGCCGCGGCCACGCGGATGCGGCCCGTGCCGTCGAGGGCCGGGCCGGCGGCGGCGTCGGCCCGGGTGTGCGCGGTCAGCGCGCCGGCCCGGACGACGGTACCGGCGTCGACCGTGCCGGGACCGACCGTGCCGGGGTCGTCGACGTGGTGGCCCTCTTCGACGCGCACTCCGAGCGTTTCGAGCGTCGTACGGACAGGGGTGCGGTCGCGGGAGGAGAGGCCCGGGGCGAGCTGCCCGCCGGTCAGCAGCCGCACTCGTCGGCGCCGCCTCGATGCTGGTGAAGTCGCCGCCGATGACGGCGAAGGTGGGGGCGGCCGGGTCGACGGGAGTGGAGCGGGCGGCGTCGTGCTGGACGCCGGTGCCCCGAGGAACCGGGACAGCGGGTGGGTGATGAGGGGCGGGCGCGGCGACGAGTTCGTGCCGGCGTACGGGCGCGGATCGCGGACCTCGCCGTCCGGGAGCGCCTGCCGGCGCGGCCAGGTCTCCTCGACGACGGCGTCGGCGGCGGCGACCGATCCGGTGATCCGGCAGACGACGCCCCGGAGGCGTGTGTGCTGTTCCTCGAACACGTCCGGGTCCGCCGTGGAGCCGGTCCTCGCCCGGGGCGGTCGGGGACATCCACGGGCAGGAGGCCGTCCGCCCGGCCTCCTGCCGCCGGGCCGGCTACCGGCGTCGCTTGGGCTTCTTCTTGCGGGCCGCCGGGTTGCCCGTGCGGGAGCCCCGGCGGCGTTCGTACTGGATGAGGGCCGTCTCGTACTCGCTGCGGTGCAGCTTCTCGCCCGGGGCCTCGGTGAGCGAGCGGAAGAAGTACGCGAGGAGTACGCCGATGAAGCCGATGCTCTTCAGGCTGCGCAGCGAGGCCTCGGTGGCGGGGTCGGGGCGGCGTACGTACCCCGTCCAGGTGCGGCGGAAGGCGATCGCGCTGCAGATCGCGAACATGGCGACCACCAGGATGTTCAGGAAGCTGCCGACGTCGGCGATCGCCAGGCCCTGGTAGGCGAAGCGCAGCACGAAGCAGCCGGCGGCAGCGGCGGCCAGTGAACCGACGGCGGCCCCGGCCCGGCGCAGCCCGTAACCGCTGTCGTGGTCCACCCAGGTCGTGCCGAAGAACCGGATGGGCTCGGGCTGCGGACCGCCGCCTCCGCCGTCGCCCGGAGTGGTGGGGGGCGGCGGGGGTGGTCGGGGTGCCGTCGGCGTTTTCGCTCACGGGTCGATTATCCCCGGTGGGCGGGGTGGGAGGGGCGGCGGTCAGGCGCAGCGCGCGGCGACGCAACCGTCGCGGTCCGTATTCACGTATGCGTCCGAAACGAACTGCCCGCCCGCGATGCTGTCCCACAGCTTCGGCGTCCCGTACGGGCCCGTGACCGTCCCGCCCGGCTTCCGGCAGCAGAGCAGCGGACGGGAACTCCGGCGCCGTACGGCAGGATCTTGATCAGCCGGTACTGCGTTCCCGGGCCCGACCTGGCGTTGAGGCGTCAGCCGGGGGCGACCGGGCACCCGAGGACCTCGTCGGCCAGGGCTCCGGCGGGAGCGGCCGCGCACCCGGCCGGGGCGGACGCTGCCGTCACTCCGGCTGCGCCCACCACCCGTCCGAAGGCGGCCAGGGTGCCGCCGACGGTGACGACAGGTCCGGTGTGGGAAGGGTGGGAAGCATGTGGCGTGCCCCCTCGTCGTCCTCAGGCGCAGCGCACTGCGACATAGCCGTCGCTGCCGGTGTTGATGTACGCGTCCGAAACGAACTGGCTGTTCGCGATGTTGGACCAGAGGTTCGTCGTCCCGTACGGCCCCGACACGGTCGTCCCGGGGCACTGGCAGTTGATCGGCACGCGCGCGTCGTACGGCAGGACCTTGACGATCCGGTAGTTGGTGCCGGGGCCGCTGCGCACGTTCACCCGGTAGCCCGGAGCTACGGGGTACCGCACCGCCAGCGTCTCCGCGGTGGCGGTGGCAGCCATGGTCGCGACTGCCTCCCCGGTGGCGTTCTCGGCGGCCTTCTCGGTGGTTCCCGCGTCTTCTCCCACGGCCATGAGGCCCTCCCCCGTTGATGTGCGTATCTCGTACGCCGCGCAGGCTAGCAAGCCACACCGACATCGCACGCATCATCGACTAGGCTCCGTGCGTCTCGCTTGCGGACGATTCACACGGGGGTGGACGATGCCGCCGCTGCGCAGCACCGGGACAGGACCGGAAGCGGAGCATCCGGAATACGCCGGGCAGTACCGGCTCGAAGCCGTGCTCGGCTCAGGAGGCATGGGTGTGGTCCATCTGGCCGCCTCCGGCTCCGGGTTGCGTCTCGCCGTCAAGGTGGTGCACGCCGACTTTGCCGCAGATCCCGAGTTCAGGGCCCGCTTCCGGCAGGAGGTCTCCGCCGCCCGCCGAGTGAGCGGAGCGTTCACCGCACCCGTCGTGGACGCCGACACGGATGCGGAACGGCCTTGGATGGCCACCCTGTTCATCGAAGGCCCCACCCTCGCCGAACGCGTCAAGCGGAACGGTCCTCTGAGTACAGAGGAGTTGCTCAGACTCGGCGCCGGCCTCGCCGAGTCGCTGCGCGACATCCATCGCGCAGGCGTGGTGCACCGCGATCTCAAGCCGAGCAACGTGCTGCTGGCGGCCGACGGGCCCAAGGTCATCGACTTCGGCATCTCCCGGCCGACGGACAGCGATCTGCGGACGGAGACCGGCAAGCTGATCGGTACGCCGCCGTTCATGGCGCCCGAGCAGTTCCAGCGCCCGCGCGAAGTCGGTCCGGCAGCGGACGTGTTCGCGATGGGGTCCGTGCTCGTCCACGCGGCGACCGGGCGCGGCCCCTTCGACTCCGACAGCCCGTACATCGTCGCGTACCAGGTGGTGCACGAGAGCCGGACCTGACGGACGTACCGGAAGCACTGGTCCCGCTGTTCACGCGGTGCCTGGCGAAGGATCCCGCCGACCGGCCCACGCCGGACGCGCTGATGGCCGCGCTGCGGTCCGCGGCGTACCGGACCGCCGACGACACCCAGGCGTTCATACCGGCGCAGAGGACTCCGGGCGGGGCGGAGGAAACTGCCGCAAGGAAAAAGCCTCCGGCGAAGGCAGCGAGCGCCACGGGAGCCGAGCCGGCTGCTGGGACTGACGCGCCGGCCAAACCGGCCGGGGCCGTTGCCGCCGCTCCCGCCCGCCGGCGCAAGGGCGGCCCCCGGCGGGCCGCGCTCACCGTGGCTCTGGCCTCGTCGCTGGTCGTGGGCGGCGTTCTCGGCGTACGCGCGACGGTGGACGACGGCCGCCCCGGTCCCGCACCTGTCGCACAACGGGCCGGGGCGGGCGAGACCGCCCGTCCCTGGAGCGTCTCCCTGTCGGACGGCGCGCGGAGTCACGCGCCTGCCTGTTCGTACGCGGACGGCGCCCTCTACTGCAGCGCCACCGGTGTCAAGGCCTCCCGTCTGAGCCCGGCCGACGGAAAGGCCGACTGGTCGGAGAAGACGGCCGGCGGCGCACCCCGTTCCCGCTCGGACGACAGCGCTCCCGTCCTCGCCGGAGGGCTCCTGCACGTCGTGACACCCGGCGGAGACCGGCTGGAGGCCCTCGATCCGCGGACCGGCGTCCGCCGGTGGAGTACCGGTATCGGCGCCTCCGGCGGCACCGTCGCCCTCCACACTGCGAAGTCGGCGCTTCTGGTCGGCCCGGACGGAACCGTCGAGGCGTCGACAACACCACGGGCAGAACCCTCTGGTCAAAGCGGCACGGCGGCGTCGGCACCCGGTGGGTGACATCGCCCGGCCGCCGGGGGCCGGTCTACGCGGCCACGGTGTCGGACGACGGTACGTCGACCACGGTCGTCGCGGTCGATCCGGACAGCGGCGAAGCACAGTGGGAACAGCGGCTGAGCGGGATACTCAGCCCGGTCAACACCTCGGACGGCGCTCTGTTCCTGCTGGAGGACGACACCGACGGCGTGACGCGGGCGGTCGTACGCCTCGACACCACGGCGCGCACCGCCCGCCGCGTTCCCCTCGTCGCACCGCTCGACCAGGCGCAGGCCGCGGTGCGCGGGAACACGGCGTACCTCTTCGGTGTCAACGGCTCCCTGATCGCCGTCGACATGCGCGGTACGGGGGGTGCGGAGAGTACGGAGAGCGCCGAGCGCGCGCAGCGGTGGCGGCTGGAGACGTCGGTCAGCCGCGCCTCACGACCGGTAACGGCCGAAGGCCGCGTCTACCTGTCGGCCGCCGACGGGCGGCTGCTGGCGGTCGACGCCGCCGACGGCAGGCTGCTGGGCCAGACCATGCCCCGCATGGGTGAGGGGCCGTACACCTTCGCGGCCTCGCTCCCCGCCCCCGTCCCCGCTCCCGGCAAGGTGTTCGCCACCGCGCCCGACGGGTCCGTCTTCGCCGTGGGGGGCGGGGATCCGGCGCGCTGGTGAGGAGAAGCTGGTGAGAGAACGGGGGCCGGCGCGGAGTGAGGTTGCTCCGTC